>CBEWZU010000033.1:0-23139 GCA_965561205.1 uncultured Archaeoglobaceae archaeon | reverse complement strand
ATCACATGAGTGGACTTTGACGCCGAAGTTATCCTTAATCATTTTTGCAATCTCTTCGGGGTTGATATACGGACATTTAACGGGTGCTAAAAAGCAGTTGCTAAAATGGATTTCATCGATTTTACACTGGATAATATCGCAGCCATCTTTATGTTAGGGATAAGGGTTCTACCGGGACAACCGTATGTGGAATCCATATAGTTTCCACATCCGATGATATACACTTTTTCATAAATCGTAGGAATACATTATTTTAAATTTTCCAAATTTCCTTTATCAGTAACAGATATATTTGTCGACCCAACATAATAATATGGGTGACTAGGATGGTGAAGGCAATTATTCTGTGCTGTGAAGATTGTAGGGATCGATATTGCATCGGTTGTCAAAGATGTCTTACGGCTGCAAGAGAAGGAAAAGGCGAATTCGAGAAATTTGACAAGGTTGACATAGTAGGTATAGTTAGCTGTGGCGGATGTCCGGGCTACGTCATCCCAAAGATAAAGCTTTTCAACAAATGGATAGAGGGAATGGAAGAATACGACACCGTGTTTATAGGTAAATGCATTGTGGTTGCAAACGAGATGGGTAACTGTCCTTACGGTGATGTAAATAAAATCAAGGAACTGATCGAATCCACTTTTGGTAAGAAGGTCGTTATCGGAACTCACCCATGGTAATTATATTTATTTAACTTTTTTGTCCAAGCTTATTGTGCAGCCTCCTCACGATAGGGAAATGGATTTAAGGGAACATTTAGCTGAACTTAGAGAGAGGGTCATAAAATCTCTTATTCCCTTCGTCATTCTAACCGCCCTTGTTTTCATAAAATCCGACGAAATTATTTCAATCCTTTGGGATAATCTATTTAAAGGAAGGGAAATGGTGGTTTACACACCCCCGGAATTCATATTATCGAGGTTGTTGATATCCCTTTTCATAGCTTTCATTCTTACCTATCCTTGGATAATTTATCAGGCATATCTCTTCGTAAAACCCGCTCTATACCCTCATGAAGAGAAATTTTTGAAAATATATCTTCCGTTGTCATATCTCTTTTTCTTGATCGGAGCATTTTTGGCATATGAATTTATCCTTCCATTTATTTACAGCTCAGTTGTGGTTGAATATTTGGGTGCGGAACCGTTTCTGTCCGTAAAGGAATCCCTATACAATGTCGTTAAGATAGTAATCTTGGTAGGCGTATTCTTTCAGATGCCGCTTATTCTAACAATCGCTGTAAGATTTGGGCTAATTTCAACAAAAAGCTTGAGAGAGAAGAGATTTATTATCTATCTCTTGATTTTTATCTTGTTGACAAACGTCTCCTTCGACATTTCAGGATTAACCCAACTTGTGATTTTAATCGCCTTCGTCATATCATTTGAGTTAAGTATTTTAATAGCGAGAATTTTTGAGGGTCGAAGAGATGAGGATCGTTATAGCAGGAGCTGGGGAAGTAGGGTATAATATCGCAAAGGATTTGGCTGACAAACACGATATCACGATAATCGAGAGTGATGAAAAGAAAATTAGTGAAATCGAAAAGCTAAACGTTAGCGTCGTCAGGGGAAATGCCGCAAATATAAACGTGTTGAAGAAGGCTGGAATCGAAAACGCCGATCTCCTTATCGCAGTGACTGGCAACGATGAGGTAAACCTTCTAACGGGACTCGCTGCGAAAAAACTCGGTGTTGGAATGGTTATAGTGAGGGTCGGGAATCCCGAGTATGCAGACAAACCCGTGAAGAGAAGCCATCCAATGGGATACGATGTCTTAATCTGCCCCCAACTTGTCTTGGCATCGGAATTTGCCAAACTTGTAACAATCCCCGGATCCATAGAGTTTTCTGAATTCGGTGAACTCGAATTGGTCGAGATAGCAGTTCGAGAGGACTCTCAAGTTGTGGGCAAGGAGATAAAAGATATCAAGCTCCCGAGGGATATAATAATAGCCGCAATCCATCGGGGTGATCACATAATCGTCCCGCGGGGAGACACGGTAATTAAAGCAAAGGATAAGCTTGCTGTTCTTGGAAAAAGTGAGAGTATTCAGGTTCTGAGAGAGATTATGGGAGAACCCGTGATAAAAAACGTTGTAATTGCAGGTGCTGGAACCGTGGGAGTGTATACGGCAAAACTACTTGAAAGGGCAAATCTGAATATCAAGCTAATAGAGAAAGATGAAACGCGAGCTGAAGAAGCTTTAAATCAGCTAAAGAGAACAAAAGTTGTAATCGGTGATGCAACGGATATCGATCTGTTAAGGGAGGAAGAAATAGAAAAAGCTGACGTTGTTATCGCGACAACAGAGAGTGATGAGAAAAATCTACTGATAGCATTACTTTCGAAGAGCCTTGGAGCTGGAAAGGCGTTTGTTAGAGTTGAAAAAAAGGATTACGTTCGAATGTTTGAGCAAGTTGGTGTTGACGCCGCAATATCTCCGAGAAAATCAACATACTTAGAGGTTATGCGAATCCTTCAGCTAACGAAAGCCGTTGGAGAGATGAAAGAAGGCATCGCAGTTATCGAAGTGGAATGCAAACTCAACAAAAGGGTGTCTCAGATAAAGCTACCTGAGAATACAATAATCACAGTCGTTAAAAGAGATGGAGAGATGTTTGTAGCAAGAGGGGACACCGAACTGAGAAAGGGTGACATCCTATACATTCTCACTACATGGGATAAAGTGGATGAAGTAGAAAAAAGGTTGAAAGGATGAACTACAGGCTTGTTTTAAATTACTGGGGCTTGATACTGCTATACTATCCGGCAGTTTTTTTTCTTCCCGTAGCGGTCGCCCTATACTTCAGAGAAGATGCGTTTGCATTCATATACCCGGCTCTGATTTCCTTAACTATGGGAGCTATCCTATTCTTTATCTCAAAGCCAACGAGCGATGTAGCAAAATACAGAGAGGGATACGCAATAGTCGGAATAGGTTGGCTTCTCGTAGCTCTGATTGGAAGTCTACCCTACATTTATTACGATGTCTCCCCCGTCGATGCGTTTTTTGAGACGATGTCTGGATTCACGACAACGGGGGCGACGATCATCGAGAGAGTAGAAGAGTTCCCCCGTTCTCTTTTGCTTTGGAGGAGCTTAACTCAATGGCTTGGAGGCATGGGCATCATCGTTCTTTTCGTCGCCATCTTTCCCACTTTGGCGAGAAAGGGAGAGACCCTTTTGCAGGCGGAAGTTCCCGGACTGAAGGTTGAGAAGATAAAACCGAGGATAAGGGACACAGCTGTGAGGCTTTATCTCACTTACATGGTGCTGACTGTAGCAGAAATATCCCTGCTAAAGTTATTGGGGATGTCTCTTTTCGATGCCGTAAATCACACGTTCACAACACTATCAACGGGAGGTTTCTCAACTCATACCGAGAGCATAGCCTTTTTCAACGATCCGAGGATCGAATTTGTTATATTCATCTTTATGATACTCGGTGGGACGAACTTCACCCTTATCTACTTCCTTCTAAAAGGTGAAAATAGATTCAAAGATACCGAATTCCTTTTCTACATTTCCGTTATTTTGACGGCTTCCCTCATCGTAACCGTGCTGAATCTTAATCAATTCGATATCATCGAATCTGTGAGATATTCTTTCTTTCAGGTTGCGAGCATAATGACCACAACGGGATACACAACGAACGATTTCGATACTTGGAGTGATTCCGCAAAGATTCTAATACTCATGCTTATGTTCATCGGCGGCTCCACCGGATCAACGGGAGGTGGGATAAAGGTTGCCCGTATCTATCTTTTAATTCAATACTCGATTTCACAAATATTGAAGAGTGCCGATCCGAGAACCGCAAGAGTTATCAGATTTAACGAGGAGATCGTCAGCAAAGAGATTCTTCATAATGTAACGGCGTTCTTCGTCCTATACGTCCTTATATTTGTTGTTTCAACATTCATAATTTCGCTTTTCGGTTTAGACTTCATGACGTCTATATCAGCGGTTGCCGCCACTCTGAACAACGTTGGTCCCGGTTTGGGAGCTGTGGGAGCCTCAGAGCCCTACACGTATCTACCGCCGGCTGTGAAGATTATTCTCTCCCTCGATATGTGGATAGGAAGACTTGAGCTTTTCACAGTTCTCTCCCTTTTCATCCCGTCTTTCTGGAAGGAGAGATGGTAAGCTACTCTGCGGCTGAAGCTGAAAGCTTTAACCTTCCCTACTTAGACACTCCTGAGAAACATCTCGTAGAGCTTGAGGAACTGAAACTTAGTAAATCTTTCAGAAATCCAGAGAAATCTAAAGAAGGATCTGAATTTGCTTCTTACGCACTTCGTAGCGTGTTAGTTCTTTATCGGATGAGAAAAATTATTTTTAGTTATAGATTACATTAATTATTCTATGGACTTCAATTCGAAAGTTGAAGCATTCAGAAAGGTTTTATCAAAAACATATCCATATCACTTCACAACACTTGAAAACTTGTATAGAATACTTGAGAAGGGTAAACTTCTCTCGAAAAACTCATTAATTCAAAATGAGATTAATTTTTACGATGTTGGTGATTTAGAAGATGATGAATATCAGATCGAAGGAACAGTTGGTAGAAAATTTAAGATTTTTGACGTTAATGCTTTTATTGATGAGAGTACTGGACGAATTGAGTTCAAGTATCGTTTTAAGGTTTTAAGCCTGAGAGATTACGTCAGACTGTACCTATTTATAGTTAGGATTAGAGACAGTCCTCTCTTGGTTCCAAGATTTTTATTCCTAAAGATAAGAAATTTAAGTTCAATTGCTATTCTGTTTTTTGTTAATGCAATAGAACTCACAAATTATTTAAAGAATATAGGTGCCAAATATTACATTATTTACGGACATCCACATCGTAAAAATCCTTCAGCATTTAAATCTATTAACAGTTTCGTTAAATACCTTGTATCAGACTTACCGGGAGTAGATACATTAAGAGAATGGCTCAAAGTGGATACTGCTTATGAGAATATCTTAAGCATGGATTTAGAACTTAGGTCTGAATTCTTTAACAAATATACAGTAGAGTCACTCGGTGGTACTTCTTTAAAACCATGTCTATCTCAACTTTTAGCATCTGAGTTAATTGTCAGAGAAGAATTGGACTTGAAAGGAACACTTAGAAGTATTATGATTTTCGGTAAAGACCCTCACTTAAAGCGAAGAGTTGAAGAACTTTGTAGTCGGAATAATATCAACTCCGAAATAAAATATTACGACATTGACCGACTTAAATATGAGGTAGGGGTGAGGTATTAATGCCAGTAATTTACGTTCAAGATAAAAGTATATTTGAATCTGATGCGGATGTATTAGTAAATTCAACAAATGTTAAAGGAGTTATGGGTGCTGGTATAGCTCGTGAGTTCAAAAAACGTTTTCCAGAAATGTTTAAGGACTATAAAAGAGCTTGTAAAAAAGGGAACACAAGAATACTTGCGAGGTTTGAAGTTGACTTAAAAGACAATAAAAATCCAAAATTGATTATTTATAATATCTATGATTGGAAACCTCATGTGTGGGTCGAGAGAAAGAACAGCAAAGATTTTATAATACTTAATTTTCCTACAAAGATTTATTGGGATTTACCGAGCGATTACAAGATTATTGAAGCAGGATTAAAATGGATCAGAGATAATTTAAGTTTTCTTTCAGAAAAACTTGGAAGAAAAATTAAAAAAATTGCAATACCCCAGATTGGCACAGGTTATGGTGGATTGGAATGGAATACAGTTAAGAACTTAATTGAAGAATTTCTTGGAAACTTAGATATTTTTGTAGAAGTTTACTTAAATTATAAAAAAGACAAACAAAAGCAGAAAATTTTAGCAAGTTCAAAGATTAATATCAAAAATGATCAAAATAAAAATATTAAATCTAAACCTAAGCTAAGCGATTTTGGTATATCTTAAGTATTTGACAATGTTCTACTAAATGTTCCAACTAAAATTAACCTACTAAAGTACTTTATGAAACACCCACCTCTCTAATTCATCTCACAGTGAAGCCTTCTTAGCCGACCTTATATAATCAGCTTATCACGATTTTTATTACGCCGTCCACTTTTAGAAATTCGTCGACAAGCTTTCCCGGTATTTTCGTTTCCGTCACTATTGTCAGTTTGCTCTCCACACTGAGGTCGGGATCTTCGGCAAGCATGTATCTGATGGATATCTTCTCCCTTGCCAAAATATTGGTGATGCCAGCTATAATCCCCGGTTTCTGGCTCTCAGCGTAAACTTCGAGAACACCGAAGCCTAAAATCCTCGCGACATCTGCGATATAAGCTACAGGTCTTAAGGAGGAGAAAACCTTTCTTAGCTCATCATCCCCTTCTATATTCTGAATTGCCATTACAACAACCTTTCTATCAACGCCAATAGCTTCGGCAATCTTTGTTGGGACAAGCTCGATTTCACCACAGTAAGCTTTCCCGTCTCTTACGGCAATCCCCAATTTTAAAAACTCCTTTGCAACGGCAATTTGGGAGGGATATTTTTCAAATTTCTCTCTTATCCTACTCCACATAGTCAGATTAAGAACTTTTCAATTTCATAAATTTTCCCTCCGCAGTAGATGCACTTTGCCGCCCCCTCTTCTATTTCAAACTTTGGAGTCACGGGCTCCCTCTCATCATTGCTTATGCAGTTACGATTCGGGCATCGAAGAATTCCCTCAACGAATTTCGGGATCTCCACTTTGAATTTCCGAAGGATCTCGTAGTCCTTGATTATATTGATCGTGGCATTCGGAGCTATAAGTGCTATCCTGTTAAGCTCGTCATCCCCGATGTATTTCCCCTCCACCTTTACGATATCCTTTCTTCCCATCTTTTTGCTTTCGACATTCATTGCCATGCTTACCCTCTCGCGGCTACCGCTCTTTATTCCCAAAATTTTCAAAACCTCCAAAGCTTTTCCCGCCGGAATATGGTCTATGACAGTCCCGTCCTTAATCTTGCTTATGGTTAGGACTTTCATCTAATCACCTCGCTCAATATCGCCATTCTTACGGGGACGCCGTAAAAAGCCTGTTTGAAATATACCGCATTCTTCAGATTGTCAACGTCGTAAGATATTTCATCAACCCTTGGAAGGGGGTGCATAACTATCGCTTTGCTATTTCTAAGCATTTCAGCTGTTATCTTGTAGCTACCGGCAACCTTCCGATATTCCTCCTCGTCGGGGAACCTCTCCCTTTGTATTCTCGTGACGTATAGAACATCGGCTTCCTCTATCGCATGTTTCAGATTTGTCTCCACGCATTTTGCAGATTCTATCAGATGTTCCGGCAATCTCAAACTTGGAGGTGACACCAAATATATTTCAGCGTTGAAAAGGGACAGAGCCTTTATCAGAGAGTGAACGGTTCTCGAATATTTTAAATCACCTATGAGGGCGATCTTTATTTTCTCAAGTTTTGATTCCCTCTTTATCGTGTATAGGTCGAGTAAGGTCTGGGTAGGATGCTGTCCCGCCCCGTCTCCAGCGTTTAT
This sequence comes from uncultured Archaeoglobaceae archaeon, assembly GCA_965561205.1. Lineage (GTDB taxonomy): Archaea > Halobacteriota > Archaeoglobi > Archaeoglobales > Archaeoglobaceae > Geoglobus. Next base: position 15,644 of record CBEWZU010000033.1, on the reverse strand, counting down.
AACCGGCACCTCACTGATCTCAGCTGCAAATCTCGCCGCCCCCTCTCTGTAGTGCCTGAGGACGATGCAATCTGCGTATTTTCCCACGACTCTGATCGTATCCGCTAAGCTCTCCCCCTTCGCAATGCTTGTCGCTTCAACGCTTCCCATATTGATGACGTCACCGCCGAGTCTCTTCATGGCAACCTCAAAGCTCATTCTCGTTCTTGTGGAAGGCTCGTAAAACATGTTAGCCAAAACTTTCCCCTCAAGGAGATTGAGCTTTTTTTTCTCCATAGCAATTTCAAGGAATTCATCGGCTTTCTTCAAAATGTATTCAATGTCATCTCTGCTTAGATCATCTATCGAAATGAGATGTCTAAATCTTGACATCAATTACTGATTAAGGATATGCTATATAAAGCTAATCGAAAATTCTGCTTATCAACCAATCGGCATCAAATTTTATAAGATCATCGTAACTCTGACCAACTCCGATATACAGAACGGGTTTCTTTGTGACAAAAGAGATGGATATGGCGGTGCCTCCCTTTGGATCAGCATCGAGCTTTGTGAGAATTGTCCCGTCAATTCCAACAGCTTCGTTAAACATCTCCGCCCGCTCCACGGCATCATTACCCGCTATACTCTCATCGACAAAGATTATGAAATCGGGTTTTGTTACCCTTTTTATCTTACCGAGCTGATCTATTAGATTCTTTTTTGTGTGCATTCTTCCGGCGGTATCTGCGAGAACGAAATCAATCCCCTTGCTTTCTGCGTGTTTTATCGCATCGTATATCACAGCAGCCGGATCGCTACCGGGTTTGTGCTTTATCACTTTAACGCCAACTCTCTTTGCGTGTTCTTCGAGTTGCTCAATGGCACCAGCCCTAAAGGTATCCCCGGCGGCAAACACGACAGTGTATCCTTTATCCATCAGTCTTTTCGCAATCTTCGCGATTGTTGTGGTTTTGCCCGTCCCGTTAACTCCAACAAAAAGAATTACTACCGGTTTTTTCTCCTTAATCTTTTTGTCTACCCATTCATCAAAATCTACTTGGTTTTGGCTTAAAATTTCCCTTAAAACTTCTTTTAATTCATTTAAAACGACATTGGAAACGCTTTCACCGATTTTTATTCTTTTTCCGATTAGCCTTTTTCTTAAATCTTCGGATATCTTATCAACAACATCAAACGCAACGTCACTTTCGAGGAGAATTATCTCCAATTCCGGCAGAATCTTATCAATCTTAGATTCATCGATGACGATTTCCCTTTTAAGAACAAGAGCGGCAACCTTTTCCTTAATACTTGGTTTTTTTACTTCTATTTGTTTTTCAGCTTTGACCTCTTCTCTTCTATCTTCCTCTTTGATTTCTTCCTTAATCTCTTTATCTATTTTCTTCTTAAACTTAAGGAGCTTTTCTTTTATCGCCTTGAACATATTACTCTTTCTTTTGTTGTTCTTGTTCTTTTGCCTTCTTCATAAGTTCTTCAAGCTCCTCTTGAATTTTCATCATCTGAGAAGCAATCTGATTGAGAAGATCTCTCAGTTTCTGTTCAGTCTTTTCCATCTCCTCTTTCTTATTCTTTAAAGTTTCAATTGCATCCTTTACCTCTTTTTCGATTATAACTCCGGCACCTACATCCACAAGAACTTTTCTGTTCTCTTTTACATCAGCATAAGCAAAAACGCCGCCACCCAAATTTAGGAGGGCGTCGACACTCTCAACCTTATCGAAAAACTCCAAATACTCTATTGTCCTATCGAGTTCGTTTTTCATCGTTTGAATCTCTTCGATCCTCTCCTGAATCCCCTCAGCCTCTTTTCTAAGTCCTTCAAAGAAGATCAACCTTTCCTGAATAGTTCTTTCAACGCTCATAATCACTCACACTTTCTGATGTTTTCAATCTTTATAAGGTTTCTCTTTACCTTATGATTGCTTCCCAACAGCGAATACGTCTTTTCGATTGCAAATTTCTCGTTGTGGGCTTCCACTACTTTTTTGAATTTAGTCCATATCATCCCATTTCTAAATTTCCCGCTGACTTCGAACTTCATACGCATCACCCAAATAAAGCTTCTTCAATTAAACCAAGCTCGAAACCAGTTGTATCCCTTCCAGCTAAATATCCCTTAGAGTTTGCAACCACTCCCGTTCCAACCATTTCGCTTCCGAAGTTCACAGTTCCCTTCACAGGTTCTACTTTTAAAATTTCCTCTATTATTTTAAGCTCCCAATTGTTTGTGTTCGGATTCACCAAAGCACCCCTGTTCGTTACGACGGAAGCCATTCCAACTGTTTTTATCCCGCCCACAGTCCCCCGGCGGACTTCGATTCCCAAAAACTCCTCGATCTTATCTATCATCTTATCTTCGATTTCGGGGTGGATTATTGCCCCTTTATCGTTTAAAGCCAAGATGTTGCCGAAGCATGTGATTTCGGTATCTAAAACGAGAACATCCATGTATTTGGATAGCTTGCTTAGTTCTCTCTTTAAGATATTTTTGCTCACAATTGCACCCTTATCATTGAGGGCTACCATAGCCCCGACAAGCTCAGAACCGCAAATCGTTGTCCTTATTACATCAACATCGAGTTCTTCCCTTAGGACATTCTCCACGATTTTATCTCGAATACCGATTATCGCAAAATTCTCACTCGCTCTGATATATAATCCTATTAGAGGGGAACCGCTAATCGATAGAAGCTTCATTTTACAAGCTCTGCTTCAACAATCCCATCATCGAACTTTACAGCCCTTATTCTGATTTTTGTCGGAACTTTTTTTCCACCTCTCTCCCAGATTTTCTCATTTATACTTGAGTCTATTTTTACGTTCTTGATATCAGTTTTCATGTGCCTGCTTAGGAATTTTCTAATGAACTTAACGGCTTTCTTTGCTCTTAGCCATCTCGGATATTTTTTCATCTTCTGTCTCAGTCTTAGGGAGTATATCCTCTCAACCTCAACCTCCGGCATATCACATCACACCTTCAACTTTTTAGCTCTCCAATGCCTCCTTTTTGGACTGTATACAACTTTACGCTTTGTCTTTATGGTAACCCAAATTGGTGCTCTTCTGTTCTGCTTATAGAACTTAGCAAGTCTTCTTTTAACGCCAACTGTTTTCTTTCCCATAATATCACTTCCTTATGATCCTTGTCTCCCTCTTTTTTGGAAGGGCTCGCCTTAAAAGTTCTTTTAACATTTCATCCGTAATTTTTCTTTGGATTCTTCCGGACTGGGCTAAGGCGATTAGCTGATTTTCCACAGCTTCCGCTATTTCTGGATGGGCGAGCTTTATTCTCGACAGTCTCTCTCTCGCTTCCGGTTCAAGTATCGCCCTGAGAATCGCTTTTTTCTGCTCTTCGATCCTTTTAGCTAATTCCTGCTGTCTTGCAAGCTCCTCAAGTTCCCTCTCTCTCTGAGCCTGAAGTTCCATAAGTTTCCTTCTTCTAATCTCCTCTAATTCATCCATGATATCACCCCCTAATACTTAGCAAGAGCGGGAATTTCCTTTTCAAGTTCTCTCTTGATCTCGGTGGCAATCTTATCGAGAAAAGATCTTCCCTTCGGAGTTACCACTCTACCCTCCTTTGTTTTCTCAACAAATCCGGCACTTTCGAGCTGTTGCAGTGCCTTTCTGATTATGGATCCGCTTCCCTTCCTGAACTTTTCGGGTTTAACTCCACGATTCTTCCTTCCACCGTAGGCAGTTCTGAGACGCTCGATACCAACGGGACCGTTTATGTAGACTTTTCTGAACACTGCGGCGACCCTCACAAACCACCAGTCTTCCCTCTCTGGAGATCTCTCTTTGTGAACACCTGTTTTGACATATTTAGCCCATGCAGGTGGCTCAAATCCCTCCATTTCCTTGAGTTTTTCGGCAACTCTTTCGATCAGGATATTTGCAGGAACATCATACACTGTCGCCATGTTTAACACCTCTTAAATGTTAAAACAAAGCCCCTAAAATCTACGAGAGTTCCGTTAACTTTCGAGGCTATTTCCTTAGCGAGGGTTTTTTTATCGGCACCCGATGCATTTCTAAAATTCCTGAGCATTTTTACCTTAACAATACCCCTTTTTTCGAGGATCATGTTAATTTCTTTGATGAGATTATCGTTAATACCCTTTTTTCCCACATTTATCGTTACTACCATAAACGGCGATTGGTTAGTGGTTTTAAAAATTTTATGTAACACACGATCAAATGTTTTCAACAAAGTTCTCAAGTAATTTCAAACCGTTTTTTCCACTTTTTTCCGGATGAAACTGCACTCCGAGGTAATTGTCCTTCGCCAAAGCGGATGGAAATCTTACAGCGTAATCTGTGTAGGCGATGACGTTATCCTTTGTATCGAAATAGTATGAGTGAACAAAGTAGAAGAAACGACTTTCTATTCCTTCAAAAAGGTAGTGATCTTCGAAATCGACTTCATTCCAACCCATGTGAGGTATTTTCCCAACATTTTTGGGAAATCTCACGACTTTTCCGGGTATTATGTCGAGACCCCTGTGCAGACCGCCTTCTTCGCTGAATGTGGCGAAGAGTTGCATTCCTAAACAGATTCCCAATATCGGAGTCTTCGTATCCTTCAAAAACGGAATAAATTCTTTTAGATTCTTTATAGCTGTCTCGAAAGCGCCAACACCCGGTAGGATTATCGCATCAGCCGCTCTGATTATTTCAGGATCATTTGTGACTGTAACATTTTTACCAATCTTTTCGATTGCTTTGCTTATACTTCTTAGATTCCCCGCACCGTAATTGATTACAGCGATCACGGTCTCCATTGAAATTCTCATTTTAAAAATTTGATGGAAAAGAGTAAAGGATATATAGTTTATGATCATCATATCTTTGAGATGATCAGTGTTGAAGATGATTCATCTTCGGAAGCCGAGAGAATATGCTGTCGTATATTTGAGAAGATAAATATCGACGAGTTAATGAAACTCGTGAAAGAATCTCCCGAGAATGTTTATATTATACTACACAAAGAGGAAAAAGACTTCTGCGATATATTCATAGGAAACAACAACAAGGACTTTGGCGATTTTATTGCAATCCCTGTTCCAAAAAGGTTTGCAGTTCTCGAACCGGACAGATCTTACTTTGAAATTACACTGAAAGCGAATATTGCTTTAGCACTCAGGGGAGAAAAGGATTTCCACACCTAAAGGTAGTCCGAAAAAGATGGCATCGACGGCTCAAGAATATCCTTAACAGCATCAAGAAATTCATTGTAAATGTGAGCATCTAATGAGAAATGGTAGTAAGTGTGTTTATTAAAACCGATAAGCTCTGATATGTATTTTGTAAGAAGATTGAACGCAAACATGTTGGCGTGCATTGCACCGTAAGCATCGTTGGATCGCATGTAGAAGATTCCGGAGAAGTCCTTAGCGAGAACGAACTGATACCCCCTTAAACATGGAGGATCGTCCGCCTTGATGTCCCAAGGTCTTGAGATTCCGATGTAGCAGTCCCTTCTGCTCTTATCTTTTTTAAGCTTCTCTATACTCGTGTAAAGCTGGTCAACTCGGACGTCATCCCTTTCGCAGAATCTTGCCCTTTCAGCGTAGGTGTAGGACTCACCTTCCTTGAGGATTCTCTCCTCTACGGGTTTATCTATGCTTGCGGCGAACATCACGTATTCATGAGCGTAATCGATTCCATACTTTTTCGTAAAGGGAGCCTTGTCGTGAATCTGATTTTCTTCGGGATTTTTCACCTCTAAGAGCAATCTGTGGACGAATTTGCTCTCGCCCTGTCCCTCAAAGAGATCACCCCATTCCGTTCTTTTCGTTTTCCCTTGATAATATATAGTCTCAAGAGCTGAATGCCATGCGGATGAAAGATAATCCTCAACTATATGAACTCCTAAATCGTGGTATCCGAAATACTCTTTGTATTTTGTTTTTTCAACTCTATCTATATCCCTTTGGTAGATGTGAGGAGCCGCGATAAGCATTGCTACGCTCCCAGCTACGTTCCCCGTTTTGTCCGCAATTTCCTCAAGAACGTAACTGATCAAACCGAAGTTTGATTTGAAGTAGTTCACGGCATCGAGGGATCTCAAAAAAGCAGTAACGTGGAGTTTGTTATCAACAAATAGAAAACTTATTTCAGTTATCGCCGGCGGAGTATTGCAGAGGTGATCCTTTGGACGCCATATCGGTATTGAGACCCTTCTTGTGTATGGGACTTTCCTCAATTTCTCGATGGCGGCATCGAGGCATTCACGAATCCTGTCCAAGTAAGTTTCATCACAGATCCTCCATCCGCTCGTGTCTTCTTCTGCGTGCCCTTTCTCGGAAACGATCAGTATCGGTTTAGCTCTTAACTCCGTTCCGTATCTCGATTCGAATTTTGTCGCGTTATCAATTATCCAAGAAATTAGCATCTGCTGTAATTTCTCAGCATCTTTTGCAATCAGCATTAACTATAACAATCCGAAAGTGTTATTAACAACTTTCGCTAAAATCTTTTAAGCGCCGGTGGTGTAGCCTGGCTAACACAGGGGCTTGCCGAGCCCCTGCCCCGGGTTCAAATCCCGGCCGGCGCACTGAAGAATTTTTAAATTTATAGTCCAGTGCCAAATTAACTTAAACTAACTTACCGTTTGCCAGAGAGTCATACAGTTAGGACGAGACACGAATGTGCCAGTTTATATCCCGTATAAATTCAAGATGTTTTGGCACCAGACTATAAAAATGGGTAATCAAAAGAGAGATAGAACAATAGGAAACCGCGGCGGTGCGTAGCATCGTTCCTAATCAGTATCTTTTCGTGACTAAGACAAGTAGAATAATTATTGCTGTAAGTATTGCTTCAAATCCCGGTGTTGAGGGTATTGTTTCGGTTTGTGTTATCGCCTTTGTGGTGGTTAGTGGTGTAATAGGTGTAGGTGATTGTGTCGGCGTGGGAGTCAGAGTTTCTGGTGCATAGCAATATTGATCTTCACCAGCTGGATAACCGTCGTATGGAACAATCTCGTATTTAACATCATCTAATGTGATATCATAACCGTCATTTCCAGCTTTTAGGTCGGAGTAGTAGAATCTCTTATCGCCGATTCGGACGTAAATTTCATCTTCTTTACCAATCAGCTTTGCACCGACTAAAGCTCCTACAGCACCACCAGTCCCGTAAGTTTCCTTTACTTCCTGTTTGAGGTCTGAGTCGTATCTGTAATACTCGACATCGTATGAGTAACAGTATTTGTCTCCTATTTTTTTACCTAAATTCTGAGCGATCCATTTTTTACCATTTTCTGTTAACTTTCCCTCGACGGGGACTACTACTCCAAACAACAGAGAAAACAACAATATAAAGCTGGTTATTTTTACTTTCATAATTAGTCCTCTCTGGATTTTGGCTTATTAATTTTTTACTCAGATTTGGATCTGGTAACTTAGTAATCACATACGCCATATCCCATCCCACTTCCAATGGATTTGCATCGATTAATGGTTCGTTAAAAAAATATACTTGCAATAGACGGCTAATTTCGAAAAAAATAATGCCGTTTTACCTTGATCACCCCGACCTTTTATAATGCGGTTCTTATAAATTCCCCACAATTTTTTCATTGAGGTATAGAAATATTTTATGAAAATCCGCTGTAGCTGTAAGTATCGACAAGTCTTCCATAAGAATCATAGAGATAAGCAGAATCCCCGTCGTTATTCCAAATTGGCCAATCGCTTCCCCAGTAAAGTTCTGTTTCTGTGTCAGTTCCCGAGCCAGTGTAAATCGTTATTGTTCCACCGCTTGGTATTGTTACTGAGGGAAATACGTAAGTATGACCGTATTCATCTCTCAATTTCCAACCTTTAAGATTTACCGCTTCATCTTCATAATTCTTTATCACAACGTATTCTCCGTTCAAATTATAACGATCGTTTCCCGGAGCGTTGAAATGGATATACTCTATCTTAATTTCCGGTATTGGAACTTGAGGGGGCGGAGAAGGCGGGACATCTTCGACAGATGTTTTGCTGAATGCCGTGCTGCTTGAAGATATCCTGTACCAATATCTATTGTCATCTTCATTGTCAGGTCCCACAATTACACTGTCTATGCGGTTATTATTCGCATCTAATAATATAACCTCAATTATGGAATCATTGAGCAATTCAGTCGGATGCACATATACCCAGTAACTCCATGGTGCAATAATAGACCCCTCAGGAATTTCAATTATATGACTACTGCCCTGAGATAAACATGGCCTAATCTTTATTTTCCATCCTTCAATATTAACATAATGGTCTAAAGGATTGTAAAGCATAATCCATTCCTTACCTGAATCGTAACCAGCCGGATTTTGATCTAATGCGTATATTATGACTTTGTTTACTTCAGTTAAGCTTGGAGGAACAGTTGGAATAGGAGCTGGTGGAGGCGTTTCTTTAACAGATTGAGTCGGTGTTGGTGTTAAAGTCGTCGTTGGAAGTGGAGTGGGTGTTATCGTCGTAATTACGATGACGGTTTGGTGTCCTATCTTTTCCGTAGCGGGTGGGGGAGTTGTCTCTATACACCAACCAACGTTGTCGTAAGTCCACTTTAAAACTTCTTCACTACAGATGTCGTCTTTCGTGTATCCCGACGGTAGGGGCTTTGCAAGGTTATCAGTCAAGCATGCTAATCCTAATTTATCACCCGTATCTTTTGTTATGCATTTGCCGTCACCGTAGTTCTTTACGATATATTCTTTTATCTCTTCAGGAACGACCGTTACAGTCTGAATTAATGTCGGCGTTGGGGTTTGGATAACTTCTCTACAACTCCATACTCCAACATCGGAATTGAAAGCTTCCTCTTCAGCTTTTATATATTCACTCTCTTTAGAAAACTCGCCTTCCACGTAAACCCTTGCATATCCCTTCTCAACAAGCATTTTTCCAAAGTCTTTTCCATCGATGTAAACGTAAGCGAGTAGTCTACCAAAGCTATCTCTCAATCCAGCTTTTTCATCGAACTCTATTTGCACATCTTTTCCTTTAAGCATTGAATAAGTAAAATCCTTAGCCTTATACCCCCATTCTCTAACACACTCCAAGTTATTTGTTTTATATTCGTAGGGAGAATTTTCCTTAGATATTTCTGGAGTATCAACTCCAAGAATTCTTAAAGTCTCGGTTTTTCCCTGAAACTGGACGATTATGATGTCCCCATCCACGACATCTATTACTTTTGCATCGTAATTTTACTCCATACTCTATCTGAGCCTGTGGCTGTGTGCATCCTACTATTAGTAGGGAAGACAAAACAAAAATTATTATTCTCGTGTTCATCTCAACCACCACATTTCTTTATCCTTGCATACCTTTCAAATTTCCATTTCAAATATGAGACCAGCATGATAAGGCAAACAATTACACTAAGGATATATAATATCGTTTTAGTTGTGTCATTTAAACTGTAGTAATGCTCTATCAATTGTAACCACCCAATTGACATGTTACCACCTTTAACGATACCATTAGCTTATTTCGCACCTAAAATTATATCAATTTCTCTACTTAAGCCTTACTAAATTGTAGTGCCAACGACAATTTCCTGAATTATAGTTTATCTTTATTTTGTTGTGATTACAACAAAATGGTAGATTTGCTTGAAAGCGATAAAAAGAAGATAGAGATTCTAAAAGTCCTTTCAAATAAGAAAGTTTACTCTTATTACAGCCTATCCAAAGCTCTTAAAACGAATTACGAAACAATTAGGAAGAACTGCAACTTTTTAGAGCTTTTAAACCTAATCGAAATAAGCAGAATCAGCAAGGAAGAAAGTGCTTCGGGTGTGGCATCCTATAGGGTTAGAATTACTAAAGAAGGTTTGAGAGCCTTGGAGAATATTCTCAAAAAGAACAAATTTTAATTAAAGAGAATTATCAGCTCGTTTACAATTCATCTACTTGTTTCACTTTAGATAAATGATATCTCTTCATTAATTTCCGCTTAATCTCGTTAATATTAGCTCCTTTCAACAAATCTTCTAACGACTCAGAATCAAGAGCTAAATACTTACCAGATCTTATACTATATTCGATCATTTTCCTATCGTTAGTCCAAATTGGGATGTTTAGCTTTAAAGCTAAAGCTATAAAAGGTGTATCTTTTTCATCGAACTGTTTAGCCATATTGTATGCTTCTGAGATTTTGTCCTCATAAATTTCGGAAGGAATAACGTGGATTAAGGAAAAAGCTAAGAAAGATTTCAGTTCGAACTCCTTAGAATATTTCCTCAATTTATCTTTGTGCTTTTTAAACTCTAACAATCCATCTTCTGGGAAATATAGGATTAAATCGTGATCTCTGATGATTCTAAATGCTTTTGATTTATCTCCAGTTATTACAATTGTGAAAACTACGTTATTGTCAACGACTAATCTCATTCAATCAATCCTTTCTTGGAGTATTTCTCCTTAATATCCTTCCAAGCTTCCTCTCTACTCTCTTCGAATTTCTTAATAGCTTCTTCGAAATCTAATTCGATTCCAGACTTTAAAACATCGAGAACGATTTTCTTGAAAAATTCTTTACTCATTCCTTCAGCTATCCAAAATTTTATCTTATCCTCATCAATTCCCTCTGGAATTTCTATCTTAACTTTTGGCATACATCATCTTCTCTCCTCCCAATATTTAAAATTGTCCTGACTTGCAAATTTGGAAAGAAAGAATACACAAGCTACTTTCTCTCTTTTTGTTCATCCTCGGTTGGAATATGCCCGTCAATGCATAACGCTAAATATTTTTATACTTCTGACTACGCAAAACCATGAAAGTTACTGCGGATGTGTTTATAAAATTGAAAAAAGGCGTTGTCGATCCGGAAGGTGAAGCAACGAAGAAGGCGTTAAACCTCCTCGGATTTCGGAATGTAAAGAGCGTATCATCGATAAAAGTCTTCAGAATTGAGCTTGAAGCTAAAAGCAGAGAGGCAGCGGAAAAGATGATCGAAGAGATGTGTGAAAAGCTCTTAGCAAATCCCGTTATTCAAGATTTCTCCATAGAGTGGGTTGATTGATATGTTCCGTAAATTGGATTATCCCTTCGAGATTTACGAGGTGGATATTCTCAACGCTACTGATGAAGATCTAATAAGGATAAGCAACGAAATGGGATTGAATCTCAACCTCGAAGAAATGAAAAAGGTCAAAGAATACTTCCTGAGGGAGGGAAGAAATCCAACCGACATCGAACTCCAGAGTTTCGGGCAGGCTTGGAGCGAACACTGTTGCTATAAAAGCTCCAAATATTATTTAAAAAAGTATCTTTTGGGATTCAAAACGGATTACGTTATCTCTACATCGGACGACGCTGGCGTCGTCGAATTCGATGACGAACACACTTATGTGATAGCATTCGAAAGCCATAACCATCCATCGGCTATAGAGCCCTACGGTGGAGCCGCCACTGGAATCGGAGGAATCCTTCGAGACGTGGTCTGCATGGGAGCTCAGCCGGTAGCGCTGATCGATCCCCTCTTCTTCGGCGAACTCGATACGAGATACGAAGAGCTTCCAAAGGGAACGAAACATCCCGTTTATCTCCTGACAGGAGTCGTGGCGGGCATCAGAGACTACGGAAACAGAGTTGGCATCCCCACGGTTGCCGGAATTGTCTTTTTCGATCAGAGTTATCTGACAAACTGCTTGGTTAACGTTGGGTGCATAGGAATTGCCCGTAAAGATAAGATCGTCCCAAGCAGAGTTGGAGGAGTAAACGAAATCCTGATCTTGGCTGGAGGTGCCACAGGGAGAGACGGAATCCACGGGGTGACATTCGCATCCGCAGAGCTCGACGAGAAGAGTGAGGAGGAATCGAGAGGTGCCGTCCAGCTCGGCAATCCGATAATGAAGGAGCCACTCATCCATGCATGCTTGGAGGCGGTTGATCTCATATCCGGGATGAAGGATTTGGGTGGCGGCGGATTAAGCGGTGCCGTCGGCGAAATGTGCTTGGCTGGCGGATGTGGTGCCGTAGTCTGGCTCGACAAAGTCCATCTGAAGGAAGAAGGAATGGCTCCTTGGGAGATTTGGATAAGCGAGAGCCAAGAGAGAATGATCCTCTCGGTGAAGCCCCAAAACGTAGACGAAGTCCTTTACATCTTCAAGAAGTGGGATGTCGAAGCGAGGGTGATCGGAGTAACGACTGGGGACAAAAGGCTGAGGATTTATTACAAGGGATACAAGATATACGATCTCGATATAGAATTTCTCTCAGCCGGTTTAGAATATCAAAGAGAATACGTCACTAAAAAGAGAGAACCCATTGATGAAGTAAGGGATGTGGGTAAGTATGAGGAAATAATCCTAAAAATGCTTTCCCATCCCAATGTGGCGAGCAAAGAATGGGTAATCAGACAATACGACCATGAGGTGAGAGCCTGCACTGTTTTGAAGCCCCTTCAGGGGAGGGTGGGATTTGAAGGACACGGAGATGCCGCCATAATCAAACCGACGGAATCCTTTAAAGGAATCGCAATAACATCGGACGTAAATCCATGGATGACTGCGATAGATCCTTATTGGGGTTCCGCCTCCTCCTTCGATGAAATGATTAGGAATCTCGTAGCTGTCAACAGCAGACCGCATAGTTTCGTTGATTGTTTAAACTTCGGAAACCCTGAAAAGCCGGATAGGATGGGTGAGTTTGTTGAGTGTGTCAGAGCTTTAGGCTGGATGGCTCAGGGATACGGAATTCCAGTTGTCAGTGGTAACGTCAGTTTCTACAACGAAACACCCTACGGGTGCGTGGCACCAACGCCGACTTTAATCGGTGTGGGACTTATCGACGACGTGAGAAAAGCGATAAGCGTCGATTTCAAAAAGGACGACTCCGCTGTGATTCTCGTGGGTGAAACAAAGCGGGAATTCGGAGGAAGTCTTTATTCAAAGATTACGGGACTTAAGAGTAATCAGGTTCCAATAACAGATCCTAAAAGACTGAAGAGTTATGCGGAAACTCTATTAGACGCTTTTAGCAAATTTAAAGTTCTTTCATGCCATGACGTCTCCCAAGGGGGTGTTGCAGTAGCCTTATCCGAAATGGCCATTGCCGGACAGAGGGGATTCGAAGTCGAACTCAATTTTGAGGAGCTATTTAGCGAATCAAACACGAGGTGGATTTTGGAGACGAAAGACGAGAAAATTGTGGACTATCTAAGATCAAAGGGATTGGAAGCCAAGGTAATAGGATACTGCGGCGGCGATGTCCTGATATTCAAAAGGAAGTGCGTGATACCTCTCGACAGAGCAGACAGTGCTTGGAGAGAAGGTATGAAAAAATATTTGGGGTGATTTCATGGAGTTGGAGGAAATAAAGGTTGCAGTCCTGAGGATTGAGGGGACGAACTGTGAAGATGAGACAGTAAAGGCTTTCAGATCCCTTGGAGTTCAAGCGGAGGCCGTCCATCTGAAGCAGTTTTACAGCGACATGATTAAAGAGAGCGATTCAAGAAACATCTGGGATTATTCGTGCCTCGTCTTCCCCGGAGGGTTCTCCGCAGGAGACTACGTCAGAGCAGGTGCTATCTTCTCTGCAAGAGTTAAAAGCCTCCTCAGGAGTGATTTGGAAGAGTTCATCCGCGAAGGCTATCCGATTTTGGGGATTTGTAACGGCTTTCAGGTTCTTGTGGAGCTCGGAGCTTTACCCGGATTCGATGAGGATAAACCCATCGCTGATAAGCCGCAAATGGCTTTGGCAATAAACGATTCAAACAGATTCGAGTGTCGCCCCACATATCTCCGACACGAGAACAAAGGGAAGTGCATCTTCACGAGGAGATACGGAGAAGAGATCGTAATGTTTCCGGTTGCCCACGCAGAGGGAAAGGTTGTGTTCCCCCTCGGGAAAGAGGAAGAGTTCTTTGACATGCTCATGGAAAACGACCAAATAGTGTTCAGATACGTTGACAGCGAAGGAAACTACGCGGGATATCCTTGGAATCCGAATGGGAGCTTTAAGAACATAGCGGGAATTTGCAATGTGAAGGGAAACGTGTTCGGGTTAATGCCACATCCAGAGAGGGTAATCCATCCGTGGCAACATCCGGATTGGATGAGAGTCGAGAGAAGGAGTGGAGATGGTTTAAGAGTTTTCGAAAGTGTTGTTGATTATTTGGTTAAAAATTTATAGATTTTCGTTAAACCATTTTTTGAGTTCCTCGAACTGTGAGTGCGTATTAACGTTTTCGTTCTCCATTGGACTCTTAAAGAAGAATCCCATCTCTTTTATCACACCGTAGAGACCTTTCTTCTTTGCAAAGAGAAGGAACCTCGCTATATCTATCGTCAGAGGAGCCGCTACGATCGCATCTATACCGTCCCAGATGAAGTAAAACTTCATCTTAGTCCCCAAGAATCCTTGGAAGTGGATGAAGTCGAAAGCTGTCTTGTTATCAACCAATGACGGGAAGTATTCAATCTCCGTTATGCTGTATGGCGAATACCCGAGGACTTTTTCAAGAACCTTGTCCTTGCTTATGACTTTGCTCTCCTTATTCTCCGAGTGGCTGAGAACAAGCCCATCGAGGTCTCCGAGTATGTTGTAGCTCATCCATCCGATTATCTTGAGGTTTCTGTAGGCGAACATCGGTGCTAAAGTCGTTTTTACGAGTGTCTCTCCCGTTTTTCCATCATTTCCAGCATGAGGGACCTTTTTCTCAATTGCAAGCTCCTTAAGTGCCGGGATTGACGATCCAGCGCTCGGTGTAAAGTTTCCGTATGGTATCCCGTTCTTTAGGGTTGCGTAAGCGTATAGCATGCTTGCCGTGGCGAACTCCTTCGCATCTTCCTCGATCATTTTTTCAAATCCGTCCAGTGTCGTGTGATATTTCTCGTTGAATTTCGGAAGGGGTTCTGTAGAAGCGACGTTTATAACCACTGTTTCGTTGTCGGCAAAGCTCTTTAAATCTTTTTCAATACTTTCCACTATTTCTGAGAGTGTTTTTACTTCGTTTTCAAGAACATCGAGATCTCCAAGTGCTTGGACACCTCTTCCGCAGTTCAGGGCAGTTCCCTTTGCCGCAACAATCTTTTCGAGATCTTCTTTAATCTCGTCAAGATATTGCCTTTCGAAATGTCTGTTTTCATTCCAATGTTGTAAAGCGGCTTCGTAAGCGTTCTTAACCTTCCTAACCTCATGACCACCGAATTCGAATTCGAGGGGGGCATATTTTTCAATACCGTTGAAATACGGGAGCTCGCTGACAAGACCCGTTTTATCTACGATATTCTTCTCAATAAGCTTTCCACCAACCATCGCAGTTGTCGAGACAATACCGTAAGCACCGATATACCATATTTTCATTTTATCACCTCCAAGAAGTGTTATCGAAATATTTTTAGAGCTAAAGTTTTAAAATATTTTTCGTGGTTGACGAGCTCGATATTTTGAGAAAGCTGCTTGAAAAATCTGAAAAAAATGGGGATAAAATCTGTTTTGATATGGAGATTTTCGATATTCTTTTAAAGATCATTGGAAAAGCCGTAGCAAAAATCGATACAGGTGAGATCGCACTTTCAAGAGAAATATTGAGTGAGCTCGGTGAGGAGCTCTATCAGAAAATGAAATCGCTGACCGATCAGTGAACTACCCCTTACTTACGCGAGGGGCTTTGTGGGGAGTTTGCAGGTCG
>CBEWZU010000032.1:0-23785 GCA_965561205.1 uncultured Archaeoglobaceae archaeon | reverse complement strand
GGGTCACGGGATCGAGAGTCCCGTATGATTGGCCGGGCTACACCACCGGAGCTTATCAATTCTCAACATTATGCGGTATATAAGACTTGCTCCTATTCGGATATTGTTAATTCACTTATGCCAATAAAAGTAGATTATGCTCAAGAAGTTTTCTAAAATAACTATAACTTGTTTTATCCGATAATTAGCTGAAACTAAGGGCTAAATCACCTAAACGAGATATTCAGTATACCCTTAAGAGAAGCAATAAACATTTAAATAACCTGTGACCCGCACTAAATGACATGGCAAAAGCTTTGGAAAAGAGATCAGCTAAGATCCTTGCACTAATCTTGGCATTGATTATGATTGGTTCTGTCTTTGCTTACGCTCTAAGAGGAACGCAAACAACTCCACAGAGAGAAATAATATACGAAGTAAAAGATTTCAAAAAAACCCTTGATCTCCTGTCAGATGCTCATTATATCTACTATCTTAACTTTAGTCTAAAAGACACTAACATGAGCACTCTAATTTCAAATTACTGGAAAGGCATAGCCATGAACGATCCCATTTTCAGATACATCAGATTTTCGCGAGTAAACTCCATGTTTTATGCCGTGTTCAACCAGACGATATTCGGTTCGGAATACCTGTATCTCTTCGACACGGGAAACTCAAAAATATTCTTCTCTTATGATCAAAAAACGGAATACAAGAATGTAACCGTGAAGATAAAGAATGGATACGGATTTGCTGAAAACACCAACCCGGCGGCTGTTGGAACGTTAAATAACGTTTACGATTTCATTGATAGGGTAAGCGAGAACACAACCGGACGTTATTACAATCTGACTTCAAAATTACCGGACATTAATTACGATTTTGCCGTCGTCCTATTTGGAGAAACTGCAAATTCCTCGATAAAGCTTACCAACAGCACCGGAAAGGTAGCTGACTTCTACTTTGAGGGAATTGCCGTAAACGAGAGTGGTGGTTACGATAAGGTAGTAGCCATAAATTTCCTGCAAAATGTTTTCTTTGTTGAAAGTAACGTCACGGAACACTACAACGTGACGAGATACGGCGGATTCAATGTGGCTTTTATGCACGATAATAACTTCACGAAGATTCTCGAAGCAAAGCCTGAGATGAGAGCCGTTATCATCCAGTGGAATGAGAGTGGAGGGTAATACCACAATACTTCTTTTTGGACCCGGACACTTTAGGAGCAGTGAAAAAGCAAATCTATTCGGTGCTACCGTTAGCGAGATTAATGTCCCCGAAGGGAAAATCTATCCGCTCTACTTAGCCAACGATGCTGAAGTTGAGATAAGCGGCACATATTTTCTTGTCAACGGGAAAACTATCCCCAAATCATGGGAAGATTTCGTAAAAGAGGATTACGAAAGAATTTTCGTAATTGGAGATGTTGATAAAGGAAAAAGTAGCTTCTGCGTTTATGTGATGAACAATCTACCTGTTAAAGAAGCCATAGACGCCGATATAGGTCAGAACGATATTGTTCACCCAGCCGCAATGGGATTGGGTGTAAGGGAATCCGAGGTGTATTCCCTATCTCAGTTGAAGTTAAAGGATGCCGCTTTTGTCGGTGTTATCACTCCCACCGGTTTTGAAGCGAGGTGTTTAAAAGCGTTCAAATATCTAACAAAAAAAGCTGATGACTCTGTTATTGTAGACACAACTGGATGGATTAAAGGGAAAAAAGCGAGGGATTACAAATTAGCCAAGATCGAGATATTCGAACCCGATGTTGTCGTTAGCTTTGATGTTAATCCCTACTTTATTGAAGATTACGAAGTCTATCTAGTGGAAAGCTTTGTAATCAAAAAAAGGGATAGAAATACTCGCTTCTATTACAGGGGTAAAAAATACGAAGAGTGGTTAAGGGATGCTGAGATCTTCGAAATCGATGTCGACGACGTCAAGTTAAACAACACAACCCTATTCAAAGGAGAAAAAATCGAAGATGAAATCCTAAATAATTTCGGCGATATCCTCTACGCCGAGAAAGGATACGATTTTCTAAACATCTACTCAGAGAATTTTGAAATTAGCTCAGAAGTCCTCAAAATTTTGAGAGAATACTTTAACGTAGCTGAAATAAATATCGTGAACCCCTCTGAGCTTGAGAATCTCTTTTTAGGATTGAGAGATGAAAAATACGTCTCACCGGGATTGCTTAAGGAGATCGATTTCGAAAACAGAAGGATTAAAATTTTAAGCAGAGGGGTCGCAAAAACAATTACCTTCGGTAATTTCAAACTTGATGAAAATCTAAAAGAAGTGGTAGTGAGAGTCCCATGATCGAGATAAGAAGTAGGAAAAGGGAAGAGATAATAGACATAACCGATAGGGTTAAGGAGCTCGTTAAGGGGAAAAACGGTTTGGTGGTAGTTTACTCCCCCCACACAACGACAGCCGTAATCATCAACGAAGCCGAAAGCGGTTTGCTTCAGGATATAATCTCGAAGATAAACGAGCTCGTTCCGAAAGGTGCAGGATACCTCCACGACAGAATTGACGATAACGCAGACTCCCATATAAAAGCGAGCCTTTTCGGGAATTCCGTTGTGATTCCCGTAGAGGACGGAAGGCTTATGCTTGGGACGTGGCAGCGAATTCTCTTTTTAGAATTCGACGGCCCAAGAACGAGAAGGGTTTTCGTGAAAATCTATGAGACCAAGAAGGATTGAGGATCGACAGGATTACTACTACTGGAAAGCCAAGAAAGAGGGATACAGAAGTAGAGCCGCCTACAAGCTACTGCAAATGAACAAAAAATTCGGGATCATCAGGAGCGGAGATTGGGTTCTTGATTTAGGTGCATCACCGGGCGGATGGTCTCAGGTGGCTGTCGAGCTCGGGGCTAATGTCGTAGCTGTGGACATAAATCCGATGAAAAAGATCGAGAACACCCTCTTCATCCGGGGGGATATAACGGACGAAGAAACCATAAAAAGGATAAAAGAGATCAGAGAAGAGTTTGACGTCGTTCTATCGGATGCTTCTCCAAAAATAACGGGTCACTGGGATTTGGATCACTTTAGATCGGTTAAGCTTACGAGATCCGCCTTCAAAATCGCCAAGATATTTCTTAGAAGTGGTGGGAATTTTGTCGTCAAGATGTTTCAGGGATCCGAGACTCCAAAGCTTTACAACGAGTTCAAAAAGCACTTCAGATTTAAAAAACTCCATTCGCCGCCAGCTTCGAGGAAGAGAAGTTCCGAAATATACTTTATAGGTAAGAGATTCATTCGATTTTGAATCTTGCGGGCTCAATCCATTCGCTTTTGCACTTTGGACATCTGCCTGCCCTCAACTTGCTCATTTCGAATCCGCATTTTCTGCATCTCGGTGGGGACATCATAAGGGTTCTGCCCTTCTTTCTCATAACTTTGGCAACTTTTTTTAAAACCTCGTAAATCTCTTTCTCTCTTTTTGGGTCTATATCGAGCTTGTAACAGATTTCCTTTGCAGTTAGTTCTTCTTTTTGAAGTAAATCTATGATATCGTGGATAAGGGTCTTCATAAGCTCCCTCCGAATGAAATCCTCGGATAAAGATATAAAAACTTTAACTGCAAAGCTTCTGATTAATCCTTGAACCCTTCTTCTCCAATCAACGGGACAAATCTGACTGGACCCCAATTCTTTTTTGTAATCTTACCAGTTTTGTCTTTTTCAACTACGTAAAGGTATTGAACGTAATCACCTACGGGGATAACAATCTTACCCCCGTTTTTCAATTGTTCGAGGAGACTCTTGGGGATGTCGGGGGCAGCCGCCGTGACATATATCTTATCATAAGGTGCCTCCTCCTTGTATCCCTTACTACCATCTCCAACAATAACCTTTACATTCTCTATTCCAAGCTCCTCTAATGTTCTCTTAGCTCGTTCAGCAAGTTCCGGGATTCTTTCAATAGTGATTACCTTCCCTTTCTCCCCGACAATTTCCGCAACTACAGCGGCATGATAACCGCATCCAGTTCCAATTTCAAGGACTTTTTCACCCTCCTTTAATTCGAGAAGCTCGCACATTATAGCAACCATGTGGGGGGCACTGATAGTCTGCCCGTATCCGATTGGGAGGGGATAATCGTTGTATGCTTCGCTTGCATATTCAGGGACGAAGATGTGTCTTGGAACTTTTAACATAGCTTTGACTACTTTTTCGCTTAGATTTAACTCTCTTTTTAGTTTTTCTACCATTTTTTTCCTTTTTTCAAAATATATGTCCATATGCAATCCTCTCCAGATCTTGGGGTGTGTCTACATTTATGATATCTCTTTCATCTATAATGAATTTTTCCTCTCTTTGCTCGTCGAAGAAGGGATCGAACGCGTTGATGCCTACCGGATTGCCGTTCTCGTAAATCATGGACATCGCAGGATGATCAGAGGTCATGTAAAATCTGAAGAATTCTGAGAAAATACCTTTCCGGACTATGTAAAGATCCGAATTTGCTGTGAACACTGGCTCCAATATCCCGTAGCTCTCAAGGGTTTCTTTTAGGTCTTCTATGTATCCTAAACCGCTTCCTCTGAAAACTTCCATTCCCCTCTTTCGCAAAAAATCCTCCGTTCTCTTCGTGTAGGGAGACGTTACGCAGATTACTTCTAGATCCACCAATTCGATCTCTTCGAGGATGTGTTCAATCAGCCTTCTCCCCTTTACCTTAATCATCGGCTTCTCCACAAATCCGAGTCGGCTTCCGCGACCACCGCACATGACTATTGCAAGCACCATACTCCCAAAACTCCGGCAAATATTAAACAGTTTAACGCTCCAAGCATATCTCCGTTAATTCCACCGTATTTTCTGTTAACGTAATATCTGAAAACGTAAACGAGGATGAAATAAACAATCAAGGATAGAAGGGCTTCAAAATACTTTACGGAGAGCAAAAGGGCGAGCGAGATCGAAAAGATGTAGGAGAGGTAATCTCTTTTCTTAACCCCTTTTATGAATTCTGCCGCCAAACCATCCCATAAGGGTTTTGATGAGAGCATTAATTGTAACATCCCCTGCTTTGCGAGGCTCTGCGATAGGATTAGGGCGGGGACGGGGTCATCGATAATATAAAAAAAGTTCGAGAGGGTGACTATATAAACGGTAACAGCAATAACTCCACCACTTCCGATTTGCAAATCTTTTAGGGCTTTTATCTTCTTTCCTTCGGGAGAAAAAAACGAATCGAAGAAATCGGCTAATCCATCGATGTGGTTTATCCCTTCTATTGCCACGTAGATGATAACTGTGAGAAAACCAACCCCTAAATAATGAAGGGGATAGGATAAAAGAGCGATTGTCAAACCGATAATGAATCCCGTAAATGGCATTATCCAGAGGTTGTTTCTTAAATCTTCAAAATCCCCCTCAATCCTTATTGTAGAGAAAAAGCTCAGAGAAGCCCTTAACATTTTACTGAACCTTTTCCCACTTGTAGAGTTCAACTATCTCAGCCAGTGTTCTTCCTTTATCCTCTATTTCACCCCTTATCCTCTCTTCGTGCTTTTTAACTTCTAAGGCTCTTCTTGCGATTTCGTAAGCCCGTTCCTTCGGAATAACCATGACACCGTTGTCGTCCGCTACAATCCAGTCCCCGGGATTCACCTCTACGCCGCCGCAAAAGATTTTCACATTTATCTCTCCGAATCCCTTGGGTTCTCCTGCATTTGGGACTTCTCTTTTCGCAAAAATCGGATAACCGAGCTCCCTTATATCATCCACATCTCTAACGGCTCCGTCTATCACGACGCCAGCAATCCCCTTGTTTATGCAACTTCTCGTTGCCAGTTCGCCCCAGACGGCGGCTTCATCCCCAGAACACTTTATAACGATAATATCCCCCTTTCCCGCAACGTCGATCGCTTCAACCGGCTTAGCCCAGTCACCGTCCATCGTGCTTACAGTCACAGCTTTTCCTACGATCTTTTTACCTCTAACGATTGGATAGATGTCTCTCATAGCCTTCGCCCTGTGCATAGCATCGCTTATGTTCGGCGTGGACACCTTCATCAGAATCTCCCTTATCTCCTCCTCTAAGTTTTTCTTTTTTATTGCAACGGTTTTCCCCTTCTTCCAAGCTTCATCGATTTTCTCTCTGACCTTCCTTGCGGATTCAGTAACATTCCTCGATTTTACGATGTTGCTTCCCACGATCACGATGTTCGCTCCCAATATCACGCATTCCGCAGCTTTTTCAGCATCCAATCCTCCAGCGGTTGCAATGGGAATGTTAACCTCTTCAACAATTTTTGACAGAACTTCGAGGGGATCCATTCCTATCATCTGTTGGTCTATCCCAACGTGGACGTTTATGTAGTCAACACCGAGTTCTTCAAGTTCTTTAGCCCGCTCCACGGGATTCGGGGTATTGATCAGATCGACCATAACTTTGGCACCGAACTTTCTTGCGGCTCTTATTGCCTCTTTTATTGTTGAATCGTCACTCAGTGCAAGTATGATTATGATATCGGCACCGCTTTTTGCCGCCATTTCCACTTCCACGGCTCCCGTATCAATTGTTTTCATGTCCGCCACCGTCATTACCCCAAATCTCCGCTTGATTTCTCTGACAGCATTCATCCCCTCACTCTTTATGAGGGGGGTTCCCACTTCAATCCAGTCGGCACCACCATCCAAGGCTTCCTCCGCAATTTCAATCGCCCTTTTCAGCTCGAGTAGGTCTAAGGCTACTTGGAGTATCGGTTTATCCATATTTTTGATAGTGAGATGAGTTTAATTACTTTTATGCAATCTATTTAAACACTCGCTTATTCCAAACAAACATGGATATCGTCTATCATGGGCCTTTCATCATTGACGAACCTGAAGAATTCACAATGGACGATTTCATAAGAAACGCTCTTGCTATGGAGGTTGAGCGGCTGTTCTATTCTAATGGTCGGCTGTTCATTATAGATTACGAGACTCTTCACGGAATTATGGAAGATAAATTCGTTATCGTTGAGTTGATTACATATTCCTCCTTCACAAATGTCGAAGAATACAAAAGGTGGATTCTATATCACGGACACGACGATGCAATCGAATACACGGACAAGATCATAAACATCAGAGGTGACACGACAATCATCCCGATTGTCAAAACGAGAGATAGATTTGTCCGAAAGATTGAGGAAATGATTTCCAAAGGAAGGGTCAGAAGGGTTATCTAAAAAGCGTTGGCAAAATTATCACTCCCATACAGCTTATTCTCCTTACCCTGAGGAATAATGTGGCCGTTCCGATGCTCGAAGCGGCGGCAAAGATAGCCAGTCCAGAAAAACCGTTTGTGAAGTATACGGAGGCAACAAGAAAGATCAGGATAGCCTTAGAGATCTTTGATGGGCTTATGTAGTTGAACAACCGCGTAATCGGGAGGGAGATTAAAAAAGTGAGACCAAGGGCTACGAAAGCTGCGGAAATCCCGATAAACGGTAGCAAAGCAAAACCGGTGGGATCTGTCAATCTCGAAAAGGCTTCGGCGATTCCACTTCTAACCCTTCCCGTGGATACGAGGACTGCGAAGTTCAGAAGAGTATTCGCAGTGTTAGCGGAACTTATAGAGGAGATATAATCCCTTTCACTGTCGTTTCTCCTCACGGAAAGTGCCGTAGCAACTCCAGAACTTATTCCGGGAAAAAGTGAAACAAAAAGACCGGCGAGAACGCCCCTTAAGATGTTACCGATACGGGGAAACTCAATTATGAATTTTTGTTCGGGAATTTTTTCGGATTCGACACTCGCTATTAAGGTTGGGAAGGCAAACAGTCCAGAGAGTAACGGAAATAACACGGATATTTCACTGCTATCGTAGTATTGCAAAGAGATATAGCCAAGGAATCCGGAGGATATTATGATTAGCAAAGAGTAGAATCTCTTCTTCCAAGAAGCTAAACTACCGCCGAAAGGTTCCCTCTCAAGATATATCAGGTAGGCAATTACCAAGATTAAAACTATCTTCGTAAGATCACCCACAGATTCGATGTAAGTCGGGAACATCAGCAGTAGATAGTAAAGGGGAATTGATATTGCAGAGGAGATAAAACTTGATATTACCGAAAGAGAAATTGCGTTAAAACCCTGACCGTCTAAAACAAGTCTGTGACCGGGAAATACTGCGAGAGAAGTGTCTTCATCCGGGATACCAACAAAAACAGCTGGGATTATGTTAACAACCGAATAAACTATTGAAGCCACGAAAAGGAGGATTGCAATCTCATAGTTGCTAAAGTATTGGGAGAAAATAAAAGAGAATCCAAGCATTAGAGATGCAAAAGTGTTTGGATGGATTCCGGGAACTATCCCGGCGATAACACCTATTACAATTCCAAGTAGCTCTGGAACCATTTCCTTTTCATGAGTTTTTCTATCCTTTCAATGCTTTCCCCGCTTATTTCGGAGATTTCCGAATAACTGCTGATTCCATGCCTTCTACTGAGCATCATGAAATAGTCTTGAGCGACGTCATCGTCCTTGAGATCCCACATTCCGGAAAACATCGGATGGAACTCGAATAGGAAGTCGGAAAGCTCCCAGAAGTTCATATCAAATATCTCTTTTACTGGCATATTGAGGAGATTATCCTCAAGAATTTTCATGACACCCTTTCTCAGCTCGTTTATTCCATACCTCTTAGAGGAGGGTGAATACTTCGCCAGTATCCTATTGATCTCCTCATAGGTGTAATTAAAGATTCTCTGCCTTTTTGTGTAATTTTTAGAGATTTCGGATAGGATTTTGTAGGTCGTTTCATCTACGGGGGCTTTTCTGCTCTTTCCACCCTTCCTCAGATTCAGGGCAAAGACCCGCCTACCGTTAGCTTTCTTTATCTCCAAATCTCCTTTCGTTATGTTGTTTATTTCTTCAATATCGGCGAGGGTGGATAGGATTACCCTTATCAGTGCGTGTTCTTTCAGATCTTTTCTTGAGGCTACGGTTATGTATTGGAGATCCTCTTCGATTTCGACGAGTTTATCCATGATCGTTAAAATGATAAACATAAATATAAATATTTCATCGTGAAGCATCCGGCGGTCATTCAGCTAAGGGGAAACTACAAAAAAATCGAAAGAATTTTGGAGAAGCTTGAAAATGTCGAAATCGTTAGGGAAAAGCACGGGATAGATGTCTACTTCGAAGACGTAAACGATGCGAGAATGTTGATTTCAAAGATAAAGAAGCTCTTCAATGTTGAAGTGAAATCCGGAACAAAATACGCCGGACTGAGAAAAGGAAAAGTTAGGTGGTTTTTTGCATATTCTCTCAGAATCAAGGATGAAGCTTGAAGAGTTTGTAGAAATAAGAAGGAATCTAAGGAACTTCAGCGATTTTAAAAAATACAACTATCCAAGAGGATTACTGTTCAGCATTCTATCTCAGAAAAGAGTAGATTTTGTTAAAAGAACTTATCAAAATCTTTTAAGCAGATTACCCCAAATAGAAGAGGAGTGGAAACGAAAAGGGAGACTCCCAAAGTGGCTTCGGCTTCCTCCGGTGCTGAGATTGAAATTCCTGATGAAATCCCTTGGATTTAGCGATAAAGAGATCGATAGGCACTTTAAAAATCCCCATGGAGAATTTGAAGAAATGATATGGAAAGCCATATACACGGATTATCTTTATTCTCCAATCGCCGTTAAAATTCAAGCCGCCCGTGGAAGGGTTGGAGAGCTAATAATCCGCGACTTCCTCGAATCAATGAATATCGAATTCAAAGACGAGAAAATGTTAAGATCCGCAAAAAAAACTCCGGACTTTTACATCGAAGATGGACTGAAAATTGAGGGAAGAATTATCAGATGGATCGAGAGCAAAGCCCTTTTCGGTGATTTGAGACTTCACAGACTTTACTCCAAAAAGCAATACGATCAATACATCGAGATTTACGGAGACGGTTTGATAATCTACTGGCTTGGAAAGCTTGACGATCTCGATTCACGGGCGTTGATTAAGGATTACACCTTCATCTCCCATAAGGCTAAGAGTTTCCTCCTCGAAATGAAAATATTTTTTGCCGATAAAAAAGCAGAAAATGTGGCGGAAATATTCAATGCCACTGTGTGGGAATGGGAATCCGATGAGATCAAGTCAAAGAAATTCCTCAATGAAATTTTAGATCTATTTCAGGAGATTAAGGGAAACGTAATTATAACAAATTACAACAGAGGGGTGAAAAGGGTTCTTAGAAATATGGGGTTCGATATCGTCACATTTCCCTGAGTTTAATCAGATATTCGTGGATTCTTGTATCTCCCGTTAATTCTGGATGGAAAGCTAATCCGAGGATGTTCTCCTGCCTGACTGCAACTATCTTATTTTCGAACGTTGCGAGGACATCCACGTTCTCTCCCACATCCACTATCGCCGGTGCCCTTATGAAGACGGCTCTGT
This sequence comes from uncultured Archaeoglobaceae archaeon, assembly GCA_965561205.1. Lineage (GTDB taxonomy): Archaea > Halobacteriota > Archaeoglobi > Archaeoglobales > Archaeoglobaceae > Geoglobus. The sequence continues at coordinate 13,383 of CBEWZU010000032.1, read as the reverse complement.
ATCTTCCGATCCCCTTTACATCCAAATCCACTTCAAAGCTCTCCCTCTGCCTACCGAAGGCGTTTCTTTTAACTTTAACGTTCAACAATCCGAGGAGTTTTGTTTTCGTTTTCTCGACTAGCTCATCGCCGTGCTTTGCCAAGATGATTAATCCGGCGCAAGTCCCCATTATCGGTTTTCCATCCTCGTGGGCTTCGATGATCTCTTTAGCTATTCCATCCTCCCAGATAAGCTTTGAGATTGTTGTGCTCTCCCCTCCCGGTATGATGATGATATCGCTCTTCGGGACAACTCCAGCCCTTCTTGTGGCGGTAACCTCCCCTTCGATTCCGATATTCTTTAAGGCAAGCCTTGCCGTGATGACGTGTTCTTCAACATCCCCTTGAACCCCGATAACAACGATTCTCATTAAACGCCTCTCTCCTGCATTCTAACCTCAAGCTCGGAAATCTCAAGACCTCTCATAGCCTCTCCGATTCCTTTGCTGACCTCTGCAATGACTTCCGGCTCGTCGTAGTGCTGGACGGCCTCAACTATCGCCTTTGCGTAAGCCTCTGGATTTGAGGATTTGAATATCCCGGAACCGACGAAGACACCATCAGCTCCAAGTTGCATCATGAATGCGGCGTCCGCTGGTGTTGCGACGCCACCGGCTGCGAAGTTAACGACTGGAAGTCTGCCGAGCTTCTTTATCTCCTTTAAAACCTCGTATAGTCCTTCTACGATTTCGTTCAGTGTGTATTCTTCGTAAACGGGATCTACATCGAAATCCACTCCCATCTCCTCACCGACAACGTTCGGAATTCTCAGATAAGCTTTAACGTAATTCTCCGCAAGCTTGAGAAGCATGTGATCATCCATCATTTCAACTCTGCTGATTGCATAATTCATAAGCTTCATGTGCTTGACAGCTTCGATCACATTTCCTGTTCCTGCCTCACCTTTTGTTCTGATCATTGCGGCACCTTCCCATATCCTTCTGACGGCTTCTCCTAAGCTTCTGGCACCGCATACGAAGGGGACGGTAAATTTCCTCTTATCGATGTGATGAAAGGGATCTGCCGGCGTTAAAACTTCGCTTTCGTCAATCATATCAATGCCTAAGGCTTCTAAGGCTCTCGCCTCTGCGTAGTGCCCTATTCTGCACTTAGCCATGACGGGGATCGTAACAGCATCCATTATCTCTTGAATCTTTTTGGGATCAGCCATTCTTGCTACGCCGCCAGATGCTCGGATATCAGCGGGAACTTTGTGGAGAGCCATTACGGCGACAGCTCCAGCCTCCTCAGCGATAACGGCTTGTTCGGCATTCGTGACATCCATGATCACTCCACCTTTTTGCATTTTTGCGAATCCTCTTTTGATAAGCTCTGTTCCAAATCTTAACTTTTCAAGTTCCATGATCCCCCTCATCGAAAAGGTTATTTTTACCTTACGCATCGAACTCAACGTGAGCGTTAAGATTGCCACAAGAAATTTCGAAGAGAGAAGGCTGAGGGTGGTTGATTCTGCGTTTTTCAAGCTATCGGAAGATGTTAGAAGAATAAAAGAGGAATCCATCGAAAATTTAGACAAACTCTTGGAGAAAGCTACGAAAAGCCTTGAGAGAAATGGATTTCAAGTTTACCACGCTAAAGACGCGAGGGAAGCAAGAAAAATTGCCGAAGAATTCTTTGAAGATTGCGATCTTATCGTGAAATCGAAATCGAATGTAGCTCACGAAGTTGGGATTAAAGAGCATTTAAAAGCGATTGGGAAAGAGGTTTGGGAAACGGATTTGGGTGATCTCATAATCCAGCTATCGAACGACTCTCCAAGGCATTTCACCATGCCAGCCATCCACATATCAGCTAAGGAAGCCATGAAGCTTTTCGGGGTTAACTCGATAGAAGATCTGAAGAGAAAGGCGAGATCGATTTTGAGAGAAAAGATAATTAAAGCCGACGGAGGGATTACTGGAGCAAACGTGGTATCAGCTGATGGTTCCGTCTTTTTAATCGAAAACGAGGGCAACGTCAGATTGGTTACCTCCTTTCCAAGAAAGCATCTGATTTTTACGGGAGTTGAAAAGATCGTGGGAACCTTTGAGGACGCTGTAAAGGTTGCAAAGCTCACGTGGATGTCCGCTGGATACAAAACGACTTCTTATCTAAACGTTATTTCTGGTATCAGCAAAAGCGGAGATGTTGAGAAAAACGTGATATATGGGTTGCACGGTCCTGAAGAGCTCGGAATTGTTTTTGTGGACAACGGTCGAATGAGAGCAAGGGATTCGGAATTCAGAGAAGCTCTTTACTGTCTGAGGTGTGGAGCCTGTTTGTTTTCGTGTCCCACCTACATAGTTCTTAACGCGGATTGGGGAAGTATCTATCACGGCGGCATTGGCGTTATCTGGGATTACATAACCGGCAGGGATTTCGAACCCTTTTTGTGCGTCGGATGTGCTAAATGCAGAGAGATTTGTCCCTTAAAGATTAGCATTCCTGAAATGATTAGAAAATTGAGGGGATTGAAGTTATCTGAGTGAGACCAATATCACGGCAAGGGTGATTAAAAGGGCACCAAAGTATTGTATTAAGCTTAAGCTCTCTCCAAGCATAAATAAACCGAATAGATGAGCAAATAAACCTTCGAGGGATAAGATAACAGAGGCTTCGGCTACTTTAACGTGTCTCTGCAAAGTGTTTTGAAGGATTTTCGCTATGAAAGTTGCGAAAATTACTGTCACGATAAGAGCGTAAACGACATCACGATTCATTTCGAAAACGTTTGTTGTGAATAGGGCAAGGGGAGTTGAAAAAAGAGCAACCGCAAAAACCTGCCAGAAGGCAAGGGATGTGGGACTGATTTTTCTGGAGTAGAAGGATATCATGGCGATCTCCATTGCGAAGCAAATTGCACACAAAATTATCAACAAATCACCTATCCTAAATCCACTGTATCCCGATAAAAGATAAAATCCGAAAAATGCGATGATTAATCCCAAAACATCAATTAGCTTAAGCGGCATCCCGTATACAGCGTAGGCAAGAATGGGTGCAAAAACCACGTAAATCGATGTTATGAAGCCGGCGTTTGTTGCCGTTGTAAACTTTAATCCGAAAGTTTGGAAGCTGTAACCTAAAAAGGTTGCGAAACCTATTTTTATTCCCTCTTTCCATCCTTGTTTACTAAAAAGAGGTAGGAAAAGAATCATCGACAAGAAGAATCTTATAGAGTTAAATGCAAACGGGGAAACACTATTCACGGCAATTTTTACGAGGGGGAATGTAACTCCCCAGATTAAGGCTGTTATTAGCAGTCCCAAATCGGCGTAAATTCTCTTCATTCATCGAGAAGTTCCCAGACAGTCTTAAAATTTTTTGATAATAATTAATAAATATTAATAAACAAATACCTTTAAATAACCACATGATATTGTAATTACATGAAGTTGGGATTTGTTGGTGCAGGTAGAGTTGGATCAACCGCCGCTTTTACATGCCTGCTGAACATGGACGTAGATGAAATCGCTCTTGTTGACATTGTAGAAGATTTGGCTGTCGGAGAAGCTATGGATCTGAGTCATGCCGCTGCCGGTGTGAATAAATATCCAAAGATAGTGGGTGGCAGTGACTACTCCCTTCTCAAGGGAAGTGACATAATAGTGGTTACCGCTGGACTTGCGAGAAAACCAGGAATGACCCGTCTCGATTTGGCAACGAAAAACGCCGGTATAATCAAGGAAGTTGCGAAGAATATAATGGCTAATGCACCCGAGAGCAAAATCCTTGTGGTTACGAATCCCCTCGACGTAATGACATACATCATGTGGAAGGAGACTGGAAAGCCGAGAAATGAGGTCTTCGGAATGGGTAACATGCTCGACTCATCAAGGCTTAGAGAGAGACTCTACAATCAGGGAGCGAGAAACATAAGGAAGGCTTGGATTATCGGAGAACACGGAGACAGCATGTTTATAATGTGGAGCACCGCCGACTTTGACGGTGAAGTGGATAGAGACAAGACTCTGGAGCAGGTTAGATTCGTTGCCGCTGAGGTGATAAAGAGGAAGGGTGCAACGATCTTCGGTCCCGCAGTTGCGATATACAGGATGGTTAATGCCGTCGTAAACGACACAAAGGAGGAGATTCCGACAAGTGTTGTCCTGCAGGGTGAATACGGTATAGAGAATGTAGCCGTCGGAGTTCCCGTCATCCTCGGAAAGAGCGGAGTTGAAAAGATCGTGGAGTATGATCTGCCGCCCGAAGAGCTTGAGGCCTTGAAGAATTCGGCAAAAATATTGAGAGAAAGGCTTGAGGAATTAGGTTACTGATTTTTTTTTTCTTTTAATTAGACCCGCGTAGATTTTACCTTATTTAGAATATTTTTCAACAAATTTTGATGGACTGAAAGAGCTGATTGGAGGGGGGGAGGACACCGATTGAGATCAGGCTTCTCGGGATAGCCACATATATTCAGACTTCTTCGACGAGGAGGACAGCAAAGATGTGCTCTATCGAAAAACGTAGCTTAGTTGAATCCGTTTTTAGCTCAATCACTGCTAAAAAGCCCGTTGTGAACTGGAACCTCTTCTGCAAGTTGTTCATGCTTTACCACAACCGTTTGAGGTGTTAAGTTGACAGGGCTAAATGAGTTAATGGCCAAAGTCATACTTTTGGAACTACTGTAAAGTGTAGAGTAGCTCACTTTAAAACCTTCCCCGTCATATTAAACCAGATGAATAAATCCAGTTCCGCCAAGGTCTCCCCCCTATTTTCAGCGATCTTTCTCAAGGATTCCTCAATCGAGATGTAATTTTTCGGGGAGGGAGGACCATCCAATCCCAGCCATCTTAAAACGTGACGGTCGATGATCGCAAGATTTTTTCTACCAACATTTCTTAGAAAGTGGCTACTCTCCTTGAATCCAAGTCCCTTTACTTTCAAGAGATCTTTTCTTGCGGCAAAATCGTCTTTTTTTAAGGCTTTCTCAACGTGGTCGAAATTGATTATGGCATTACTTATGTATTCGGCTTTTCTTTTGTAAAACCTTACTCCCGATTTTTTTAATAGAAATTCCCAATCTTTGGTTTCAAATTTCTCTAAATTCTTATCTTCAATCAATTTTTGGAACTTCAAACCTGAGAGGGCAGTGGAATTGGCTGTGGAGATACAGAAGGCGAGTTCACTAATTACGGTTGCCTTGATTTTCATGTTGTAAAAGGGTCTAAAATCGAAGACGACCTGACCTTTTTCTCCGAGCTGTTCGAATTCGTTTATTCTTTTTTTAATAATTTCATTCAGATTCATGCAATCTCTTTCCATTTGAGTTTATTAAGGAGATTTCTGGAAAACCGCTACTGAAATCGTAGTAGTAACCTCTGATTTCTTTAAGGGAATTTCCAAAGGCTTGACGGATTATTCTATCCTCCATAAGCATTTCAATTTGTCTGTGGACGTTCTCTTTTGCGAGTTCATTCACGTCATCCGTTGGAAGATCGTTGCCGAAGACCTCACTCTTTATAAAATCTATCGCTTTTTGAATTTCCGGAATTTTGTTAGATCCTTTAATGACCGCTTTTAGCATCCCGCAATCGTTGTGCCCGCATATCGCCAGCACCTTCACTTTAAGATGGGTGACTCCGTAGTAAAGGGTTTCTTTGTTGAATAGATAACAATTCCCCGCATTGCTTATCGTAAAAACTTTTCCTGGAACGAATTTGAATTCCGTTAGCATTTCTCCCTTTGGAACTCTTGAGTCTGAGCAGCAAACCAACAGGTATTCCGGCTTCTGACCTTTTAGAAGTTCCGAATCGTAGTGCATATCATGAGAGAGCAACAACTTTTAAAAATTTTATCGAACAAAAATCTCTCAATGATTCCGGTAGCTTACGAAAATCTTTGTAGCGTGTGTGGAGGATCTTTGGCGGATTTCGAAATTGAAGGGGGATTTTGCCGAAATAAAAAACAAAGTCTATGCTCACTGTATCTCGATAGACTTGAAAGGGAATTTGAAGAGTTTTTTAAAAAAGCTATAGGAAATTTGAGGGGAATTCAAAAATTTTGGGCAAGAAGAATCTTCTTTAAAGAGAGCTTTGCAGCCGTAGCTCCCACCGGCATTGGAAAAACATCCTTCGGATTAGTAATGGCTTTATTCCTTGCAAGAAAGGGGAAAAAATCTTATCTGATCTTTCCGACAACACTCCTCGTAAATCAGGCAGTTGAAAAAATCGAAGAGTATTCAAGAAAGCTCGGTATTGATGTCAAATTTAACGAAATCGGCGAAATCACAGTGGCATACTATCACGGTAATCTGAAAAAAGATGAAAAAGAGAGATTTTTTGAGATTTTGAGGAACAAGAGTTACAACATCTTGATAACAACAACCGCCTTCCTCCCTAAAAATTTCGGAGAAATCGACAACGTATTCGATTTTATTTTCGTGGATGATGTTGATGCTGTGCTTAAAGCATCAAAAAATGTTGACAGAATTTTGCAACTGCTTGGATTCTACAAAACCAAAGAGGGATGGAAGGGTAAGGCAAGGGGAGTCTTAATGGTCTCAACGGCGACGGCTAAGAAGGGACAGAAGGCGAATCTATTCAGAGAACTTCTCAACTTCGATGTCGGATCCACGAGCTACTCGGTAAGGAACATAGAAGATATATTCTTGAAGTCCTCGGATATATCGGATCTTAAAAGGATTTTAAAACTTATGGGAACTGGAGGGGTCATTTACGCCCAGAGAAGCGAAGAAGCCTCTTGGATTTACGAGCAACTGAAAGACGAGTTCAAAATTGGAATTGTGACTGCAACAAACAAAAAGGATTACGAACTTTTTGAGAGGGGAGAACTCGATTACCTCGTGGGGACAGCTTATTTTTACGGAACTCTTGTTAGGGGCTTAGATCTTCCAGAAAGAATAAGATTTGTCGTATTCTTCAAAGCACCGGTGTTTAGAGTCCACATCGAAGACATTGACAAGGTCTCGATAAATATGCTGAGAGTGTTGGCTCTTATTTTCAGGGATGATGAGAGTGTGAAGCCATTCGTTCCGTATCTCAACAACATATCTCAAGATCGTGAGAGCGAACTCAGAAAAGTGCTAAGAGAAGTTATTAAAGAAGGAAAAAAGAAGGAGAGAGATGTTGTTATAAGAGAGAACGAAATAATCTTCCCCGATCTGAGAACATACATCCAAGGATCCGGTAGAGCCTCCAGACTCTTTGCGGGAGGAATCACGAAGGGGGCGAGCTTTCTCTTGGAAGACGATGGGGAAATATTGAACGCCTTTATCGAAAGGGCTAAAATATACGACATTGAATTCAAGAGATTCGAGGAGGTTGACTTCGATTTCCTTCTAAGGGAGATAGACGAAACGAGGAAGAAGCTCAGAAAAAGAGAAGAAATAAAAGACATAATCAAGCCAACGCTGTTCATTGTAGAAAGCCCGACAAAAGCCAAGCAGATTGTCCGATTTTTCGGTCAACCAACTCTGAAGTTTTTCAAATATGATGACAGCATTGCAATAGCGTATGAGGTTCCGACTGCCGATAGGGTCTTGCTGATCACGGCAAGCTTGGGGCATTTGACCGATCTTATCACAAATAAAGCTTTTCACGGTGTTGAAGTTGACGGAATCTTCAGACCCATTTACGCTTCGATAAAAAGGTGCCGTGAGTGCTCCTACCAGTTCACCGAAGAGAGGGACACCTGTCCAAAATGCGGTGGTAAGGTGGACGATTCAAAAACGAGGATAGCTCTTTTAAGAAAACTTGCAAAACAAGCCGAACACGTTATAATCGGGACGGATCCCGACGCTGAGGGAGAGAAGATAGCTTGGGACATAAAGAATCTGTTAGCGGGATGCGGAGAGATAAAAAGGGCTGAGTTCCATGAAGTTACGAGAAAAGCCATTGTAAATGCCCTCGAAAATTTAAGGGACATAGATGAAAATCTTGTGAGAGCCCAGATTGTAAGGAGAATCGAAGATAGATGGATTGGATTTGTTTTGAGTCAGAAACTCTGGGAAGTTTTCAATAACAGAAATCTATCCGCTGGAAGAGCCCAAACTCCAGTTTTAGGATGGATTATAAAGAGAGCCGAAGAAAACAAAGAGAAAAAGAAAGTTGCCCTTATCGAAGATCTTGGGCTAACGATCGAAGGATGGGATAAGGAGGAGATTGATCTCGAAATTACTCTTATCGAAGAGAGGGTTGAGAGCCGCACTCCCCCGCCCCCTTACACTACTGACACAATGCTCAATGATGCCAATGCTATACTGAAGTTTTCGGTCAACGAGACAATGAAATTGGCTCAGGATCTTTTTGAATCGGGGTTGTGCACGTATCACCGAACAGATTCAACTCGCATTAGTGATGTCGGGTTGAGAATTGCAAGAGAATATCTCGGTGACGATTTCGTTGGAAGGAGATGGGAAAGTGAAGGAGCCCACGAGTGCATAAGACCCACAAGACCTCTTGACAGATATAACCTTGAGAGATTGATTCAGGAAGGCGTCATTCTCGCCGAAAACATAACAAGGAGACACCTCGCATTATATGATTTGATATTCAGGAGATTTATGGCGAGTCAGTGCAAGAACTTCGAAGTCAGGATTGCGAGATATTCCGTGAAATACAACGGTAACAAATTAGAAGAGGAGAGAATAATCGAAGCTAAGGGAAGAGCTTATGAGCTTTACAAGAGTGTCTGGGTTAAAAAGCCCCTTCCAGAAGGAAAACACAAATTCAAAGCCCGAATAATGAAAATCCCAAAGGCTCCCCTATTCACCCAGTCAGATGTGGTATCTCTCATGAAACAGAAGGGGATAGGAAGACCTTCAACTTACGCTAAGATAATCGAAAAGCTGTTTTTGAGGCACTACATTATCGAAAAGAATCGCAGGCTAATACCGACTAAGATTGGGAGAAGGGTTTTCAATTACCTATCGAAGAATTATGGAAAGTTTGTATCTGAGGAAAGGACAAGAGCTTTAGAGGAAAAGATGGACAAGATTGAACGCGGTGTGATCGACTACACCGAAACCCTCAAAGAGCTATACAACGAAATCAGAGAGATTTGACCACACAATAACTTTTTATTCAATAACCCACTAACTATTATGCATGCTGAACTACATTATCGAGTTTGTCAAGCTAATCTCGGAAAAACTGAAAATAGATAACGTTGTCTTAGTTTCGGATATCGATATTGATTTTGATAATCTGAATGTGATCAAAGCCCCCAAGCAGTATATCGAAACTATAAAGAATACATTTGCGATAACGGGATCTTGCGGATTAACGGAAAGTGTAATGTCAATTCCGGGGATATCGGAGTTTGTTGAGACATTTCTTGAGGTAACAGATGGGAGTGATAAAGCTATTGTTTGCGTTTATCTACCCAATCTTAAGGGAGTTTTTGTTATCGATTCGGAGAGCAAGCTCAGCAAAGTTTTAAAAGAATGTTCGGAATACGTTAAGCCGGAAGCTCTGAGGGCAACCCTCGCAGTCGCTCTATCAATCGCATTCAAAGGTAGAGAGGGGAGGATGACCGGGACGGCATTCGTTCTTGGTGACGAAGAAAATGTCATGAAGAAATCGAGACAGGCAATTCTGAATCCTTACGAGGGGCATCCGAAGGAGAGAAGAGATATCAAAAACCCAGAAAACTGGGAGAGCGTTAGGGAGTTCGCTCAACTCGATGGTGTTTTTGTTGTCGACTCCGAAGGCTATATCTTAGCGGCCGGGAGATATTTGGACATAGAGGGAGAACTCGTCTTAAAATACGGATTGGGAGGAAGGCATATTGCGTGTGCTTCGATAACGAAGACGACAAAAAGCATAGCGATTGTGGTTTCAAGCAGCGGTGGAGATATCACGATTTTCAAAGACGGGAAACCCGTTATAGAGATTCCCGTATCCTTGATGTAAGAGAAAAATTTTTAATTTTCCCGAAAAAGATCGAACATGCTTGACGACATACCCTCAAGCAAAGATTTTTTACAGAGATTTTTATACTCTCATGATATATCTTTTCCACCGTTTATTAGAACAAAAATCCCAGACATCGTTTTCCAGCCGAGAGATGAAGAAGACGTTTTGAAGATTTTGAAGTTTGCTCAGGATAATCTAAAGCCAGTCACACCAAGGGGATCGGCAACATCAGGATACGGGGGTGTCCTTCCCGTTAAGGGAGGGATAGTCATCGATTTCTTCAGAATGAATGGATTTGAAGTGGATGAGGATTCCAAGATTCTTATAGCGGATCCGGGAGCTGTTTGGTGGGATATCGAGAAGGAATTAAATAAGAAAAACCTATCCCTAAGGGTTTACCCTACGAGTGCTCCTTCTTCCACTGTCGGTGGATGGATTGCTCAAAACGGTTACGGTGTGGGTAGTCTTGCATACGGTAGCATAGCCGATAACGTTGTAAAGCTTAGAGTTGCGGATTTCAGCGGTGTGCGAGATACAGAGGATGTAGAATACTACGTGGGGATGGAAGGAACAACCGGAATAATCACAAAGGCTTGGATAAAGGTAAAGGATTATGAGGATTTCAACTACTACGCATTTCATGTAAACGCTGAAAAAGCTGTTAAATTGGCATACGCATCGAATCACTATTCGGCTTTGTTTATCGACCGCAATTATATCGAATTGAAAAACAAAGTTGCAAATACGGATCTACCTGAAAAGGACACTCTCGTTATTGCAACTACAAAAAAAATGGATGGTAATGAAGAACTTGGAAAAGAAATCTGGGAATCGAGATTCTACCCCATGAGGATTAAGAGACTTGGCCCCAGTTTGATCCCCGCTGAGGTTTTGATCCCTTCGGAGAATCTACCGCTGTTCTTTAAAAGATTTAATCCAAAGGCGAAGTTCGGAAGCGAGGTGTGGTTTATAAAAAACGGCAGAGCATCCGTTCTCTCCTTCATCCTTTGCGATGAGAGGCGTTGGGGCTACGCATTCGACTGGAGACTCAGTTTGAAAGCTTTAAAGATAGCGAAAAAATTAGGCGGGCAGAGCTACTCCACTGGATATTATCTCAGCAAAGAATCAAAAAATCTCAAGAATTTCAAGGATCTTTTGGAATTCAAGAAGAGGGTAGACCCGAACAATCTGCTGAATCCCAATAAGGTCTTTCCGTCGGGATTGCTTCCAAAGCTCGTTGCGATAGCGGAGGTGTTCTCGTGAAGGAATTTTTAGAAAAAGAAGCTTTAATATGTGCCCAATGCCATTATTGCAGAGTTTGTCCAGTTTACTCCGTAATCGGATGGGAAAGCGTATCTCCGAGAGGAAGAATGTTCATGCTGAGAAGTATTCTAAAGGGTAAGCTTAAGCCGTCGATTGTAGTTGAAGATTTCTACAAATGCACCACCTGTGGCGCATGTGAAGTTGTTTGTCAGACTTTAATTCCGTTGGTAGATGTTTGGGAAACTGCGAGAGCGGACTTCGTTAAAAAAGGTTTTGCTCCCCTCGGTATCCACAAAAAGCTTAGAGAAATTGCAGAAAAAACGGGAAGTCCCTATAAAGAGAAAAGGGAGGACAGAGGCAAATGGGCTGAGAAGTATCGGATAAAAGAGAAAGCCGAGATGATTTACTTTGCCGGATGCACAGCAAGCTACAGGACAAAGGAACTGGCGGAAAATACAGTTGAATTCTTCATAAAGGCGGGAATAGATTTTTGCTACGCTGGTGTTGACGAAATTTGCTGCGGATCTCCTTTCTTGAGAACGGGACAGAGGGAAATTGTCCACGAATTCTTTAAGAAAAATTACAGCGAATGGAAGAAGAGAGGTGTTAAAAAAATAGTCACGACGTGTGCCGGATGCTACAGAACTATTTCGAGAGACTATCCGAAAATCGCCGAAGAACTCGGATACGAATGGGATTTTGAGGTGTTGCACACTGTTCAGATAATCGATGAACTGTTGAAAGAGGGGAAGATAAAGCTCAAGGAGTGGAGAAAAAAGGTTACTTACCACGATCCTTGCCATCTCGGGAGACACATGGGAGTTTACGAGGAGCCGCGAAATGTTTTGAAAGCTCTTAACACTGATTTCGTAGAGATGGAGAGAAATAGAGAGAATGCATTCTGCTGTGGTGCGGGTGGAGGCGTCAGATCACAATTCAAGGAGATTGCGATGGAGATCGGAAAGAGGAGAATCGAAGAAGCCAAGAGAACAGGGGCGAGATACATCCTCTCCTGTTGTCCGTTCTGCAAGCTGCACCTAAAGCAATCATCAGAAGGTAGCATGGAAGTCTTAGACATAATAGAGGTCGTTAACAAAAAGCTTTAGTGATGTTGATTGGCTTAAAGAGCCACGATAAGACAGTAAATTTTCATAGTATTTTAGAAATTTCTTTACAAAAGACTTTGAATAGAATCTTTGCAGTTCTTCTCACTGAAAATCTAGATGTATATTGCTATCCCTAATACTTTTTAAGAATTTTGTTTCTCTCAAAGATTTTCAGTTCCCTTGTTTTTAAATGTAATATCAACGAGAGCTGAGATTGGAGTTTCTGATAGGTTGGCTAAGTAATCCAACAGCATTTAACTAAATTTAGTAGTTTAAACCTATCTTTTTTGATTCTTTACGAATTATTCTCTCAGCCTCAGCAATAGACTTAAGCTTAGACACTATTTCTTCAGCGTTTTCCCCTACTGGAAATCCAAATACACCTAAATTAATCCATGATTTATAGGTCTCATACATTTCCTTATACATCTCAGAATCATCTACACCGCGATCTAGATCTTCCAAAACTCTCTCAAATTTTTCTTTAATATCTTTAATAACTTTTAGAGATTCTTCAAGCTTTCTGATAGTATCAATGATGTCCTCATTTTCCCCTTCGTATACTCCATCTAAAACTGAAAGTTGGTTAAGTTGTTCTTGCATAATATTTTCGTAGTTACTCAGAATTCTTAGTGCAGTTCTAAAGAAAATTTTAGATGTAGCTACTCCTAAATCTGTTAAATGTTTAGCAAGGTCGTCAATTTCTTTCTCAATTTCATTCCAGTATCTGATCTTTTCCCCTTGTGAGTCTGACATAATTCTTTGTGCTTCTTCTCTACCGATATTCATAAATGACATCCTCCTCTAACCAAGTTTTATGTGTAAGCAAGTCTACAATTCACATCAACTAGCTTTTGTTTTGTTAGAATTTATTTCTTTTGGACTTGGATCACTACGTTTTAGTACTCAGCCTAAACTTTGTAACTTAAAGCACCCTGTACTGGTCATGACCAAGTTTTAAACGCAGACATACCAACCCCTCCAAATAAGGTTTAACAAAATTTTAGTTACCATCGATGATATTAACTACCATGAAGATGGTTGTATTAAGCGATACCCATATCCCGGAAAGGGCATCAAAAATTCCAGATGAAA
>CBEWZU010000031.1:0-24547 GCA_965561205.1 uncultured Archaeoglobaceae archaeon | reverse complement strand
GGGATTTATCATCGGTTTGATTCAATCTTTAATTTTGTTTTTTTCCAGATATCTCACGTATTCCTCAGGAAGTCCGTGATATTTTGCTCCCTCGATAATGCTTTCAACACATGACGGATCGGGATTAACATCCGCTATGGTTTTCCCGATAAATGTCCAAGCCTCCCGTTCTTCTCCATCTACGATCACTTTAACTTTTACCCTCTTGTATCTCGGACTTACTTTATCCAATAGCCTTAAAGTTTTCTCATCAACCTCGTAGACAACACCCCAAACACCGTCGCCTCCCCTTTCGATGTTCGGATTTCCCTTTCCGTCTGGCGATTTCACGTTGAAGACGATTTTGTAACCGGGAAGATAAGCTTTCTTAGCTTTTCTTGTTTTCAGTATCCTTTCAGCTTTTTTTGGGTTCATCAAAGTTCCGTATGCAAACAATAACATGAAAGATGATTAGTGCAACATTATATAAGCTATTATCACTGTGTAAGTTGTCCCGATAAGGTCAGAAATTGTCGTTATCGTCGGTATTGAAACGTTATCGGGATCAAAACCGAATCTGTGGAACACCGAAGCGAGGATTGATGATAGAATCATGATAAAAAAGAGTAGGATAACATACGAAATGATGAATGGAAAATAAAAGACCACGACCTTCTTTAAAATGAAAACAGTTATAACATACCCTAAAACGTATATTCCCAAGGATATCACGATACCCGTTGTAAGTAAGGATAGAACATCTAAAAAAATCTTTACATCAAATAGACCCCTAAATTCTCCCAAATGTAGTTTTGTAGAGGTTCTTGCAGCTACAATCGCACCATAATTCCCAAGAGAGTCGAGAATAGCCGGATATATCACACTCAGAATTGCCACCTTGTATATCCATTTGCTGTAACTTTCGAGCAGAGCTCCAGAAGCTGAACTTATAATAGCCAGCACCGTAAGTATCCCAAAGATTTCAAAAAACACTCTTCTATTGATCCTGTATCCATAGGACATGTAGAATAAAATTATGAGGAAAATCATGAGAGAGATTAGAAAAAAAGGTTCATTATACTCGAAAAGAAGTAAAAAGGCTATTAACATCGGAATTGTTAGAACATCCGCAATAGACGTGATGAGCGGAGCTGCCATCAGATCGGGATCGATCCCCTTTCTGAAAGGGATTATGGTGACGATCGCCGTAGAATATCCAAGCATTAAACTCACGGCTATAGTGGAAGCAATTAGGATTAAAAGAGCTACAACGTTTGTGTGGAGATCCGGGATTTTTAAAGTGCCTACAATCCATAAGATTAAGATCGGAAGCAGAGAAAGAATCACACTAAGATAGATGTTCTCTACAACCTTTTTATCTCTAAGACTTGGACGCATTTCACCAAGATACAGAGCCGTTGTAAATCTTGAAGATAAAGATCCGAATATATTTCCTCTAAGACCCATAAGACCAGGCAAAACGACGAGGATTATTGGATACTCTATCATAAGTTTATCGAAAAACTTACCCAAAAATGTTCCGCCAACAAAATCGAAAATCAGACACAATAGTAAGAAAGGTAACGTCACGATCCAAGCATCTTTAAGTTTCCCTTTCAAATTTTCTGAGGGGCTTGGCATTCTTAGCAGAATATCACCCCAAAGCCCTCTGATAAGTTGTAGATATACCTTTCCATGCACAGTTTTTAAATAGCGTAATTAATTGTGATAAATAATGGGGATAGGGATGTCTTTTACAGTGATATCGCAAAGAAGGGTGAAGTCATATCACGGAAAAATTTTTTAAACACTGAGCTAACCCTTTACTGCTAGGGGCTCGTAGCTCAGCCAGGCAGAGCGACGGGCTTTTAACCCGTCGGTCGCGGGTTCAAATCCCGTCGAGCCCGTTCATTCCAATTCAAGGAGGATGGTTATGAAAATCAGACTGCAAGATCATATCCTCGTTCCGAAACATGAACTGTTAAGTAAGGAGGAGGCTGAAGAGCTTTTGAAAGTCCTTGGTGTAAAGAAGGAGGACTTACCTAAGATTAAGGCTAACGATCCTATAGTAAAAGAAATCAAAGCAAAACCGGGAGATATTGTTAGAATTATTAGGGAAGACGAAAAATTCGGGAAAAGTATCTATTACAGGCTTGTTGTATGATTAGATTAGAAAAAGAATCGGAATTTGGGAATATTTTACGTTTAGAGGTGATTAGGTATGATAGATAGTAGGGTGCTTGCGAGAGCCTATTTCACGCATGACAGACTTGTCAGACATCAGATAGACTCATACAACAGATTTATCGATGAAGGATTGCAGAGGGTTATTGACGAACAAAAGATTATCGAACTCGATATCGAGAACACTTACGTTAAACTTGGGAAGATCAAGGTGGGAAGACCCGTCATCAAGGAAGCCGACGGAACTGAGACCGTTCTCTACCCGTCAATCGCAAGGTTGCGGAATCTTACATACGCCGCTCCCCTCTATCTCCAGTGCTGGGTCGTTGATGATGGAAGGGAACTGGAAGAAGAATGGGTTAGAATTGGGATGCTTCCAGTGATGGTTAAATCAAAGATATGTAACTTAAATGATGTTGATCCCGTGACAGTTGGAGAGGATCCCTTAGATCCCGGTGGTTACTTCATAATAAACGGAACCGAAAGGGCTTTGATGACGCTTGAGGATTTGGCACCCAATAAGATTTTGCTTGAAAGGGAAGAGCGATACGGTGAGGAAATCGAGATAGCAAAATGTTTCAGTCAGAGGAGCGGCTACCGGGCCCTGATCGTTGTTGAAAGAAACAGAAATAACATCCTTGAGGTATCTTTTCCGCAAATACCGAAGCCCATTCAATTCGTTGTGATGATGAAAGCTTTGGGTGTGGAAACGGATCAGGAGATCGTTGAGATGGTAAGCAGTGATCCTGAGATAATGAAATTCATGCTTGAGAACGTTGAAGTAGCCGAGGTTGAGACCCAAGAGGAAGCCATAGAATACATCGGAAGAAGGGTAGCCCCCGGACAGAGTAAAGAATACAGATTACAAAGAGCTGAACAGGTGATTGATCAATATTTCCTTCCGCATATCGGGACGGAAAAGGAGGCGAGAAGGGCGAAGGCATTTTTCTTAGCAAGAATGGCTGAAGCCGTTTTTGAGTTCTATCTCGGCTATAGAAGTGAGGATGACAAAGATCACTACGCCAACAAGAGGTTGAAGCTCGCCGGAGATCTCATGGAGGAAATATTCAGAGTTGCCTTCCTTAGGCTGATCAGGGATGTGAAATACCAGCTTGAAAGGGCGAAGGTGAGGGGCAGATCAATGAAGATGACAACCGCCGTCAGAAGCGATGTCCTGACAGACAGGATTATGCATCCGATGGCTACGGGGAATTGGGTTGGTGGAAGGACTGGTATATCCCAACTAATAGACAGACACAATTACATAAGCCTTTTATCTCAGCTCAGGAGGGTTATATCACCTCTGTCGAGATCCCAACCTCATTTTGAGGCGAGAGATTTACATCCTACCCAGTTCGGTAGAATCTGCCCAAGCGAGACGCCAGAAGGGCCGAACTGCGGGTTGGTAAAGAATTTCGCCCAGTATGCCGAGGTGAGTGTAGGAACCGACGAAAAAGAAATCAGAAGGGTTTTACTCGGTTTGGGTGTTGAACAGATTAGGGGGTGAATCATGAGAAAGTGTAGAGTTTATGTTAACGGTGCCTTAGTCGGTTTCATCGATGATGGTGAAAGACTCGCAAATCAGATTAGAGAAATGAGAAGGAAAGGCAAGATCAGCAGGCAGATTAACGTAGTTTATTATCCAGATTCAAACGAGGTGAGGATAAACACAGATGCTGGAAGGGCAAGAAGACCCCTAATTGTCGTGAAGAACGGAAAACCGCTCGTAACTGAAGAGGATATAGAGAAATTGAAAAAAGGTGAAATAACGTTTGATGATCTTGTAAAGCAGGGAAAGATAGAATTCCTTGATGCTGAAGAGGAAGAGAACGCCTACATAGCGATAAGCGAGGATGAGCTCACGGAAGAACACACCCATCTTGAATTGGATCCCTCTCTGATCGTTGGAATATGCACCGGAAGTCTTCCATACTGTGAGCATAACGCATCACCCCGTAACACGATGGGTGCCGCAATGATCAAACAGAGTTTGGGCATTCCCTACTCAAATCTGAAGTATCGAGCCGATACAAGAGGTCATCTGCTTCATTATCCCCAAAAACCAATTGTTACAACAGATACCCAACAGAAAATCAACTACGATGAAAGGCCGGCGGGTCAGAACTTTGTTGTTGCCGTTGTGAGCTACGAAGGATACAACATCGAGGATGCCCTTATATTTAATAAGGCAAGCATAGATCGGGGATTGGGCAGATCCCACTTCTTCAGGACATATGAGGCCGAGGAGATGAAATATCCCGGAGGTCAGGAGGATAAGTTCGAAATACCACCCTCGGATGTTTCGGGATACAGAGGGGCCGAGGCCTATCTCCATCTCGACGAAGACGGATTGGTATTTCCCGAAACGGAAGTGGGACCCGATGATGTTTTGATAGGAAAGACATCACCGCCGAGATTCTTGGAGGAACCCACAGAGCTCGGAATTTCACCGCAGAAGAGAAGGGAAACCTCCGTCACAATGAGAAGCAACGAAAAGGGAATAGTGGATGCCGTTTTCCTCACGATTTCGGAGAACGGATCCAAGCTTGCGAAGGTAAGGGTGAGGGATCTCCGCATCCCCGAATTGGGAGATAAGTTCGCCTCAAGACATGGGCAGAAGGGGGTTATCGGGCTGATCGTTCCCGAAGAGGATATGCCCTTCAGCGAATCTGGGATAATTCCAGACATGATTATCAATCCTCACGCAATTCCATCGAGAATGACTGTGGGACACGTTCTTGAAATGATTGGAGGGAAAGTGGGTAGCTTGGAAGCAAGAAGGGTTGACGGGACGATATTCCACGGAGAGAAAGAGGAGGATTTAAGAAAAACCCTGATAAAATACGGATTCAGCCATACGGGCAAGGAGGTCATGTATGACGGGATAACGGGGAAGAAGTTCGTTGCTGACATTTTTGTCGGTGTGATTTACTATCAAAAGCTGTATCACATGGTTTCGAGCAAGATTCACGCAAGAAGCAGGGGGCCAGTGCAGATCCTCACAAGACAGCCGACAGAAGGGAGAGCGAGAAAAGGTGGCTTAAGATTCGGAGAAATGGAGAGAGACGTCCTGATAGGTCACGGTGCCGCCCTCCTTCTGAAGGATAGACTGCTTGATGAGTCCGACAAGGTAGAGGTGTGGGTTTGCAACAAATGTGGGCATGTTGCCACCTACGACTACAGACGACGGACGGTTTACTGCAGGGTTTGCGACGACGACAGCGACATCCACAAGGTTGAGATGAGCTATGCGTTCAAGCTACTCCTTGATGAACTGAAATCGATGCTTATCGTTCCGAGATTGATTTTAGGAGATAAGGCTTGAGGTGATTTCATGATTCCGAAAAAGATTGCGGGAATAAGATTTGAAGTTTTAAGTCCGAGGGAGATAAGAAGAATGAGCGTTGTCAAGATAATCTCTCCCGAAACTTACGACGATGACGGTTTCCCCATAGAATTTGGGCTGATGGATCCCCGTTTGGGCGTGATAGATCCCGGTCTGAAGTGCAGAACCTGTGGTGGAAAGGCGGGGGAGTGTCCGGGACATTTTGGACATATTGAGCTGGCGGCTCCCGTTATCCATGTGGGATACGCAAAACTGATAGCGAGATTGCTGAATGGAATCTGTAGGGAGTGTGGAAGAATACTCATCAAAGATGAAAAAAGAGACAAATACATCCAAGAAATAGAGCAAAGAAAGAAACTCGGTCAGGATTACGATGAGATAATAAAGGAGGTATTCAGAATAACAAAAGCCGCTAAGAAGTGCCCCCATTGCGGTGCCGAACAGATTGAAGTGAAGTTTGAAAAGCCCACATTCTATTACGAAGGGGAACACAAGCTCACACCGAAGGATATAAGAGAAAGACTTGAAAAGATCCCTGACGAGGATCTGCCAGCTTTTGATATAGATCCCAAGGCTGCAAGACCGGAATGGTTCGTTTTGACTGTTCTTCCAGTTCCCCCCGTAACAGTCAGACCTTCGATCATCCTTGAGACCGGTCAGAGAAGTGAAGATGATTTAACTCACAAGCTTGTGGATATTATCAGAATAAATCAGAGATTTTTAGAGAATAAGGAGGCCGGAGCCCCCCAGCTCATCCTCGAAGATCTTTGGGAACTTCTCCAATACCACGTAACAACTTATCTTGATAACGAGGTCAGCGGCATCCCTCCAGCAAGGCACAGAAGCGGAAGACCCCTTAAGACGTTAGCTCAGAGACTTAAGGGAAAAGAGGGGAGATTCAGAGGATCCCTTTCCGGTAAGAGAGTAAACTTCTCTGCAAGAACTGTCATCAGCCCGGATCCGTGCCTTAGCATAAACGAGGTGGGAGTCCCACAGGAGATCGCCGAGGAGCTCACGGTCCCGATATACGTCACACCTAACAACATAGAAGAGGCGAGGGAATTCATTTTGAGGAGCGAGCATCCCAAAGCCAATTACGTGATAAGGCCAGACGGAAGAAGGATCAGAGTTATCGAGTCGAACAGGGAGGAATTGGCTGAGAAACTTGAACCGGGGTGGATCGTTGAGCGACAATTGGTGGATGGGGACATTGTCCTTTTCAACAGACAGCCATCCCTCCACAGAATGAGCATTATGGCTCATTACGTTAAGGTGCTTCCTTACAAAACGTTTAGGCTCAATCCCGCCGTGTGCGTAGCTGGAGATACCAAAGTTCTGCTCGACGGAGTCCAAACAAAAATCGAGAATATCGAAAAATCTTGGAGAGATATCAGGGTTACAACTGCGGATGGAACTGAAAGGCATCTAACGAGCCTCACTCATTACTGGAAGCTGAGAGCCAAAGATTACGGAAAGGTCTGTTACAGAATCGTAACTGAAAGCGGTAGGGAGATTATCGCAACCGAGGATCACCCGTTCTACACGTCCGAAGGTGTAAAACCCGCAGGAAAGCTTAAGGTTGGAGATTACGCCATAGTCTATCCGATGGAATTTCCTGAGGTTGAGCAGAGGGATTGTGTGGTATTGACCGAGGAGGATATTATCCGAATTGCGGAAAATTCGAGAGTAAACAAGGCTCTAAAAGAGCTTAGAGAGAGAAAACTCATACCGCTAAAACTTTCCGATCCGAGGATCACCGCTATAGCAAGGATAGTCGGACACATATTCGGGGACGGGAGTTTAATCCTCGGAAGGAATTCGAGAGCTGTGTTCAGAGCAAGACTTGAAGATTTGGAGGAAATCGCAAACGATGTAAGGATGTTAGGATACGAGCCGAGCGGTGTGAAGGTGCACAAGAGCAGTAATACGATAACAAAGGCAAACGGAGACGTTTTGAAAATCAACGGAAAGGGTTACAGCTTCAAAGTTAGAAAGAAGTCTTTCTGTCTTTTGCTGAAAGCCTTAGGATGCCCAGACGGTGACAAAGCGAAGAAAGCCTACGGTGTTCCAGAATGGATCAAAAAAGCTCCGCTACACGTGAAAAAGGAGTTTTTAGCTTCTTACTTCGGTTCCGAACTAACAAAGCCGATTGTTAGGAGTAAGTGTAACAAGTTGTTCAAAGAGCTTGTGTTCAAGGTCTCGAAAGTTGAAAGCGTTTTGAAGGAAGGAATGAAATTCGTGGAGGATTTAAGAGAGATTCTAAGCGAATTTGGAATTAAAACGAGTCTCAGAATCACCGAAGGCAATATCAGAAGAGACGGAAACAGAACGAAGGTAATCGTCGTTTCGATAAGATCCCATAAAGAATTCTTTGGAAAAATAGGTTACGCCTACAACAGAAAGGCAGAAGAGCTTGCGAGGTTAGCTTACGGCTATCTACTTTTCAAGGAGAAATACTTAAAGGAGAGAAACAATCTCCTGAAAGAGGTTTTAAACGCTAAGAGAGGCGAGATCGTTCAGATTGCGCTTGCGAATGGCAAATCTGTTTCAGCCTTGTATACGTGGAGGAGCAGAAAACCGAGCTACGCAAAGACTTCAGACTTTCCAAGCTTTGAAGAATGGGTTAGAGAGAGAAGTGTTGGAGGAGGTTTCATAAAAGAGAGAATCGTAAAGATAGAGCTTGTTGAAGTGGATTTAGTCTACGACATAACGACTGAGTTACACACGCACAATTTCATAGCAAACGGCTTCCTGACAGGAAACTGTCCGCCCTACAATGCAGACTTTGACGGAGACGAGATGAATCTCCACGTTCCGCAGAGC
Organism: uncultured Archaeoglobaceae archaeon; assembly: GCA_965561205.1. Lineage (GTDB taxonomy): Archaea > Halobacteriota > Archaeoglobi > Archaeoglobales > Archaeoglobaceae > Geoglobus. The sequence continues at coordinate 16,215 of CBEWZU010000031.1, read as the reverse complement.
TTAGAGGCTCAAGCCGAGGCTAAAATCCTAATGGCGGTTCAGGAGCACATATTAAGTCCAAGATTCGGAGGCCCCATTATCGGAGGAATTCACGATCACATTTCGGGATTGTATCTGCTTACGAGAGGCGAGAAGCTTTTCAGCAAGGAAGAAGTTATGGAACTGATAAGACCCCTTAATATCGATAAGCTTCCGAAACCCAAAGAAATTAAGAACGGAAAGCCTTACTGGAGCGGAAAGCAAATCTTTAGCATGATTCTTCCAGACATCACTCTTGAGTTCAAGGCAGAAATCTGCCAGGGATGCGAGAGCTGTAAGGGTGCGGAGTGCGAGAACGATGCCTACGTGATTATAAAGAATGGCGAACTGATAAAGGGGACGATAGACGAAAAGGCTGTGGGAGCTTTCAAAGGCATAATAATCGATGAAATCGTTCGAAGGTATGGAAATGATGAAGCTAAGATTTTCTTAGACAACATGACAAAGCTCGCGATAAGAGCGATAATGCTCGCGGGATTCACCGTCGGAATTGACGATGAAGATATACCAGAAGAAGCCAGAAAACAGATCGAGGAGATAATAAAAGAGGCTGAAAAGAAAGTCGAGAAATTAATCGAAACATACAAAGCCGGAAATCTCGAACCAATGCCCGGAAGAAGCGTTGAGGAGACACTTGAGATGAAGATAATGCAGGAGCTCGGCAGAGCAAGAGATATGGCTGGTAAGATTGCGGGAAGATACCTCGGTATGGATAACGCCGCAGTCATCATGGCTGTTAGCGGTGCTCGTGGCTCCATGCTCAACCTCACCCAGATGGCTGCCTGCATCGGGCAACAATCTGTAAGGGGTGAAAGGATAAGGAGGGGATACACCTACACAAACCGCACGCTACCGCATTTTAAGCCCGGTGATCTGAGTGCAAGAGCGAGGGGATTTGTCAAAAGCAGCTACAAAGAGGGACTAAGTCCTATAGAGTTTTTCTTCCATGCAGTTGGTGGAAGGGAAGGTCTCGTTGATACGGCAGTCAGAACGTCGCAGTCCGGTTATCTCCAGAGAAGACTCATAAACGCTTTACAGGATCTAAAGGTGGATTACGACGGAACTGTAAAAGAGCAGACTTCTGGACTGATTGTCCAGTTCAGATACGGTGAAGACGGTATTGATCCGATGAAAAGTTTTAGAGGAAAGGGTGTTGATGTTAGAAGGGTCATTAAAGAGGTATTAGGAGAGTGATAGGTATGGATTTCCTTAATGATTATCCCCTTCCCGAATACATTAAGAAGGAGATAAAAGAAGAACTCGAAAAGCTTAACGTTAATGAGGAAACTGCTAAGAAGATCGTTGAGAGATGCTATGAAGTTTATCTGCGGAATTTGGTGGAGCCCGGTGAGGCGGCTGGCATAGTGGCGGCACAGTCGATCGGGGAGCCGGGCACTCAGATGTCCTTACCCTACGAGGAAAAAATCATAATAAAAGAGGGTGAAAGCGTTAGGATAACTGAAATTGGAAGATTCGTCGATGAATGCATGGAGAAGTTTGGATTTATTAGGCAGGGAATTCACGAAATCTGTGACCTATCGATGGACATTTATGCATTAAGCTTAGATCAGGACGAAAAAGTCCACTGGAAGAGGATCGTAAGCGTTATAAGGCACAGATTCAGCGGAAAGCTCATAAGGATTAAGACAAGGTCTGGAAGGGTAATCACGGCAACTCCGTTTCATTCTTTCGTTATCAGGCAAAACAACAGAATCGTGCCTATTGAGGGCAGAAAGCTCAAGGTTGGAGATAGAATTCCGGCGATAAGGTATATGCCGCTGAACTGTATATCTGCCATCGATCTTGCTGAGTTCGTCAGCTATCCCGTCCTTGAAGACACTATAAAACCGATCAACGGCAGAGCCATCAACAGAACACTTGAATTGGACTTCGATTTTGGTTACTTCTTAGGAATATACCTTGCAGACGGCTATTCAACAAAGCACTTCGTTTCAATCTCGAATACAAACAAGGAGGTCCTAGAAATCGTCAAAAGGTTTGCAGAAAGACTTGGAATTAAGACAGCTGAATACGATAACCGCAGCGGAAAAAGTCATGACATAAGGCTTTACTCTTCGGTTCTAAGTGAGTTCGTTCAGAACTTCGGTTGTAACGCAAAGGAGAAGAAAATCCCCGACTTCGTGTTTAGTGCTGAGAAGGAGTTCGTCAGAGGTTTGCTACAGGGTTACTTCGACGGAGACGGGAGCGTAAACGTTGAAAGGAAGACAATTAGGGCATTTTCATCATCCAAGGAGCTTATCGACGGAATAGCTCTACTACTAACGAGATTCGGAATATTCGGCGTTAAGAGAAAAATGAAGGGACAGCATAGCATCGAGATATCCTACAGATACGCTAAGAAGTTTGCGGAGGAGATCGGTTCTTCCGTGCCAGAGAAAGCTATAAAGCTTGAGAAGATAGCAGAATCGGACTCTGGGATTACATACGATCTCATAGACATGATCCCTTCGATAGGTTCAGAACTTTTGGATGCCTCAAGAAAGCTTGGATATCCGTTGCACTACGCAAGGAAGTTCGTCAGAAAGCAAAAGATCGGAAGAGCAACACTGCAGAGACACCTCGCAAGGCTCGAAGAGCTTGCTAAGGATGTTGACGTAAAGGAGCTGGAGGTTCTAAGAAGGGCTGTGGAATCCGATGTTGTTTGGGATGAGATCGTGTCGATTGAGGAGGCCGACTACGATGGCTACGTCTACGATTTAAGCGTTGAAGGCTTGGAGACGTTCACGACATCCGAAGGCGTAATCACGCACAACACGATGAGAACGTTCCACTACGCCGGTGTCGCCGAAATCAACGTTACCCTCGGACTCCCAAGGCTGATAGAAATCCTCGATGTTAGAAAGCACCCCTCAACCCCGATGATGACTATCAGACTTCTACCAGAATACGCCAAAGATAGAAATAAGGCAAGAGAGATCGCAAACAAAATAGAAGCTACACACGTTTTGGATGTTGCCGAAATCGTGACCGATTTAAGGAATATGAGGATTATTATCAAACCCGACGAAAAAGCTTTAAAAAGGAAGGGGTTGAATAAAGAGACGCTCAAAAAGAAGATCGAAAAGAGTTTGAAAACCGAAGTTGAAGAAACCGAAGAGGAGATAATAATCTCTATAAAAGAGCCGTCTTACAAAGAACTGATGGATACGTTTGAGAAACTTAAAAGACTCGTCATTTCGGGGATTAAGGAGATTAAAAGAGTTATCGTAAGAAAAGAGGGTGATGAATACGTGCTCTATACAGAGGGATCAAACCTAAAAAGGATCATGAAAGAGGAGGGAATTGACTTCACAAGAACCGTAACCAATAACATCTACGAAATATACGAGGTCTTGGGAATTGAGGCGGCAAGAAATGCGATAATAAACGAAGCCATCTCCACACTCGAAGAACAAGGTCTTGAAGTTGATAGAAGACACATAATGCTCGTTGCAGACGTTATGACGGCGGATGGCGAATTAAAGCAGATAGGAAGACATGGAGTTGCTGGAGAAAAGCAGAGCATCCTCGCAAGAGCGGCTTTCGAGATGACGGTGAACAACCTGCTCGATGCAGCCGTTAGGGGCGAGATCGATAGACTTAACGGAATTACCGAAAACATTATTGTTGGACAGCCGATAAGGTTGGGAACGGGAGATGTAGAACTCGTGTATGGAGGGAGTGTAAATGAAGGTCGATCTGAGTAAAGCTTTAAGAAGAGCTCTTAAAACGGGTGTTGTTTATCTCGGTAGCAAAAGAACGATAAAGGCTGTTCGGGATGGAAAAGCAAAACTTGTAGTGATTGCTAAAAATTGCCCCGAGGAAGTTATGGAGAAACTCAAAAATTACGATGTCAAAATGGTAACATACGACGGAACGAATATGGAACTTGGGGCGGTATGCGGTAAACCGTTCAGCGTAGCAGCATTAGCCGTGATAGATGAGGGTGAATCCGAAATACTCAACATTAAATAATTTTATTTTTAGGGGATAATTATGAGCGTGAAGCTATCTACTGAAAGTATAAGGTATATCGCCCTTTTTGAGAGTTTAACTGGCGCCAACGTAAAAGATTGCCTTATTTACGATGATAAAGTGGTATTTCTTGTCCGAAAGGGTGATATGGGTTTAGCTATCGGAAAGGGTGGTATAAACGTTGAAAAAGCAAGAGAGATCATCGGTAAGAAGGTGGAGATCCTCGAACACAGTGATAATCCCTCAGAATTTATTGAAAACGTTTTCAGACCGATAAAGGTCACGGTGAAAATAGTAGAGAGAGGCAACAAAAAAATAGCTTACGTTTACGCACCCTCTCAGTATAAAGGATTGATAATAGGGAAGGGCGGAAAAAATATAAACAAAGTTAAGGAACTCGTGAGGAGACATCACGATATCGAAGACGTGATAGTCAAATGAGGTGGTGATATGGGAAGAGGACTATTCGCAGCAAGAAAGCTCATCGAAAATAGGAAGAAGTTCAGATGGAGTGATAAGAAATACGTCCGTAGGGTGCTTGAGCTAAACATCAAAGCCGATCCGCTCGAAGGAGCTCCGATGGCGAGAGGGATCGTTCTCGAAAAGATAGGTATCGAGGCGAGGCAGCCGAACTCCGCCATCAGAAAGGCTGTCAGGGTTCAGTTAATTAAGAACGGGAAACAAGTGACGGCTTTCTGTCCCGGCGACGGTGCCATAAACTTCATAGACGAGCACGACGAGGTCATAATCGAAAGGATAGGCGGGAGAATGGGGAGGAGCATGGGAGATATTCCCGGTGTCAGATTTAAGGTAATTAAGGTGAACGATACAAGCCTCAAAGAACTTTGGAAAGGCAAGAAGGAGAAGAGATTGAGGTGATTTCATGAAATACGGTTTGATTAAGGAGGAACTGCTCGTCTTCGGGAAATACGATGCAACAGAGGTGGAGGTCAACGACCCCGCCCTCAAGAATTACATCTGCTTGGAGCCAAGAGTTGTTCCCCATACCCATGGAAGGCATGCGAACATCCCCTTCGCCAAGCAGAACGTTTTCATCGTCGAGAGGTTAATTAACAAAGTAATGAGAAAAGGTCGCAACACTGGGAAGAAGATGCTCGCCTACGATATCGTTAAACAGGCTTTCGAGATAATTGAGAAGAAGTCGAAAAAGAATCCTATCCAAGTCCTCGTAGATGCTATAATCAATGCCGGTCCCCGTGAAGAGGTTGTTAGACTGAAATATGGCGGTGTAGCCGTTCCAAAATCAGTTGACACTTCAAGTTCAAGAAGAGTTGATATTGCCCTAAGGAATATCGCCGAAGGTGCAAGAAGAGCCGCCTTCAAATCGAAAAGAAGTATTGCCTCCTGCTTGGCGGAGGAGATAATTGCCGCAGCAAATAACGAGAGCAGGAGTTATGCGATAGCGAAGAAGGAGGAGGTTGAAAGAGTAGCTAAGTCCGCAAGGTGATGCAGATGACGAGAGCAAAGAAAATGATCGAAAAGATAAAGGAGCTAATGTATAAGCCAGAGCGAATTAGAAACATGGGAATTGTCGCCCATATCGATCACGGTAAAACAACACTCTCGGATAATCTTTTAGCAGGAGCAGGAATGATTAGCGAAGAATTGGCGGGAAGACAGCTTTACTTAGATTTCGATTCACAAGAACAGGAGAGGGGGATTACGATCAACTCGGCAAGTGTTTCGATGGTTCACGAATATAAAGGAGAGGAATACCTAATCAACCTCATAGATACACCGGGTCACGTTGATTTTGGTGGTGAAGTAACGAGAGCAATGAGAGCCGTTGACGGTGTTATCGTCGTCGTTGATGCGGTCGAGGGAATAATGCCTCAGACCGAGACCGTTCTCAGACAGGCTTTGAAAGAGAACGTTAAGCCAATTCTATTTATCAACAAGGTAGATCGACTGATTAGAGAGCTCGAAGTAACTCCAGAGGATATGCAGAAAAGATTCGTCAGAGTGATTTCGGACGTGAACAAATTCATAAAATCGATGAGACCCGACAAATACAAGGAATGGATGCTTGACGTAACAAACGGAAGCGTTGCCTTCGGATCCGCCCTATATAACTGGGCTATAAGCGTTCCATCCATGAAAGAGACCGGTATAGGATTCAAGGAGGTTTACGAATTTCTCAGCTCGGATGACTGGAGAACCTTAGCGAAAAAGTCTCCGCTCTATAAGGTCGTTCTTGATATGGTTATCAGACATCTACCTTCACCAATTCAAGCTCAGAAAGAGAGAATCACCACCATTTGGAAGGGTAACATCAACAGCGAGATTGGAAAGGCTATGGTCAACTGTGATCCTAAGGGTCCGGTAGCCCTCATGATAACAAAGATTGTCGCCGATCCCCATGCCGGAGAGGTTGCCGTAGGAAGACTTTTCAGCGGAACCCTCAAGCCCGGTATGGAATTGTTCATAATCGATAGAAGGTCAAAGAACAGAGCTCAGACCGTCGGACTCTTTATGGGTCCACGAAGGGTTGAAGTAGATGAGGTGCCCGCAGGAAATATCGTTGCAGTTGTCGGATTGAGAGATGCCATCGCAGGATCGACCTGTTCAACCGTTGAGGATATGGAGCCCTTCGAATCCATAAAACATTACAGTGAACCAGTTGTTACTATGGCAATCGAGGCAAAGAATCCCAGAGATCTTCCGAAACTCATTGAGATTTTGAGAAAACTTGCCAAAGAGGATCCGACCTTGCAGGTAACCCTTAACGAAGAAACTGGAGAGCATTTAATAAGCGGAATGGGTGAACTTCACTTAGAGGTAAAGGTGGAAAAGATCAGAAGAGAGTTTGGATTAGAAGTCAAGACGTCGCCGCCGATCGTCGTATTCAGAGAGACTGTTATGGGGACTTCACCCGTTGTCGAAGGAAAGTCTCCAAACAAGCACAACAGATTCTACATTGTTGTTGAGCCATGCCCACCGGCAGTCATAGAGAAGTTCAAAGAGGGAGAAGTCGATCTAAAAATGGACAAAAAAGATAGAAGAAGAATTCTGCAAGAGGCTGGATTGCCCGGTGAGGAAGCCGCAGGCGTTCAAGAATACTATGAGGGCAACATCTTCGTAGATGTCACAAAGGGTATCCAGTATCTACACGAGACAATGGAATTAATCTTGGAGGGATTCAGAGAAGCAATGCAAGCGGGTCCGATAGCGAGAGAGCCCGTTTACGGTCTCAAGGTCAAGCTTGTTGACTGTAAGCTCCACGAAGATGCCGTCCACCGAGGTCCGGCACAGGTCATCCCAGCGGTCAGATCGGCGATATTCGCCGCAATGCTTCAAGCTAAGCCGGCACTTCTTGAGCCTTACCAAAAGGTCTTCATTACAGTCCCGCAAGATATGCTTGGAAACGTCACGAGAGAGATTCAGGGAAGGAGGGGACAGATCCTTGAGATCAATACTGAGGGGGACATGGTGACCGTAGTGGCAAAAGCTCCTGTCAAAGAAATGTTTGGATTCGCCGGTGCGATAAGGAGTGCCACCTCTGGAAAAGCAATATGGAGCGTCGAATTCGCAGGTTTTGAGCCAGTTCCGCAGAACCTCTTCGAGCAGTTTGTAATGGAGGTCAGACAGAGGAAGGGATTGAAGCTCGAAATACCCAAGCCAGAGGATTTTGTAGGTCTTTAACTTTTTATTTTTATGAGATTTTTCCTGAAATTTGTTATAACTCTTTGGGTTCTGATGTTGTGTGTAGCCGCAATCCCTACAGTGTTGAATACAAATATACAGGGGTATTCGTTTCTTCTCGAAAGTTTCATGAAAGACGAACGTATAATGATACGAAAACTAAGGCTTTTAGTATAGTTATTAAAAATGGGGTTGTTGAGAGCAGAACAGGAAAAATCGAAAATCCCTACAATAATTGTGCGATGTAATTCAACTGAAGCCTTGCGAAACTGTTAAATATTTAATAGACAAATATAGATCTTGGTAGACATGGAACGACTTTATACGATGAAAGAGGCATCAAAGTTATTAGGAGTAACGGTTAGAACGATTCAAAGGTGGGATAAGGAAGGAAAGATTAGGTGCGTTAGGACTATAGGTGGGAAGAGGAGGGTTCCAGAGTCAGAAATAAAACGAATTTTAGGGATTCACGAAGAAGGGAAGATAATAGGTTATGCAAGAGTTTCATCTCATACTCAAAAGGATGATTTAGAGAGACAGATTGAGCTAATAAAAAGCTATGCTAAGGAGAAAGGATGGGATATAGAGATTCTTAAGGACATAAGTTCAGGATTGAAAGAAGATAGGAGAAATTTCAAGAAGTTACTAAAAATGGTGATAGACAGAGAAGTTTCAAAGGTTATTATTGCATATCCAGACAGACTAACAAGGTTTGGATTCAAGATTTTAGAGGAATTCTTCAAGAGCTATGGAGCAGAAATAGTTGTAATAAACGAAGAGGAAAAGACACCACAGGAAGAATTGATTGAAGATTTAATCACTATAATTTCCCATTTCGCTGGTAAGTTGTACGGAATGAGGAGCCATAAGTATAAGAAGGTGGTAGAAGATGCAAAGAAACTCCTACAAGATCCTTAGCTACAAAATAAAACACGATTACAATGTAACAGAATTTCTAAGTAGCTATAGAAATTTATTGCAAAGAGCGATCGACGAGATTTGGGATAATATCCAGTGGATCGAAGAAGTACAAAGAAATTATTACACGACAAAGAAGGGTCGAAGAAGTGTTAAAAAATACTACTACGTCAAGAGACTTATACCAAAAATACCCAAGTCAAAGGAATTCAAAAGAAATCTGAGAGATAAACTACTAAAGGATTGGAATTGTGCGTCACATTACGTGGATTCCGCAATTAAAACTGCTTACTCAATTCTCAATTCGTGGAGAAGGAATTATGTCAAAGGAAGGAGAAAAAGAAGAAAACCGATAGTCAAAAGAAAGTTCGTTAGGGTTAAAGAAACTCTTTACACTCTCGAAAACGGTAAACTGAGAATTACGATAAAGCCAAGAGATACATATTTAGAATTCGACTTAACGAGAGCTTGGTTCAAAAAGAGAGTAGAGGGTTGCGATTTGGGAGAACTAATTTTGAAAAAGAACGAGCTAATAATAACGTTTAGAAAACCAGCCAATATATCAACACCACCACAAAAGAAGGTTGCTTGGGACTCAAATTTATTCAGCTTAGACGGATTTTGTAATAGGGGATGGATTAAGGTAGACCTAAAACAGCTATATACTCTACACATAACCTACGAGAACAAGAGAAGAAAAATCCAAAAATTGAGTAAAACCAAACCTAAGACCGCAAAAAGGTTAATGCAGAAGTTTTCTCAACGATACAGAAACAGGGTTGGAGATTATCTTCACAAACTAACAACAGATCTTGCGAGAGGATTTAAAGATTACGAGCACGGTTTCGAAGATTTAGATAAGAGGGGAATGTTTAACGGTTGCAAAAAACACAATAGAGTAATTTCTAAGCAAAATTGGAAGCAGATAGTTCTACTAATGAGTTATAAGACTAACGTTAGGTTATTGGATCCTAAAAACTCTACTAAAACCTGCCCCAGATGCGGTGGGGACATGAAGCACCGAGAGGGGCAGGTTTTAAAATGTGAAGAGTGTAGTTTAGAGATAGATAGACAGCTAAATGCTTCAATAAACCTATACCTAAGGATGTGGGGTTTTCTTCCCACTCCAAGCACCTTTTACAGGGCGGTGAAAAAGATGATACGTCGCTGGAAGGTGCTAATGAGGAGTGGGAAGGGGGTTACCCCGAAGGGGGACGAGACCGATGATTTACTCCCGATGAACCCTGAGGGAGTTGAGGTTGATGTGTCCCAAGGCGGACGTACGTCTATAAAAGACTACGTCCGCTGAACCCCAAGAAAATTATGAATTCGGACAATACAATTTTTGCGATAACAGATGCGATTATTGAGGGGAAAATCATAGATGTCAAATCCAGTAGTCCGATGTTTTCTGCAATGATAAAAGTTTTGGAACTAATGAAGCTTATCAAAAGCAAGCGTTAGTTTTGGAACAGATCTCTTCCGTCAAGCTAAGGGAATACATCTAACTTTGCAAGCAGTGAAATGAATCGTATCCATTATGAGTAAACAGAAAAAATTTTTATTAGGTAGCACAAGACGGTAGTAACGGCAAAATTTTATAAACCTATCATTAAAATTGAGAGGGAGGTGCATAGGTATGGCTAAGGAGAAGGAGCATATTAATGTGGCAATGATAGGACATGTGGATCACGGAAAATCAACCATGATCGGTAGGTTGCTCTATGAAGCCGGTGAAATCCCGGAGCACATAATCGAGAAATTCAGAAAAGAAGCTCAGGAAAAGGGTAAAGCCACCTTCGAATTCGCATGGGTAATGGACAGGCTCAAAGAGGAAAGAGAAAGAGGTTTGACGATTGATGTAGCTCACAGGAAATTCATCACACAGAAGTACGAAATCACGATCGTGGACTGTCCCGGTCACAGGGACTTCATCAAGAACATGATTACGGGTGCCTCACAGGCTGATGCCGCCATCCTCGTCGTTGACGTTGTCGAATGTGTCCAGCCGCAGACGAAAGAGCACGTCTTCCTCGCGAGGACGTTGGGAATCAACCAGCTCATCGTCGCCATCAACAAGATGGACAGAGCGAACTACGATCAGAAAGCTTACGAGAAGTGTAAGGAGGCCGTAGCCAAATTGATCAGACTCGTCGGCTATAAGCCAGATGAAGTCCCGTTCATTCCCACATCCGCTTACTACGGTGACAACGTCCTAAAGAGGAGCGACAAGACTCCATGGTATAACGGGCCGACAATCTTCGAAGCCCTCGACATGCTCAAACCGCCTGAAAAGCTTGTGGACAAGCCACTCAGAATCCCAATTCAGGATGTCTATTCAATCAGCGGTGTCGGAACAGTCCCCGTGGGCAGAGTGGAGAGCGGTGTGCTGAAGGTTGGCGATAAGGTCGTCTTCAATCCAGCTGGTGTGAGTGGTGAGGTCAAGAGCATCGAGATGCACCACGAGCCACTCCAAGAAGCCTATCCCGGTGACAACATCGGTTTCAACGTCAGGGGTGTCAGCAAGAAGGATCTCAGGAGAGGAGACGTGGCAGGTCATCCAGACAACCCGCCCACGGTTGTCAGGGACTTTACAGCACAGATTATCGTCCTACAGCATCCGACCGCCATTACGGTCGGATACACGCCAGTCGTTCACGCACACACTGCACAGGTTGCGTGCAGATTCGTTGAGCTCCAGAAAAAGATCGATCCAAGAACGGGACAGGTCAAGGAAGAGAACCCGCAGTATCTCAAGACCGGAGACTCAGCTATTGTCAAGCTCGAACCGACGAGACCAATGGTCATCGAGAAAGTCAAAGAGATCCCACCTCTCGGCAGATTCGCCGTCAGAGACATGGGAATGACCGTAGCGGCGGGAATGGTTATTGACCTGACGCCGAGAGATTAATCTTTTCTTTTTTTGGTGATTTTTATGGCGATAAAAGGTTACAAAGCGAGGATAAGGCTTTCTGGTCTCAATCCCCGTGACCTTGACAAACTCTGCATGCAGATCAAAGAGATAGCCGAAAAAACGGGTGTCGAGATAAGCGGGCCGATTCCTTTGCCAACCAAAAGGCTGGTGGTTCCCGTCCGAAAATCACCGGACGGCGAAGGGAGCGAGACATGGGATCACTGGGAAATGAGAATCCACAAGAGATTGATCGATATTGCAGCGGACGAGAGGGCGTTAAGACAGATAATGAGGATTCAGGTTCCGAAAGATGTTAACATAGAAATCGTTTTGGAAAGTTAATGCAATTTAAAGTAACTTTTCTTGGAACTTCTGGCACCGTTCCGACAGTTGATCGGAATCCATCTTCTATTTTCGTAAACTTTGCTGGGGAGCGAATCCTTCTCGACTGCGGCGAGGGAACGCAGAGACAGATGATGATCGCAAAGACCGGCTTCGGAGTCAACAGCATCTTCATAACCCATATGCACACGGATCACTTCATCGGGCTTTTCGGTCTAATCGAGTCGATGTCCCTTAACGGGAGAAAAAAGAGCTTAACCATATATTCACCGAATTCGAGATTCTTAAGAAATCTCTTTAAGGAGTTCGGCTATGATGGACTCGACTTCAAGATCAACCTCATCACGCTGAGAGACGGAGACTTCGTCAGATTCGGCAACTTCAAGGTCTTAGCGTTTAAAACAGATCACATAGTCGAAAGCTTGGGATACGCCATCATAGAAGACGACTTTTACAGGTTCGACAGAAAGAAGGCCGAAGAACTCGGCATCCCTCCGAGTCCCTTATACAGCAGACTAGCCAAAGGGGAGACTATCGTGTTTAAGGGAAGGATGATCACACCGGAGATGGTAACTTCCGGGATCGTCAGAGGAAGGAAACTCGTCTATACGGGAGACACAAAGCCAACCGAGAGGACTGTGGAAATCGCCCAAAACGCCGACGTTTTGATCCACGATTCCTCCTTCACATCAGATCTGATGGAGTGGGCTGAAATAACAAAGCACTCCACGGCAAGACAGGCGGCGGAAGTGGCGAGAAGGGCGAACGTTAAGTGGCTGATTCTGACGCACATCAGTGCGAGGTATAAGGATCCATCAGTATTGCTCAAAGAGGCTAAGGAGATTTTTGATAACGTCGTAGTTGCCAAGGACTTTATGGAGATTGAATTGAAAAGAAATTAGCTCAAAAACTTCTCCAGCCTCTCAAGCATCTTCTCTATGTTTTCGGTGCTTGTCGCGTAGCTGAATCTAACCCAATTCGAGTAGCTTTTGCCAAACGCCGATCCCGGTGTCACGGCAACGTAGTATCGATTGAGGAAATCCTCCGAAAATTTGTCTCCGTCTGTCCCGACATTCGCGAAGATGTAGAACGCCCCGTCTGGAGGAGCGTATTCGATCCCTAATCTATCCAACCCATTTGAAAGGAGATCTCTTCTCTTTCTGAAAGTTTCGACCATCTCTTTCACGAAGCTCTGATCCCCCTTGAGGGCTTCTATCGCTGCATATTGGACGAAGGTGGTCGGGGATGTGACTGAGTGCGATTGGATTTTTCTCATTTTAGTTATTATGTCTTCGTTGGCGACGGCATAGCCAATCCTCCATCCGGTCATTGCATACGTTTTCGAGAAGGCGTTGATCGTCACAGTCCTCTCAAACATGTCATCGAAACTTGCAATGCTGTAGTGCTTTCCGTTGAAGATTATCTTCTCATAAACCTCGTCAGACATTACAAGGATGTCGTGGTCTTTTGATATATCGGAAATCTTTTTCAGGAAATCTTTCGGATAAACCACGCCGATCGGATTGTTGGGCGTGTTTACAATAATCATTTTCGTTTTCTTGGTTACGTAATCCTCCACTGGAGCGTCCTTGAAATCCTCCGTGTGCCCAACCCAGACCGGCTTTCCTCCCGCAAGGAGAATGCAGGCTTCGTAGCTCACCCATGCTGGCTCGAGGAGAATCACCTCGTCCCCCTCTTCGATCAAAGCTTGCATCGATAGATAGATGGCGTATTTGGCTCCCGGCGTTACAATCACGTTTTCGGGCTTTGCCTCTATTTCGTTTTCTTCCTTTAATTTCTCAGCAATAGCCTCTCTGAGTTCTGGAATTCCTTGCGCGGGAGCGTATGACGTCTTTCCCTCCTTCATTGACCTGTATGCTGCCTTTATGATATTCTCAGGTGTTTTGAAGTCTGGCTCTCCTACGCTCATGTCTATGACGTCTTTTCCCTGCTTTCTCAGTTCCTTTGCTTTTTCTGAAAGTCTTATCGTTGCAGACGGCTTGATCAAATCAGCTCTGCTCATACTCCCTAAGCCTCTTTACAAGTTTTACAGCCGCCTCAACAGCTCTCTTAGCGTAATCAACCCTCTCCTGTGCCGCTATCCTTCCCATTCCCGGCCCGCTTATTCCCAATGTAACCGGAACTCCGTATTCCAAGCTAAGATCCATTATCTTACGGGCCGCGTGCTGTGCCACAACCTCGTCGTGCTCCGTCTCCCCCTCGATCACGCATCCGAGGGTGGCTACGGCGTCAACCCTACCCTTTTCGAGCATCTTCTTAAGGGCGATCGGGATGTCGAACGTTCCGGGAACTCTAATCGTCTCGACGACTTCAGCTCCTAAAAACTCGGCGTGCTCTTTTGCGAGAATCTCCATCATGTAGGTTATATCACGGTTGAACTCTGCGACTATCAGTCCGAGCCTTATCTTGTTGTTATCGTTCATGTTAAAGACGGTATGCCAAAGGTATTTAACGATTTAGTATCCGTTCGACCTCGTTCTTTATTTTTTTCCCAACGACTTTGCAGGCATCTGGTGGGGCGAGTCCCTTTGCAATCATTACGGCGGTTTCGTAACAGCTATCGAATCCACAGGCTCCACAGTCTTTTTTCGGTAAAAGCTTGTATATCTCCTCAGCTTTCCTTAAAGTTTCATCTGTGATTTCCCCAACCATTATTGTCTGTTCTTTTGTCATGGGAGTAGTAGGCATTGACGTGAATCTCCTGCAAAATCCTCCTTTTCGTCTTCTTCTACACCTGCCTTTGCCTTTTCCTTTCTTCCAGAAATTGAACATAGTGAGCATCATATTTGGAGTTATATAATTTTTTTGGGTAACCTAAAATTTCCAGCTTAATTGAAAAAGTAAATAATAAATTACACTAAACCAGCGAGATACAGGAAGTAAACGGCAAAGACAATGGCCAGCACATACATCAACGGATGAACTTCTCTGTATCTTCCCGCCACAATCTTCATGATCACGTAGCTTATAAATCCCGCACCTATTCCGTCTGCAATCGAATATGTGTAAGGGATTGTTACGAGAACAAAGAATGCTGGCAGAGCCTCTGTTAAATCATCGAAATCTATGTTTCTTACAACAGTCAGCATGTAAAATCCTACGATCATTAGTGCGGGTGCTGTAGCTTGGGATGGTATAATCTCCGCAATCGGTGAAACGAACAGACCTACTGCAAGAAATAGAACACCTACCACCAACGCTGTCAGCCCCGTTCGACCTCCCTCTTCGATTCCAGCGGCACTCTCGATGTATGTCGTAACGGTTGATGTTCCGAATATCGCACCTAAAGTTGTTCCAACGGCATCAGTTAGCAGAATCTTTTCGCTGTCGGGGATTGATCCATCCTCTTTCATAAATCCAGCCTTTGCACTTAATCCCGCAATTGTTCCGAGAGTGTCAAAGAAGTCAACCATAAAGAACGCAAAAATGACGCCGATGGCACCGACACTTAGCAATCCCTGTAAATCGAGTTTTAGAAAAGTTTTATCTAAGGTTGGTAAAGCAAAAAGACTCTCTGGAGGTGGCGTAACCCCAAGAATTATCGCTGAAATCGTTGCTATAATTATCGAAAAGAGTAGAGCTCCCGGAACGTTCCTGACCATCAGCAGAAAAGCGACAACAAGACCGATCATCGCAACCCAAAATTCTGGTTTTCCGAAATTTGATGTTCCGAGGGTTAAAAGTGTAGCTTCGCTTCCCACCACTATCCCAGCGGCTTTCATTCCTATTAATGTCAAAAACAGACCTATTCCAGCACCTATAGCATACTTTTGGGATGGAGGTATGGCATCAATCACAGCGCTTCTGACTTTTGTCAAAGAAAGAATTATGAAGATAATTCCCTCAACAAAAACTGCTGCCAAAGCGACTTGCCACGAGTATCCCATCCCAAGAACTACTCCGTATGTGAAATAGGCATTGAGACCCATTCCTGGTGCAAGGGCAAAAGGTTTCTTAGCGTATAATCCCATTATTATCGTTGCAATTCCTGCTGAAAGAGCAGTTGCTGTCACCAAAGAAGGTATCGCATCTTTTCCGATAGCATTACTTAAAATACTGGGATTAACAAAGATAATATAAGACATCGTCATGAATGTTGTTAACCCTGCTAAAATCTCTGTTCTCAAATTTGTGTTGTATTTACCAAATTCAAAGTAGTTTCCCAAGTTCATGCGGCGTGAGAGACCACCAGATTTTAAAATTTTTATTTTTTAACTCGAAAATCAGTATCACAAAGTTTATTTTACTTAAGTGATTCGATATGTTTGAAGCCCCGTAGGGTAGCGGTCAATCCTGCCGGCCTTTGGAGCCGGCGACCGGGGTTCGAATCCCCGCGGGGCTAT
>CBEWZU010000030.1:0-24648 GCA_965561205.1 uncultured Archaeoglobaceae archaeon | reverse complement strand
TGTCCACCATCTCCTTGATCATCCTTTCCTCTTGCTCTATGAACTTCTGGAGCTGTTCTGGATCTGTTATTCTTATCTCCGCATCGGTTTCGGTCTCTTTTACTTCGAGAGCGGCTTTGAGAACTGCAATCTTTGCGTTCTTTACTCTCTTTGGCATTCCGGGATGGACTACCTCCTTATCTATCACAATACCGTCAATAAGTTCGGTATCTTCAACCCCACCGCCCTGTCTTTTTTCGATCTTGATGTTATCGTCATCGACAACCCATTTTCCGTTAACTTGTTCTGCAACTTTTCTGACCGCTTCCACCACTATCTTGCTCAGATGATCGATAGCATATTCAGCATGCTTTCCGGTTATTGCGGTTGCCGCAATCTTTCTCAATGTCTCATCGTCATTGACATCCACATCCATAGCAATACTGTCGAGGATCTCCATAGCTTTTTCAGCGGCCAATCTGTAACCTTTAGCGATCACGGTTGGATGGATTTCGTTATCGAGGAGCTCTTCAGCTCTCTTGAGCAGTTCACCAGCGATAACGACGGCGGTTGTCGTTCCGTCACCGACCTCGTTTTCTTGAGTCTTTGCTATCTCTACGACCATCTTCGCCGCCGGGTGTTCGATGTCCATTTCCTTTAAGATCGTGACACCGTCATTCGTGATAACAACGTCACCCAAGCTATCAACGAGCATTTTATCCATACCTCTTGGGCCAAGTGTCGACTTAACAGCCTCAGCGATAACTCTTGCAGCCATTATGTTCAATCTCTGGGCATCCCTTCCAACCGTCCTCTGAGTCCCCTCCTTTAAAATTAACACAGGTGTGCCCTGTAGTGTCGCCACCCTCTCACCCCCGCCAATATTAGTGGGATGTAATTTCTATATAAATCTTTTGGTTAAGCTGATAAAAGATTAGGTGCTCTCCTCTTTTTTCTCCACGATTAGATTGCAGAAATCCTTTGCATTGGATACGCAACTTAATTCTTCTTTCATCAGGATCACTACATTGTCGTCTTTTACCTTTACTTTCCTTTCAACGATATAAGTGGCCATTGTGGAAATTATTCTGTTTATTTTTCCGATCAATCCTACTCTTTTTGGAATCTCCCTTACCTGTCTTATACCAGTTAAAACGGGGACATCATCCGCTTTCGATATGGCGTCAAAAGGTGCGTGTTTAACCGTTACAACATCAACACCAATGCACTGTAGCTGTGTAAGAATCTCAGATTCGCTTTCCTTGAAATCTTTTTCTTGTTCAATATCATCTGGATTTAAATCAAGATCTTTAACGAAATTCAAGACATCGATTTCCTTAACAACATTTTCTCCGAGTATTTCCTCTAATTTTATCGCGTTTTCGATGTTAGTGTCTATACCATCCTCGTAAAGCTTTACAGTCCTCCGCGAAACGCCTAATAGCTTTGCGAGATCTCCCGTAGACATTCCCAAGCTCTCTCTCGCTTTCTTTATCTTCTCACTATCGAGTTTGACGTAATATCCACCGGGCGCCGAATAAACAAGGGGAAGTATATTATCCACCACGAGATCGTAGAATGTTGCCGTATTTATCACCGGGATGTTGTAGCGGGTATAAACGACACCCCTTTCGAGGTAGTCGGACTTATATCTCTCGCCGATTACAATCGGACTTGCATTAAGCATTTTCGCAATGATTATCATCTCCTTAGCCATTTCCGGCTTAAAGGAGTCGATATTGTATAATACTTTGAGAAGAAGAATATGCTCACCCTTTCTTGCAACAACATCAAAGCATCGAGGCTTAGTCTCAACTAAGTCTGTAACGATATAACCAGCTTTATCCAAGATCTTCATAATATTCGTTATCAGTAGGTTCTGCATATCTGTAATGAATATCTACTCCCGAATATATAAATGTTTATCTTGTTCTTTATGGTTTCACATATACATAGCCCTGATTCTGAAGCTCCACAAACTTCCAGCCGGAACAACTTGGCAGGTGCAGATTTAGTGCGTCGTTACAAACGTAGAATTTTACACCTCTCTCGTTTAGCTCTTTGAGCCTGTCTTTAAGTCTGAGATTTGCTTTTTCGACAAAAAGCTTTACAGCAAATCCATTTGCAACTATCGCAACTTCTGCATCCTTCACATCGTTGAGGAAGTTTATTATATTTGCGGGAGCTAACTCAAAGATCGGTGTGCTACGACTTTCATGTTTGGACGATGAAGTGTTCGATAGATATTTTTTTGCCGGATTGGTGCACAATTATTGGAGGAATAAACGCTTCTCTGAATACTGTCAACCCGAAGTGCTACGGGATCTCCGAATTGTCGGGACGTGGAAAAACATGTAGAACACGGTGCTGGAGAAACTAGTCATGCATTGTTTTTAGGTTCCGCTGCTCACACAGCTAGTTGCAAGCCGCATGGCGTCGCATACAAATACTGAAAATAAAAAACCCAGAAAATGCATGAAGAAATCCTACCTTATCTTAGTTTTTATCTACACGGAATGGATATCTAGAGACTCTTAGAATATGATCCCACGAAACTGAAATTCTATCTTTGTTAACTCTATTCAATACATAGTTCTCTAACCAGTTCTCATACAAGTTTTTGAACTTTATTTGTAACCACTTTGGTTTGCTATTCTCTCTGATTACCTCGACAATGTTACGAGCATGAGGAAAGATGTAGACACCTCTCTTTATGTTATGATACTCGAAATCAGGAAGTCCAATTATTCTGAAAGCTTTCGAAACTAACTTAAGTTTCCTTGATGGACTCACGAAAACAGAGGTGTTCACGTTGCCCAATAGGGTGATTAAATCTCTGTAAATTTCATCAGATATATGGAAGGTACCAGAACCACTGCTATAGCCCACGAAAATACTAAGTGGTTCCGAATTGTAGTATAAGTCCTCGTAAATTTTGCTCCTGCCATAAGCGCTTAGTGTGTAGATAAATAAAAGACGGGGGGGTATCAGTCTCTTTTTCTTTGAAGTCTTCTTGTTGGAGTATTTTCTTCTATATTCTTTTCTAATTTCTGTAGATAACAACGACATCGCGACCATTTTTCCACCCAGAATCTCGTTGTATGGCGGAAGAGCACCAATTCTTTGTCCGTATAATGACTGATTTATCCAATAGTCTCTATTCTCTTTTGTTATACCTATGTACTCGTCCCTAGCCTTGCAGTACATTACGGGACTTTGTAATACAACTAGACCGAAAGGTAGATTGTGATTGACATCAAAAAGCATGTAATTTATTCTTCTTCCAACAGATTTCTCATAGGGTATGCTCCACCATACAAGGTTCCACCATTTGAAGAGTGCGTAATCTTCTAAGTTCTTTTTACGATCAATAAACTTAATTTCGAGTTGTATATCTTGTGGATAAATCTCTACACCGCCTTTATAGTACTCTTGGACTACAGGATAGTAGCTCTCAAGGAAGTATCTGTATTTTTGCAGTTTTTCAAGCCTCTTTTTATGATGAATCTCCCTCAAAAAACGTTTATTACTTTTATTTGGTTTCAAATGCGGGTTAATCGAAAACCCCAGCTCTTGAAAATATTTAATTACTTTTTCCCTAATCTCTCTGATATCCTTTTCTTGAAACTCCACAAATATTCACCACGGCTAGCTAAACGTGTTGGTTCTCACAAACTCATCTTCATAATCTAATGCTACCATGAATAGGGGTGCTCCTGAAACTGAAAGAGGTGAAACTGGTCCGAAAACCATAAAGGGATGTTCTTTTTTGCCTAGAATCGCAGAGCTCTGGGGGTCTCTAAAAGATCTGTATAACTCTAAATGGTTATCACTTCCATCCCCTCCTATGATTTCTCTAAGAGCTCTAAGTTCGGTGCCCCAAGAGAGTCCATATCCGAAGAAATATACTCTCATCTGGTTTATCAATTCTGGATGGAGACTTGCAATAGTTTGGCTGATGAACATCCAACCTAATCCATATTTTCTAGTAGTTCTAACAGCATCAACGAAATTCATCCTCAAATCTTCAAGTTCTTGCTCCTCTTGTTTTTCTCTTGGGGCAAATCGATGAGCTTCATCAATAACGACTAAAGTATTTAGTTGTTCATCGTCTTTGAATTTTTCATTTCCAACATCTTTTAGAGTATTGACTACTTCATTTAAGATTAATCCTTGAACTTTTTCATTCCAAAAAATGTCTCCGGCAGACTGTTCCGACAGATCTACAAAAATTATTTCTTTTTCTTCTACAACTCTATGTACTATGTCGTCTATTGTGCTCTTATTTTTAACGCTGAACAACAGAGTTATTCTTTTCCATTCATTATATAGCTCTTCGATTCGGGTCTCAAGAATTGTACGTACTCTTTGCTGAGGTTGGTCAGTTACGTATATTCGTCCTATGTTTTCTCTAACAAAATTTATGACATTATCAAATACTTCCCTTTTATAAGCATTTGCAATATTAATCTCTGTACTAAATTGTGAGAGCGTCATCCGCCTTGCATATCTTCTAGGATATTTTAAAAAGTCCACTATCAATTCTGCTGCTATTTCCTGATTTTCTCGAGTTCTAATGCCCATCTTATCCAAGAATCCAGATATGATTAGTAATCTTCTCAGAGTTTCAGGATTGTTTAAAGAAATTTTCACAAGAGGGCACACGTCTATCTTTCTATTCAATTTTTCTCTTAATATTTTGTCTAGAATCTTTCCTTCTCTAACTTCTCTTGAGAATTCTCCTTGTGGATCTATGACTATTATCGACATTTCGGGATGTCTTGCATAAGCTATAACTAACATCTTAGCTAGATATGACTTCCCCGACCCAGTTTTGCCGAATACTCCTAAATGGTATGCCTCACCTAGTCCACGACCATCATCACTATTTCCAAAGTGCTTGAATACCATCGGGAGTAATATGTCTGTATTATATATTTTGCCAATATAAAAGATTTCATTCTTATGTGGCTCCATCAGGGCGTCAAGTATTTCTTGTGTCAGTAGGTAGACTCTTGTACCAGTTGGTGGGACCGAACCCATAGTTGTGGGACGAACCCCATTTCTATCTACAGAATAGACTGCGCTAACGCTAATTTCAATCTTTCTCGTGTCGTGTTGTTTTGTTAGTGGATTTGCCTCACCCCTAACACTTAATATCTTCTGAATCGGGTGTCTTTCAATATGCGGATTCCTTAATTCAGTAGATGTAATCTGTCCTAACGCATAAGTCAAAGAGCCGTCTTGTACAAATTCCACTACGCAAGGGTTTCCAACCACACTTTTGTCATATGCGGTTTCCATAAGTTCTACATTTAAGAGTGTGTTTGTTGATGGAGACATAATTACCCCTATCCATTCTGCGTTTTTGGCTATACTAACTTTAATTTTCTCTTCTAAAGATTGTACTTCACTCATATTCTCCCACACTCCTGTATTCATGCATCGACAAAATAACATCAAATGGATTTATCTCGGGATTTATCACACCTAAGTCGGATAGAGTCATCTCCTTAATCTGACTTAAGGCACCACCTAGATGCTTTACAAATAAATCTGCAACAAATAAGGGATAAGGCTCAATTATACCTGGGAACTTTGCTTGATCTTGTAGTGCTTTTACGATCATGGCTAGCCTATACTCGTTTTTAGCAACGCTTTCTGGAATTTCTATTCTCAAAGCAGGTTGCGAAAGTGTTGGTCTGTAGTATACTACGTAGAGTTTTTCGAGAGCACTAGTTATTTGGTCTACATAATTTCTGCATAGTTTTACTCCTATCACCTTTTCTATCTTGCTTTGTCCACTTAAGTGCCACTTGCCTTCTTCCTCTTCTTCTTTGCGAAGTTTAATGGGTCCGACAATTTCGTCAGGTTTCATAATTAAGGATAGTAGAGCTTTATCATTATACTCCATAAGATTTGCATCTTTAAACACATCATATTCTGATGACAGGTAATGACATATCTCATTCCTACTACTGTACTTTGGAACTCCAGCAAAGATCTGATCACCCTTTTTAGAAGTGACTACTTTTAAAAGATTCTTCAGTGTGTCTTCTGTTCTTGCTTTATAAATATCATTCAACAACTTTGGTGTCCCTTCCTCATCTAAAGCTGAGAACGCCATACCTGTTTTTATTAAATGTGTGGTTAGTGATCCATCAATCAGCACTACATTATGAGGTGCCTTACTTGCCAGTTCAAGCTCGAAAGAGAACATTAACCCACTTGCAAGTACAGAAGTTTTGGATTTATGCTCTACAGGGTAAACTTTTGCAATATGATGTGGCTTCTCCCACTCTCTTTTTTCATAAGGTGGAAGACCTTCTACAGCAACTGCAGCAATACCTACAACATCAATTGAAAGCTGTCTATTGATTGCATATGCTCCATCAACTCCACATACAGTAGGATCTATCCTGTAATGAATAATTTCTCCACTATTCTTTAAAAAACCTGTATCTATCAATATTTTCCGCACGTTTTCTCTGATAACGTTTAGTTTTACAATATATGAGTTAACTCTTGAAAGAACGTTTGAAGTATACTCTTGGAGCATTTCATCTACCATCGCTTCAGGGAGAAAATCTAATGGTGTTAGATGTCTCTCATGTTCTACCATTATTTAAGATTAGGATAAATAGGAGTATATATTTATTACTGGGATATATTCAGACAGAACTACAAATAACAAATCTATGATATCCTCCTAACCTACTTAGTGTATATTTTCAAGCTTGTCGAAAAGAGACTAAAAGAGTTTATTGTTCTGAGTATGGAGTAACGGTTTCAAACTGGACAGTATGCACATCCCACAAAAAGTTTAAGCTGTGAAATCTAAAAGTAATAACTATGCAAGAACACAAAAAACTCAATGAAATCCTCTTCCTCGTTGAAGAGACCGATGAAGGTTATATTGCAAGAGCTTTAGGCTACTCCATTTTCACTGAAGCTGATACCCTTGATGAGCTAAGAGAGATGATTAAAGATGCTGTAGAGTGCCATTTCGATGAAGATGAGAGGCCAAGAATCATAAGGCTCCACATCGTGAGGCAAGAGGTTCTGACATTATGAAACTTCCAAGAGATTTGAGTGGGGAGGAACTTGCAAAACTTCTGAAAAAATATGGCTATGAAGTCACAAGACAGACAGGTAGCCACATGAGGCTAACAACACACGTAAATGGGGTGCATCACATAACAAATCCTGAAACTCTTCAACTCCAGAAATTACATGCTGACATGCTCATGATAAGGCTATTCCAGCATTAATTTAACGAAGTGTGTGTCAGATTTATTCGCATTATCGAATGATGTTATTTATTTAATTATTCGACTAATCGAACAAAAGGTATATATTTCTTGTTCGACAAAACGAATAATATGGACAAGCTCTCAGAATACGTTCTGGAAAAACTCAGAGTGATGCCGGAATATGCAAAAATGTATACGAAAGATAAAGATGTAGACTTACCAAAGAGGCGGTTCTACTTCTCATTGGAAAAAAAGTGTAGAGCGTTCATAAATGGTGATGAGACATCAAGAGTCATTATTATACCCGGTTTGAGGGGGACTGGGAAGACCACAGCAATCTTACAGCTATATAGATTTTTGACAGAGAAAATGGGAGTATCTCAAAACAATGTGCTTTATCTACCTGGTGATGAAGTGGTTGAGATATTGGGAGTTAAGCTCAATGATGTTCTGGCCACATATTTCAACACAATTCATGGAAAAAGTCCTGAGATGTTGGAAGAGAACGTCTATATTTTCATTGACGAAGCACATTTTGATAAAAGCTGGCAAATAACAGTGAAAGTGCTGTATGATCGTAGCAAAAAAGTGTTTATTGTAGTTACAGGCTCTTCAAGTGTTGCAATGGAAATTTCTCCAGACCTTGCAAGGCGTGCTGAAAAAGAAGTGGTTTTCCCACTTAATTTCTCCGAATACGTGTTGCTCAAGCATAGGTTTTTCCCCCCAAAATACACTGCAAAAATTCTGAGAGAAGCCATATTTAAGGGCAAATTTGACGGACTACCAGAAATAAACAGAAAACTTCTCCGGAAGTTTTCCAAATTGCCAACATCAGTAGAGATTGAACTTATGAACTTCATTATGAGTGGAGGTTTTGCTTTTGGGATTAACCTAAAAAAAGAGGCGGTTTTTGAAAGAGTTAGAGATATATTAGACAGAATTGTGAGAATTGACCTGCCAATCGTCACCAACGTTAGAACAGATAGCCTGCAAGACATCATGAGACTTTTAGCGTTTTTAGCAATTCAAAAGCCGGGGGGAATTTCAAATGTTAAACTTGCATCCAATCTTGGGATTTCGTCCTCATCCGTTCACGAATACCTTGATGCTCTAGAAAAAACTCTCCTGATTTTCAAAGTGCTACCAGTCAACGGGACTAAGGTTACCAGAAAGCCCTGGAAATACTACTTCACAACCCCCACAGTTGTTGCTTCAATAAACTGGTTTATCGGGACTCTGAAGAGAGAAGAAGTCATAGGAAACCTAATTGAGACAATGGTAGCATCATATCTTCATAGAGTAGTTGAAACTCTAAAAGAGCCATACAACATTTACTATGACTCAAGAAAGGAAGGTGTGGACTTCATCCTGAAAAACATCATTACTGGTGAATCAACTCCTATAGAAGTTACATCCTCTTTAAAGGGTAAAGATGTGAAAAAAGTCAAAAAAGCAATTGGATATTATAACTCCAAATTTGGAGTTATTGTTACCTTTAAAGGAGAACTAGAGATTAAAGAGAACATCTGTATTATACCCCTACATCTGTTTGCTTTTCTCTGAATTTCAATATTTTAGAAGAACCAATCTCATCATTTTTTTAAATGCATTCCGATAATAGTTTACGGGTTTTTTAACACCCTCACTGGATTAGCTCCCCTCTTAACTCTTATGTTTCCTCTTTTCTCCCCTGTTATCACTTTAGAAACTACTAGGGTTTTTGTGCTATATCTTATTGATTTTCTAAAACTCATAACACCCCTTAGCTTCAAGCTTGTTGGATTGGATTCTTTATCACTATGGAGTCTTATTCATATTTTCGAGTGCGATTTCACGAGCTAGCTCTAAATAATAACTCCCTACATTAATGTTCTCAATGAAGATTGATAATATCACATCATATAATCTACCCTTAATGCAAAGTTTTAGTAAATTCTTAATAACTCTCTCTAGTTGTTTGCCTTTTGAATCCTTGAAGATCTCGTGCTTAGATATTTTCTCCAATAAGCTCTCATATAGTTGATCTAATGTAGATTTTTTGACTTTCCTGCCATAAAATATCGCATTTAGTTCATTCAATGTATATCCTGTGACCTCTTTAACTATATCATCGATATATTTATATATGTCTTTGGAATCTTCATAATATTGAAGAGTCAACTCAAACACTTCATAATTATGAGTTAATTTTACAAAAAAGTCGTATTCATACCGACTGATACTTCTTAGCTTTTTCTCATTCGCCAGATATTTACTGAGAAACTTTCGGTAGACCGCATGAATTATGTCTTTCATGGTTATTTTCCTACCAAATAAATTGATCATATTCACAAAAGACCTCGGGAGATTATCAGAAAACTTGTTCCAAAGTGTTTTCACATCCTTCGACAATTCTACGTTGTAAATCTTACAAAGCTCATCAACAGAAGGTGGGAGCATATACATCCTTTGAAAATATTTATCTTTTTCAATAAATTCTACAAGTTCAACAAATTCACCATCCTCATTTGCTATATTGAGATAACACTTCAGCTCACTTTCCGTTGGTAGTATTATTTTCTTACCTTCATCAATTTCATCTAATATTACCTTTGCGATTATATCCATAACATCTGACGAAACAATGTTCTCCTTCGCTAAATCACAGACATAATGAATGTTGTCAAAAGAAATGATATCTGCTTCTTTCACAAGTTCTTTTGGATTGAGATCCAGTAAGTAATCCCTTTTTTCAAGATGCTCCTCATTTATGTAGCATTTCAAATTATGAATTTTTATTTTACCATCGATAGGGTCAAAGCCAATCGATATTGGTAGCAATTCAGGATTTAATTTTACCATCGTATTAAATGCCCCAAATACGTTTAAGGTCTTACCTATACCTTTTGGTGCAGGGATTTCGAGGATGTTACTCTCTTTTAGCAGGATGATGATGCCAGTTACGTACTTAAGATGATCCAACAGTTTTTCTAATGTCCTGTAGTTAATATCCTCTGCTCTAAGAGGGATATACTCCTCCATTATGAAATACTTTGTTTTTTAATTTTATTAAATTTGATGGCTAACTGTTATCGCCTTGGAACATGCTAAGGTTTTGGTGCAAAAAACAGGAATAGGGGAAATCAGATATTCCAGCCTAGTGATTAAACATTTCTAAAACCAAACTTTGAATGATTTAGACATTTTAACCTAATGATGGCTCTACATTGTTTTGGAATCGACTCATCTAATCATTTTTCCAAACTACTTAAACCCTAAATTGACGAAGAATAGTATATTACTACGTAAAGGTGTAAAGGTGTAAACATGCCATGGGAGGGGCAACAAGGCGAAATTAACCCTATCTATTGATAAAAATCTTGTGAAGACCGTAGAGGTCTTAGGCATGAATATTTCTGCTTTTTTAGAAATACAGCTCTCCCAGCATCTCAACCACTTGGAAAAGAGAATTCCCAGCAGAATTGTACGGGCCGGAGGGGATTTGAACCCCCGACACCGGGATTAAGAGTCCCGTGCTCTGCCTGGCTAAGCTACCGGCCCTTGTAGAGATTTGGGGGAAAACCTGTTTATCAATTTTTTGGTGTAATCTTTTAATATCTTCCGTCTCCATCCTGTATATGATCTATGACCTGCTTAAAGAACATGAAGCGGATCTCTTCGTAATGTATGCTGATAGCAGAGATCCCAACTTCTTTTATGCAACGAAATTCAGAACGCCAGACCCATCTTTTTACATGATCGGAAGGGACGGAACCGAACTGCTAATCGTAAGTGAAATGGAGTTGAGAAGAGCGGAAAAGGAAAGTCGCGTTAGAGAGATCGCATCCTTTATCGATCTCGGGTATTTTGAAAAGCTCAAAGAGACAAAAAACTCGAAAATAGCCCTCGCAATGGTATTTACAGAGGTTCTGAAAGAACATCGTGCTAAAAAGATTCTAATCCCCAATGAATTTCCCTCGTTCCTTTCATTCTACCTCAAAGACCATTTTGAAATAGAAGTCGTGGAGAATCCATACTCAGATATGAGAGCCGTGAAATCCCCCGAGGAGATCAGATATATCAAGGATGCTTGTTCTGCTGTGATAGATGCTTTCGAATACTTTTTGAAGTTGCTCAAATCGGAAAGGAACGTCAACACTCTCAGAAACAGAGTAGAGACCTTCTTATTCGAAAGGGGATTTTACGCTGAGGGGACAATAATCTCCCCAGATCTTGAAAGTTCAAATCCCCACTCAATTGGTAGTGGTATCATTGAAAATCATGTCGTCTTCGACGTTTTCCCGAAGAACAGGACAACCGGATATTTCGCAGATTTTACAAGAACAGTTATAATCGAAGAGGATCAAAATATCATCGAAATGTTGAATGCATGCATAGAAGCGAAAAACAGGGCGATAGATACGATAAAAGAGGGGATTGCCGCAAAAGACATCCACAATCTCGTTTGCGATATCTTAGAATCCTACGGTTATCAAACGATCAGAAATAAAGCTAAGGAAGGTTTTATCCACTCGACAGGGCACGGTGTTGGATTGGAAATCCACGAAAAGCCCAGAATTTCGGAAAATGATGAAAAACTGAAATCGGGAATGGTCATCACGATAGAACCGGGACTCTACTACAGGGATAGAGGTGGTGTGAGAGTGGAAGACTGCGTTGTTGTTAAAAAGAGCGGATGCGACGTTTTAACCAAATACGAAGATTTTGTGAGGCTGGTATGATGATCGAGAAATACATTCAGGCTGGAAAAATTCTAAGACAGGTGAAAGAGGAAGTTAAAGATAAAGTAAAAATGGGAGTAAAAATGCTCGATATAGCCGAGTTCGTCGAGGGGAGGATAAGGGAACTGGGAGCGTCGCCCGCCTTTCCTTGCAACATATCAATCAACAGGGATGCCGCCCACTGCACACCATCAAAAAACGATAAACGTATATTTAAAGAGGGAGACCTCATAAAAATAGATATCGGAGCCCATATCGATGGATACATTGCCGATATGGCGTTCACGGTCGATTTAGGAGACCATCAGGACCTCGTAAGAGCGGCGGAGGAGGCTCTAAAAAACGCCATAGAGATAATCGAGGCGGGTGTGAATACGGCAGAAATAGGAGCAATCATCGAAAAAACTATAAAAGATTTCGGATTTAATCCGATCTACAATCTGACAGGACACGGTTTAAAAAGATACGTAGCCCATGCCGAACCAACGATATTTAATTACAGCATAAAGAAAGGTGTCGAACTCAAAGAAGGCATGGTGATCGCCATCGAACCTTTCGTGACAAACGGTGTTGGGAAAGTGGTTGAAAGATCCGAAGTAGAGATATTCTCTCTCATCAACCTGAAAAACGTCAGAATGAAAATTGCGAGAGATTTCATTAAAGAGATTTTTGAAAAGTATAGGACGCTTCCATTCGCCAAAAGATGGTTGAAAAACCCACGGGAGATCATCCTAGCAAAGCTCGTAAAGGAGAACGTTCTGAGATCTTACCCCGTTCTGACTGAGGTCAGTGGAGGACTCGTAAGTCAGGCGGAGCACACGGTGATTGTTAAAGAAGACGGAGCGGAGATCATAACTTAAATTTCTTTATCCCCGAAAATACAACGACTACATTTAAATGTCTCGTATTGGGAATTGGATAGTCGCCGTATCTAACGGCGATGTTCGAATTTATCCTCTCCAACACCCTTATGCATTCGAATATGCCGTCCATGGTTATTTCGTCTGGATCTCCCGAAAACACCATAAGGGATTTCTTAGCGGTGTGAATATCAACCCGTGCACTCAGATTTTTCAGAGCATTCTCGAACATTTTTATTATCCTCTCAGTTCTCTCAGCAGAAATCTCACTGTATTTTCTTTTAAAGAGTTTTCTGATAATCTTGTGGGGGAGGATTTCTCCGTAATATCCTATTATGCTTAGGCTATTATTTTTCAGAGAATTCAGGAAATCGCTCGTATCTACAACAACTTCACCGCAAACCCTTTTTCGAGCGTCTATCTCTCCCACGAGGGACAAAACGTTAAAGGATTTGACGAGAGTTTCTTCGTATCCATCAAACTTTTCAAATAGAAAAGTGAAATCGAATTCCCTCATCAAAATTTTCAACCTTTGGAAAACCACACCGATATCTTTGACGGTATCAATCCTCGGAACTATAATCAGGCAGAGCCGGGGTTCTTCTGTTGTCCTAAGAAGCTCATTAGCAAGCTCAATAGATGTCTTAAAGGAGAATTCATCAGTAGGATCGCAAATAACCAAGGATGCTTCAAAAAGCTCATTAAAAGAGAGAATTCTATTAAAGGCACTTCTTATATCAGTTCTACCCTCCCTGAAAATAGCGTAAAATTTGTTCTTATCTTCTATGTTCTTTAAACCCCTTAGGGCTTCAAGAGATGGGACTATTGCAAATGTTTTAAAAAGATTGACCTCATTGACTTTCGCACCCCTCTTTGCGAGGATGTCTGCGATGTTTGAGGCTTTTCCAGTTCCTATTGTCAGTAGCTTCATTATTATTTAAATGAACAATTCGGTTATAAATCTGTTCCGAAGAAGTTGTCAAGGCTTCCGTAAACCTTTACAATTCTCATGTAAAGCTCATCGAGGATTCTGCTTGAAGCACCCCATACCAACTCACCCTGACACTCGAAATTTGGTCCCCAATCTGTTATTTTTCTTGATCTTAGGACAGATTTGAAATCATCTACAAGAATTTTCTCAACTTCGTGGTCGTTCTTCTTAAAATTTTTTGAGAATAGAACGCCAACAACGGGATGAATCTTTATTTTATGCTCTACAACCTCTTTCGGTTTTAAAAACCCTAAAACCTCAATCCTTTCCCGGCTAACACCGATCTCCTCTTCGGCTTCCCTTAACGCTGTATCTATTACACTCTCGGCTTCATCCCTCATTCCACCTGGAAACGCAATATGTCCCGCACTTCTGCTTAAACTCTTTTTCCGCTTAATCATAAGTATTTCGGGCTTGGGCGGAATTATCGGGACTAAGACTGCCGCAATCCGATCGTTCCTAACGTATTCCAATTTCGAGTCGAGAATTCTAACGAGTTTTTCCTGAATTCTCACGAACATTCCTAATTTTTAATAGCTATATATTTTTCGGGATTATGAAAGGAGTGGGCGTGAAGCAGAGCAATCCTACGATATACGTCAAAACTCCCAAGAGGATGTATCCCAAGGGAAGGGGGGAATCGTCCATCGGTTTTGGATGTCTCTGCATTGAGAGTATTATCGCTACAAATCCCCAAAAGAGCCAGATACCGCTCTCAGGATAGAGATATGCGAGAGTGATCAGAGCGAAGGGAAATGTCCTTGAAACTATTTCCGCTTTTTCACCGATTAAAGCTCTCATTATATGTCCTCCGTCCAGCTGACCAACCGGAATTATATTTAAGGCTGTTACAAACATGCCGACCCATCCGGCGAAGGCAACGGGATGGATGTATTCTCCTTTGAAATCGGCAAGTTTTGCGACGAAATCGAAGAGAGGAGGAGTCCCAATCATTAGGACCCCTTCTATTTTGGGTGGTTGAACATTCATCTTCAGGCCTATATAGGTGATTATAACGGATGCAACAACTCCCGTTAAAGGTCCGGCAGCACCAATCTCAAGTAGAGCTTTTCTATTCTTTATAACACCTCTTTGCTTGATTATGGCGCCGAGGGTTCCGATTATCGTTGGAAACGGTATGAAATAGGGCAAGCTCGCCCTCATACCCCATCTCTTTGAAGCAAAGAAGTGACCCATTTCATGGCTTCCAAGAACAAACATCACAGCTAAAGCGAACTGAATTCCCTGAAGGATGTTGATCTCGCCGTAAAAAGAGCTTCCGGCTATTGTCACACTTATAAAAGTCAATACAAAGAGGATTATGTTGATTGTGTGGCTTTCCTTTCTTTTTTTTATCTCAACAACGAGTTCTCCATAGTGTCTTTTGAATTTGATGTCGTAATCCTGAGAAAGAGATTGAAAAAAATACTGGATCTCCTGACTGTCCACGCTTTTAGGAATAACATAATATCTTGTAACACCGTTTTCAACCTCCACGTGATAGACTTCGAAGAACTTTCTCAATTCGTCTTCAATCAATTTCAATCCACCCCTCATTCTGTGCAAAAATCCTGACATAATCTCCCGTTTTGACAAGATTCATTAAATTCATAGAGGGTTTATCTACAAGAGGAATCTCAGCAATTATCGCTCCCACCGCTATTATTGCGTCGGTCTTGATGTTCACAATTGCGAGAGGAGCAGCGTTATTCTTTTTCAAATTCAGGAGAATGTAGGATCCAACGGTAGACCCCCTTCCCGTGGGGAAAATAAATATTTTACCGGAGATACTTTCACCGTAAATGTCGCTTTTTTTATCCTTGATTATTCCGGTTGCTGGGTCTACATCTCCGTAGAATGAAACGGGCTTTTTTGACACAATCGCTTCCCCTTCTGCGTAGCCCTCTGAGATAACCCTCACATTTATTCTCATTTCGTAGCCACCTCAATACATTCTCTGAGATTACCGAATATCGCCCGGACATTTTTCGTTTTTGGTAGATATTCCAAGGCTTTACCACTGTTAGTCATTACGCATTCGAAACGTCTCGTTGCAGGAGAGACAACCATACATGTGTCTGAGAAAACTTTTGCTCCTAAGTTCTCAATTTTCTCAACAAGTTTTTTATTTTCCCAAGCTATCTTCCTTGAAGTGAATATCCAGAGTGTTTTTTTAACCTTTCCCATTTTTGAAAGTAAATCGTATACAGTTTTAAGCTCTTCTTTGGATAGATGGGGGCATCCAATTGCTATCAGATCCGGTTCACAACTCTCCTGCTTTAATCCGTCGATAACAATCTTCTCCGATGGGATCTCAAAGTCTCTCCACTCGGGGGTGATCTCTTTTGCGTGAAACATAGGAGATCCGCCGCTTGCCGCCAATGCCGCTCCGAAGGCTTTGAGTCCATCATTATTCGGCTTTTTTTTGAATTCAACAAAGGGAATTCTGTCTTTCACAATACGACCCGTTTCATACCCCGCTATTGCTGGATCCATTCCCTTATCGATTATCACTCTCACATGGGGTGCCCTGTTATCCTTTATGTGGAGACCGTAGTTTGGAGTCTTCCCGATAATGGCTGATGCGAGAGCTGTTATTCCGCTTTCTCGATTAGTTCTTGCACCTATTACGGAGTTTGCGTAGACAATAGCGGAGCTTTCAGCCCACGCGAGATGATCTCCGTAGTTTATTTCAACCAGATAGTAGGGGGTGCATGTCAGCGACAGAGAGACCCCAAGTTTTTTTAAAGCATTAATGACCCTCATTTGTTTTTCGTAGAAATCCTTATCGATTCCCATTTCCTTCCATCTAATTAAATCCATTCCAGCTGGATTGCACAGAGTGAGGACTTTAACTTTGGCATTCAAACTCTCAAGCCATTTCAATCCGGCATCGCCTATATTATCG
Organism: uncultured Archaeoglobaceae archaeon; assembly: GCA_965561205.1. Taxonomy (GTDB): domain Archaea; phylum Halobacteriota; class Archaeoglobi; order Archaeoglobales; family Archaeoglobaceae; genus Geoglobus. Next base: position 7,936 of record CBEWZU010000030.1, on the reverse strand, counting down.
TAAGAGATTCCGGAGATCTGGGCGGATTTTATTTTAACCAATCGATCGGCATCAAAGATCTTCCCGACAGCTACAAGAATTTCCATACATTTTCTGATGGTGTAATCGCCGCTTTCGAGCAGTTTCTCTTCATCTTTCGATAGGAACATTAAATCAAATTGGAGTTAAAAAATTAAATCTTTTTGCCAAAAAATAGAAAAGCTATTTACTAAGTTCTTTTTTCAGTTCTTCAATTCTCTTTTTGATTTCTTCGAGTTCTGTTTCAAGAGCCGCTTTCATATCTTCGAGCATCTTGATTTCATCTTCGGGTTCTAAGGCTGGCGGATATGGTGGATACCACCAGCCCCATCTCATCCATCCCGGTAATCCTGTAGCTCTGAACCACCATCTCCAACCTCTTCCACCCCATCCGGGAGCCCACCATGGCATTGTTACCACCACCATCTTCTTCTACCGTATCTTCTCCATCTCCACCAGCCGAACCATCTGCCGCCGAAGGGTGGGAACACCCATCTGTTTAAAAATCCCGGAACTGGATATCCTGAACAGAATCCGGCTCCTCTTCCTGTCCTCGGGCCCAATCCCCAGGGTCCCGTTCCGTCGCCCCAAGGCATAGTTCGATCACCCTAAAAAAGGGGATCGAATGTGAACTTAAATTTTTCGGTATGCCGAAATTTATCCAAAGTCCTGCGAAAATGTTAACTGCTGTTCGACGTATATCACATCTCGTGCACGTATTTGGTCCAGTCCCCTCCCGTAGGCTCGGAAAAAGTCTCGGAGTGAACAACATTCCGTTTAAGCACTGTAGCTATTCCTGTGTTTACTGCCAAATTGGTCGAACCGATAAGCTCACTGTATCGAGGAGGAAATTCTTTGATCCCGTAGCAATCTTTAGAGAAGTCGAGAAGAAGATTGAAAAAGCCGGAAAGGTCGATTACATATCCTTTGTTCCCGACGGTGAACCAACTCTCGATGTAAATCTTGGTGTTGAAATAGACATGCTAAAAAATTTCGGTAAGATTGCAGTGATTACCAATGCCTCCCTTTTATTTCGAGAGGATGTAAGGTGCGACTTATCTAAGGCTGACCTCGTCTCATTAAAGGTAGACACCGTTGAGGAGAATACGTGGAGAAGGATTAATCGCCCCCACAGCTCATTAGATGTCGAAAAAATCCTTGATGGAGTGTTAAAATTTGCTGACAATTATGACGGCATCCTACTCACGGAAACTATGCTAATCGAAGGATATTCCACGCTAGAAAATATCGAAAAAGTGGCGGAATTTCTTGGAATTCTTAAACCTCACAAAGCCTACCTTGCAATTCCTACTCGTCCACCGGCCGAGAACGTAAAAGGAGTAAGTATAGATTTTATACTTAAGGCAAAACAGATATTCGACATTTACGTTGAATCGGAGCTTTTAATTGAACCGGAATCAAGTGAATTTACAATAAACAGCAGAGAAGACATATTATCCATTGCGTCTGTTCATCCTCTGAGAAAAGATATTCTCAAAAAATATTTGAAAAAACTCAATCTCAGAATTGAAGATTTTGCCAACGAACTTGAGGAAATCGAGTTTAATGGCATAAAATATTATAGAAGTAAACAAAAAAACCTTAGAAAAACTACCACCAACAGATAACCTTATCGCATTCAATTATCTTTTTTGCAAGCTCCTCGTAGTTAACAGTTTCGTAAAGCTTGAATTCGATTACTTCGTTCCCCCTCGCAAGCACTTCAGCGAGCTTCTTTGTCGTCTCATCTGGTTCAGATCTGTATATGTAGACGAGTTTCAATTTTATCACCTCAGTTCAGTATGGTATTACTACACTATACTCCTTCAGCTTCTCTATTATCTCTTCTAAGCTTAAAGTCTTAAATCCGTATTCCTCGTTCTCCTTTATGTTTGAGTAAAGGCTCCCGCCCATTTCTGTCAGGAATTCCAAGTTGTCTTTGAATTCCTCATCACAATCTTCGCATATCTTCTTCATGTAATCGAAGTCGAGCTTGTGGTTCAGAATGTATAGATCTACTTTGTGGTCTTCAAGCACAGCTCCAAGTGCAACTCTTAGAGCTTCGAATTGAGATTCTTTATCCTTCGCCACAACCGCAATAAACTCCTCCTCCCCCTTCATCTAAAACACCACGTATTTATCCGCATCTTTTAAAAATTCGGCATTCTTAGCCTGGGTAACCCAATTCTTATACGGAACCCCCTCAACTGGAGATTTGCCCTCCTTTAGCTTTTCCATGTTCTCCTTAACGTATCTACCGTAGCTTGCTTCACAAACATAGACGTTTTCTGCACCAGCCGTATCTAAAAGCTCTTTAAATCTCTGATGCTTTACGTTCTTCACACCATCGCCAGACATAAAGACTTTTAATTCACTCCCTATTTTCTTTAGTGCTTTCACGAGTTCAACGGCGTGGTCGAAGTATCTGTCGGTAAATATAGATATGGCTACAAATTCTGGCATGTCCCTTTTTAAGTTTGCGAACATATTAATTTTTCTATACCAAATTACGTAAATTTAATAAACAAAGCAAAGTTAATAAACGATGATTAACTTATCGTTCTAGGGGGTGAAATCGTGAAACAGTTAACGAAAGAAGAGGTTGAAAAGATTAAACCTGATGTTGTTGTGGATGCAAGAGGACAGTCATGCCCTGGACCAATGCTCGAAGCAAAAAAGGCTTTGGGAACAAAGGTTAAGCCCGGACAAATTCTTGAGCTTTTATCGAGTGATCACGGAACAAGACATGATTTGACGTCGATGTGTGAGAGGTCTAAGGGCAAGTGGGAGTACATTGGATATTACGATACTGGTGGTTACGACAGACATTTCGTGAAGAGGCATAAGTGAAATCGGGAGATGAAATCATCATGACTCATAGGATTTTAATTTTTGCAGCAGACATGGCTTATAGAGCGTTGGATCAGGCTGGATTGCTCCACGCACATTACTCACCAAATACAGTTATATTCAGAATCCCATGTGCAACATTAATACGACCCGATTTAATTGTATATGCTCTAAAAAATGGATTCGATGCTGTCTTTGTTGCAAGTAGTGGTCCAGATTGCCCTTTCTTAGGTGAAAAATGTGTAGGCATCGTATCTAAAAGAGTTGAAAAAGCTTATGAACTTTTAGATAAAGAGGGGATTGAGAGAGAGAGATTGGTTGTTAGTGGTGTATGTTCAACCTGTGTTGAGACAATCGTTACTACTTTAGAGAGAATCGAAAACTTCCTGCAAAGTAGAGGGTGATCTGTTATGGATATAAAACCAAAATATGATGTTTTGATTATTGGGGGTGGTTATGCAGGAATGGAAGCATCACTGACCATAGCTGATGCCGGTTTTGAAGTTCTGCTAGTTGAAAAAGAACCGAGTATTGGTGGTCATTTAATCCAAATAAGTAAAGTTTTTCCAACGGTTGACTGTGCAGGATGTATAACCACGCCAAAAATGGCAGCAGTTCCAAAACATCCAAAAATAAAACTTCTAACATATACTGAAGTAAAAAATGTTGAGAAAATCGGTAAAAAATTCAAAGTTAAACTCATAAAAAAGCCGAGATATGTAATCGAAGAAGAATGCATCGGATGTGGTAGATGCGAAGAAGTTTGCCCGATTATAGTTCCGAAGGAATTTGAATACGGGTTAATTGGCAGGAAAGCCGCATACATTCCGTTTGAAATGGCTTCTCCGAAGAAAGCCCTTATAGATTTAGATAACTGTATAATGTGTGGCAGATGCGAGAGAGCTTGTCCTAAGGATGCGATAAATTTCTTGGATGAGCCAAAAGAAATAGATGTTACAGTAGGAGCTATAATTGTCGCAACGGGATACGACCTTTTCTCACCTGAGCTCAAAAAAGAATATGGTTATACAGGCAATTTAACAAGAATTCATGATAATGCTAATCCAAATATAATTCACGCTTTTCAGTTTGAGAGAATTCTTGCACCGTCATGCCCGTATCATACCGTGGGTTTGCGACCTGGAGATGGTAAGATTCCAGAAAGAATTGCATTTGTCCTATGCACTGGCTCAAGAGATAAATCTCTCGGCAATCCAATGTGTTCGAGAGTTTGCTGTATGTATTCAATAAAACAGGCTCTACTTTACACTTCTGCGATTCCATACGGAGAAGTTACAATTTACTATATGGATATAAGAGCATTTGGGAAGGGTTTTGAGGAGTTTTATAACATGGTTAAAGAGCTTGGAATCAGATTTGTTAAAGGTAAAGTTGCAAAAATTGAAACAAACGAGAACGGTAATCCTGTTGTAGTTGCTGAGAACTTTGAAACGGGAGAAATAGAAAGAGAAGAATACGATATGGTTGTTCTCTCAGTTGGATTACTTCCAAACGGGACGAAAGAGTTAGCAAAGATATTAGGAGTTGAAACCGATCCATATGGATGGATCGCTCAGCCAGATGTGAATGGAAATCCTGCTAAAACTAGTGTTGATGGAATATTCGTTGCAGGAACAGCTGCAGGTCCGATGGATCTACCAGATTCAATTGCACTAGCAGATGCCGCAGTATCACAGTGTATAGCTTATCTAAAGGAGGTGGAAGATTGAGAGAGAGGATCGGAGTATACGTCTGTCATTGTGGTGGTAACATATCTGATTACGTAGACGTAAAGAAGGTAGTAGAAGCTGTCAAAGACCTACCAAACGTTGCAGTTGCAAGAGACTTTATTTTTATGTGTTCAGATGCTGGACAGGATCTTATAAAGGAGGATATAAAGAATTTAAATCTTGATGGAGTGGTTGTTGCATCTTGTTCCCCTCATTTACATGAAAAAACATTCAGGGATGCTGCAGCTTTAGTTGGTTTAAATCCCTATTTAGTTGAACATGTTTGCATAAGAGAGCACTGTTCATGGGTTCATTCTGATGAGCCAGAAGCCGCTACACAAAAAGCTATATGGATTGTTAAGAGTGGAATAGCAAAAGTGAGCTTAGCGGATGAGCTTCAACCAATAAGACTTGAGATGAAACCAGAAGTCATAGTAGTTGGCGGTGGAATAGCAGGAATGAGATGTGCCATTGATCTGGCAAAAGCTGGGATAAAAGTGCATTTAATCGAAAAGAAACCATTCCTAGGTGGAAGAGCCGCGCAGATATTTAAGCTATATCCAAGTGGAAAGACCGGATCTGAGCTTGTTAAGGAGCTGATAGATGAGCTAAAGAAGTATCCGAGTATTCACGTTTATACAAATGCTGAAATATTAGAAGCTGGTGGAGCTTTGGGAGATTTCAAGGTTAAGATAGTCGTAAAACCTAGATACGTTAAAGAAGGAGTTGGCAAAGAGGAGGTTGAGAAAGCAATAGAGAGATGTCCCGTTGAAGTCCCAGATGAATTTAATTACGGTTTAACAAATAGAAAAGCTATATACATAAGGGAGCCAAGCTACCCAGAGGAGCCGGTCATAGATATGGATCACTGCACAAAGTGCAATGAATGTGGAATAGCAGATTTTGAACAAAAAGAGAAGTCTTATGAACTCAGCGGAAGTATGATAATTCTCGCAACTGGAGCAAAACCCTACGAACCAAAAGAAGGTGAGTTTGGTTATGGTATTTATGATCATGTTATAACGCTTCCAGTATTTGACAGATTACTTGCAGTCTGTGATGATAAACTTGAATATAAGGGTAGAGAGATCAAAGATATTGCATTCATTTACTGTGTTGGTAGTAGAACTGAAGAACATGAGTATTGCTCAAGGTATTGTTGTGTAGCTACACTTAATGCCGCATTAGGAGCATTAGAGAAGTTTGGAAAATTAAGAATCTACCACATCTACAGAGATATAAGAGCTTACGGAAAATACGAAACGTATTATGAGGAGGCGGGAGAGGAAGGGATGATATTTATAAAGTATGATCCAGAGGATCCGCCGGTAGTTGAACAAAGAGGAAACAAACTAATAGTTAAAGCTAAGGATATGCTCACTGGAGGAGAAGAATTAGAGATCCCGGTTGATTTAGTAGTATTATCCGTGGGAATGGTGCTAGAAGAGGCTGAGATCTTTAATATGCTAAGAGTGCCGTTTAGCAGAGATGGATTCCTACAGGAAGTTCATCCAAAATTGAAACCTGTTGAAACCGCAATCGGTGGGGTTCTAGTAGCTGGAACTTGTCAATTCCCGAAGGATACTGTTGAAACAATGGCTTCAGCCTCAGCAGCAGTTGGAAGAGCTGAAATATACCTTGTTAAGGGTTATGCAGAACTTGAACCATTTATAGCAGAAGTAAACCCAGAAAAATGTGATGGATGCGGTATATGCGTTGAGGAATGCCCAGCAGGAGCTATAAGAACTGAGAACGGAAAAGCGGTTATTAATGAGGCTCTGTGTAAGGGCTGTGGAGCCTGTGGAGCTCTCTGTCCGACAGAGGCAATAAATCTTAAAGGATATAAATACGAGCAGTTCAGAGCAATGATAGATATATTAAAGGAGGCATAAGTATGGCAGAGGAGAAAAAAAAGCCAGTTAAGGAATTAACCGTTAAGAAGTTGAGAGAAAAAGGTGTGAAACCAAAACCAGAAGTTGTAGAGATGTCTAAGGAACAGAGAAAGATTATAAAACAGATAAAAGATTGCTTAAAGGAGGGGCCAAAAACGATCCCCGAAATAGCATCCGCAACGGGTTTACGTCCCGGTGTAGTTACTTGGTATGTTATGACATTAGTCAAATACGGTGAGCTAACCCCCGGTGAGGAAGTCGATGGGTATTATAAGTATAGTTTAGCTAAAAAGGAGGGATAGTAGTGACTGTTGTAGACCCAGAATTTGCCGAGGTTTTGAAGAGACTTGGAGCTAAAAATGTAACTGTTTGCTTTAATTGTGGAAACTGCACAGCCATTTGTCCATTATCAACGAGTGAGCATTTGTTTCCAAGAAAAATAATAAGGTATATACAACTCGGATTAAAGGAAAAAGCTCTCAAAGCTCCAGAGCCATGGATTTGTCATGCGTGCGGAGAATGCTCCGTTACCTGTCCAAGACAGGCATTTCCCAGTGAAATAATGAATTCTGTAAGAACTTACGCATTCACAGAGTTTGCAACACCTAAGTTTATCGGCAAACTTTTCGGTTCACCTAAATTTATACCAGTGTTAATAGCAATACCAGTGATCCTATTCGCAATATTTGCAGGAATAACGGGAATTAGTATTCCAGAGGGAGATGTTATCTTTTCTAAATTCATCCACCATTCATACATTGAAACCGTAGGATTTGTTATAGGTCTTTATGTTGGTATTGTGACGATCTCAAATGCTTGGAAATTCTGGAAAGCTCTTGAATTAAAGTCAAAAGGTTTTATATCTGATCTAATTAGAGCAATTGTCCTGATCTTAGAGCATACAAGATTTAAAGAGTGTGAAACGAATAGATTCAGATATTATGCACACATACTTACGTTCTATGGATTTCTGTTATTAGGAATCGCGGCACTCGGGGATGTCATATACTTCGATATACTTGGTAGAGAAGAATTAGCACTACCAATAACAGATCCAGTTAAGATAATAGGCACAGTAGGAGGAATTCTACTACTCATCGGAATCGTTTGGATCATTGGAAAGAGATTAGCTGAAAAAGAGAGAATTGGTGCACCAAACTATAACGATTGGTTCTTTATGATACTATTACTAATCGTCGTGGTAACCGGGATTACAATTGAAGTATCGAGATTCCTAAATGTTGCCAGTGTCGCGTATCCCACCTACGTTATACACCTAATTTCAGTGTTTTGCTTGTTAACATATGCCCCCTACTCAAAATTTGCACACCTACTCTACAGAGGTTTAGTATATGTCTATCTAGAAGCTGAGGAAAAGGAAAGATTAGAGAAGGAAGCTACAGCCACAGAAGCCAGTTAATCCAATCTTTATTTTTAATGATAAAT
>CBEWZU010000029.1:0-24694 GCA_965561205.1 uncultured Archaeoglobaceae archaeon | reverse complement strand
GCTGGTTCACACAGCCACTACCCGTTATCCTTTCGGACTCACGGGCTACTTTCACACACCAACCCTTACGGGCTGTCCAGCCTTACGGCTGTTACGAGGTCGTTATATTTTGTGTCCTCAGAAAATTTAAACCTTTCCCACCTGCCTCCCCTTGCGTATCCCCTCCCTATCGGAAGGGTCTTGCAAGCAACGGAAAGATAAAATGAAAAAATTCTTCAACTCTGTCACAAATTAATTAACGTGGATGTCGTATTTGGTGGTGGAAAATTCGGTCTCAGAGCAGTTAAGTGGCTGATCGATAACAAAAGGGATTTCGTGGTGATTGATCCGAATGAGGATTGCTTGGTTCAAAGGGAGTATCACTTGAAAGAATTCGATGGAAAGGGCGGATTTCTAAGAGGTGATATAAAAGAATTAATAGAAATCGTATTGGAGAAAAAACCGGAACTCGTCTTTCCTACGGCACCAATCCATCTCGCAGCAGCTTTGGTAAAGGAATTCCATAAGATGAAGGAATGGAATGAGAAAATTAACTGCATTCTCTCAGGATTGCCCCCAAAGATTATAGTTTCCGTTGGGAGAGGTTCCGTTGTCGTCAGTTATAATCGGGATGCGACTTGTCTTGAGAACTGCAACGCTCCCGACATCTGCCCAGTCACTAAGATAAAAAAGCCCGCACCCATGCACGAACTCGTTAGATTCGCAGTTCCGGACGGATTTGTCATAAAAAGCGAATATTTAGAACCGGGACTCGGTGCCATAAAAGGGGATTTGCTGAGAAAGCTCCTCGAATCCGTTGATGATCGAATCGTGGTTGCAACCGCTTGCAGATGTCACGGAGTGATAACCTCTCTGAGAAGATGAAGGTGGCCACCTTTAACGTCAACTCTATCAGATCGAGGCTACACATAGTGATTCCGTGGCTCAAAGAGAACAAGATCGATATATTATGTATGCAGGAGACCAAAGTCGATAACAGAAACTTTCCAGAAAGCTATTTTTCAAGAATAAGATATTTAGCATACTTTAACGGATCAAAAAGTAGGAACGGCGTCGCAATTGCAACAAAATACGAACCCGATGAGATAGAGATCGGATTAAACGGAAAAGATTTGGACAGAGTCATCTCAGCTAAATTTGGAGACATCAAGATAGTGAATGTTTACGTTCCACAGGGATACCGTATCGATTCGGAAAAATACAAATACAAGCTTGATTTTCTCAAAAGATTAAGAGATTATCTAAGAGATTCAAGGAAAACGATCGTTTGTGGAGATATGAATGTTGCTCCCGACGATATTGATGTTCATTCTCCTGATAAGTTAAGAAACCACGTCTGTTTCCATATTGATGTTAGGAAAGCTTATAAAGAGATACTCAAACTTGGATTTGTGGATCTGTTGAGAAAGTTTCATCCCAATGAGAGGATCTACACATTCTACGATTATCGGGTAAAGGATGCTGTTAGAAAAGGAATAGGGTGGAGAGTTGATGCAATACTCGTCACAAAGGATATTGAGGATAAATGCACAGCTTGTTACGTTGATTTAAAGCTTAGGCTTATGGAAAGACCGAGTGATCACGTTCCGGTAATAGCCGAATTTGGAGGTGATTTGTTTGAAGCTGTTTGATAACGTATTCGCATACACTTGGGGTTCCGCCTTCTACGATTCATCGAACAGTTACATAATCGTTGACGACGATACTGCGATAATAGATCCGGGAACTTTTAAGAGTTACACAAATTTAATGGGTTTAATGCGGAATGATGGCATTAAGAGTGTTGATATCGTGTTGAACACTCATCTCCATAAAGATCACTGTGAGAGCAATGAGATGTTTTTAAGAAAAGGCGCTATCTTAGGCTTCGGTGAAGAAGATCTTTCGATCTCCCTTTACAATTACAAATCTGACATAAAATTAGGGAAGTTCTTGTGCTTGGGCAAACTTGACATAGAGATTATAAGAACTCCCGGTCACAGCCCCGGTAGTCTGACGTATTACCTCCAGGATTACGGTGCCGCCATTACCGGTGATCTCATTTTTGAAAATGGTGTTCCGGGGAGATTCGATCTCTACGGATGTAACAAAGATGATCTAATAAAATCCCTTGAGAAGATTAGAGATCTGGAGCCGGAATACATTTTACCGGGTCACTTGAGAATTATGAAAGGTAGAAGTGGAATTTACATGCTCTTTGAAAAGGCAATCGAAATCCTAAGTAGATACTGAAAATTTAAATATGATTAAAATAGAAGTGATCGTATGATTGGTGAAGTTTCCTCAGTGTTTGGTCTTCCAGTTTATACAGATGAGGGAAGATACGTAGGTAAAGTTGCAGATCTCTCGATAGATATTGAAGCCAAAGTTGTGAAGGGATTAGCTATTGTTGATATCAACAGAACTTTAATAAATACTAATGCCACGGGTGTGATTATCCCTTACAGACTCGTTAAAGCTATTGGAGACATCGTTATCATAAAAGATGTTTTTAAAAAAAGAAGCGAATCACTTGAGCAGATCAAGTAGCGATTCTTCCTTCTTTTTTTCTCTCCACCGAAGTTTCAAAATACCTTTCTTGACTCGTATTTTGACTTTTTTCTGGAAATCGCCCAAGTTGCACTTGATCTCTATGGTTGCCAAGAAAAGTCCCTCATATTTTGGTAGAGCAAGAATGTCCTTCTCGATGAACATCCCCTTCTTAATAGGTGGAAGATCCACAATCCTCTCCTCAATTTCAAAGTAGTTTTCTAAGTCTGTCAAATCGACGGTGAGATTGTCAACAGTTTCGTCGAAAAAATTATAAAATTTCAATTTTATATAAAAATTTCTATTTAAGCTAACTTTTTTTGGTATTAGAATTTGAAATTGCAGATGTTCCAGGTTCTCCGTAGCCTTTTTTATGATCTCGTAGGCTTCTCCGAATCTATATTTTTTGAAAAGCTTTTTTGCGGTCTTAAAATCCCTCTTTATTTCTTTTATTTTAAGCTTTTTTGCGGCGTTCATTTTTTCTTTTAATTTTTCCAATTCCCTTTTTACGGTAATCCATGGAAGCGGGAGAAATTTCTCAATTTCTTCCCTTACTACGCTACTTATCCTCCCGTCAAGAGACAGAGTAACGAGATATCCCAACGTGTGAACCTTGATCTCATCATTTAGCTCCACATTGTAGACTATATTTTCAAATTTCTGACGCCATAGGGGCACTCCATCCGAGCTGAGAGCTACAATTTCATCTTCTATCGCTACGATGATTATATCGCCAGCTCTCACAAAAGTTACCTTTTCAATGGGAAGTTCCCACAGGATCTCACCATCTTTAAAAAAATAAACTCCACGATCAGTTCCGACAACAATTCCATCTGAAACATCCAATGATGTTATTTTTGCTTTAAATTTCTTTTTCAGTGTTTCTCTCCCATCTACATCGAGCAATATGAGTTTTTTACCTTTAGCAACAGCGATAACATTCCCTTTGTGACATATTGCGGTGGATTTCATCTTTTTTGTCCAAATCATCTGCCCCTCTTTAGACAGAAGGATAACTTTACTCTTTAGCCTTAACAAAATATATTCATCAACCGAAATTGAGAGGATGGGCTCATCAAACTTTACCCAGAGATAATCAGAATACAAAACATTCTCATAACAGGTGAATTTCCCCTCTTTACAATAAATCCAAAGATCCTTCGGTCTCAGGATTTCTTTTTTTTTAGCTCAATCACGAAAAGAAATATATAACGGAAGTATTTATGATTTTCTTTAGAGCATAGTCTCTTTCACGTATTCAAGCATCCCCATTATCGAATTCCTTATAAAGTAGTCCTCCCTTTCCTTGATATCATCATCGAGAAGTTTGTAATTCGAAAATCTTGCATCATTTTCGAGCATATATCCCTTGACGTTTTCGGTTATCTTTTCAGGGTCACTCTCGCCTCCACTAACCTCGTCGAAGATTGTTTGAACCCATTTCTTTAACTGCTTTTTGGCATATTTTGCAACGTCCAAGCTGTCTTTATACATCCCGAAATGTCCGAAGCAGACTTTCTTCTTCCCTAAACTTTCGAGTTTTTCTATAGAGCTTTCGGCAACTTCGAGAATGAATTTCGGTGGAGTTGCCGGTCTTTGATAAAGCTCGTTTCTGATTTCATGAAAAACTCCGAAAGCTTCTCCCGCAAACAGATAATCACCGATAACATAGCTTGAATGGTGGGGAGCATGTCCTGGGGTATCTATCTTCTCTATTCCGTCGATTTTATCTATAAAGGCGCTTTCGGGGACTGGAATTATCTCGCCGTAAGCTTTTGCGATTTCTCCCAATACCTTCAGACTGCCTTCCCATAACTTCTGCGGGTTAATGAGATGTTTCTTACCCTTATCGTGAACCATTATCTTTGCATTAAAGTGTTTTAAAAACTCCCCAACACCTCCGGCGTGATCGATATGGATGTGGGTAAGCAAGACGTAATCAATTTTATTAATTCCTATCTTTTTTATTGCCTCCACTAGGGTGTTAACCGTAGATTTCGGGCCGACGTCAACGACCACGTTGAATTCTCCAGTGTATATCCAAGAGCTTATGAATTTTCTGAATCCCCTTAGTTTTTGTGGCAAATCTACGAGGTAAAGATGATCCTCGATTTCGTAAATTTTCATGGAGATTACATTAAAGGGAATTTTGAAAAACTTTGTGGTTTCTAGACCAGTCAACTTAACACCTCTGGTGATTATAGTACAACATGACGAACAGCTTGCAGAACAGATTCACTGCTTACAACTGGCTTTTTAGCTGTAATCGAGCAGAAAAAGAGCTCACTGTTTAAATGAGCTGAAAACGGATTTAATCAAGCTACTTTGTGAAAGGTTTGATGTTTAAATTTCAGTATAAGCTTTCTAAAGCTCTTTTCAACCAATGAGCTTTATCTACATCTACAACGAACTTAGGTTTATTCTCGCAGTAATATTAAGTTAGTCTTCTTTTATGAAAGACTTCGCTGTGGGGTAATTTCTCGTTGTGTTGATTCTCATCAGGATTAACTCGTTTCTCTTGACATCTACAGCTGAGAGAACCTAGTATCTCTTTTTGTTCGCTTTAATAGCTTTTACAGGTCTTGGAAATTGCAGGAAAATTTTTAACATTAAATTTTACCAGAAATATTTCGATAAGACTACAGATTCATAGATATATCTTAGCAATTGCCATGATCCTATCCTCAATTTAAGTTAATATAACTTCTGTCCACATGTGTGATCATAAAGCTTATTACTTCAGACGTTTATAGAGATTAGCAAGTGTCGAAGAAAGATTGGAGGTGTGAAGAATGTCAAGAGGAGTAGAAGATGTAAAAGCAAACTTGACACTTTATGTAAGACGAGATCTAGTTGATCAAGCTCATAAACTTGGAATTAACATCTCTACACTTTTTGAGAATTTCTTAGAGAGATTTTTGTATAGTGTAGAAAAAGCTGTAGATATGGCAGCGGAGAAAATTAGTTTAGAAGAAGTATCAGGTAACATCGTTGGTAAACAGATTTGGGATTACGAGAAGGCTTTTAATAAACTTGAAGACAAGATTAAGAAAGCTCTAAGTGCTGGGAGGATCATGACCATCCCTAACGGGGAGAAATATGTAGTCATCGACCGTAAAGATCTGGAAGACTTATTAGATGCGGCAAATTTGTTAGGGTTAGACTGGTTAAAAAAAACCAGCACGACGAAAACCTAGTAAGTAGACACCTTGTCGATACGGGTAAGGAGATCGTAGTCCGATTTTTTAAAACACTAATGAATGTTGGATATAGAAAAGGGGCACGATATAGAGGGGAATTTGGTAAATACGGAAAAGCATCATACAAAGATTGCAAAATCTATATTGAGATATCTGAACTTTCTAAATGTTGCATTTCAAAAGATACTATATTAAAAACTCAATAAACCTTTAAAATCGCGTATATAATCGGATCAAGAATTATCATGAAGAAAGTGACAGTAAACGATTTATTTAATGAAAGATTATCCAGAATGTGAACGTCAAGATTACGAAGAGCGAAGTTGATGGGGAGATTGGGGCTCCACCTTCTAAGAGTTACACTCACAGAGCTTTCATAGCCGCGGCTCTTTCCAAAAAATCCCTCGTGAAGTCCCCCCTGATTGCTGAGGATACAGTCGCAACACTAAACGCGTGCAAAAAAATGGGCGCAAAATTTCTGAGAAAATCAAATGAATTTCGATTTTGGGGGACTAATTCGATAGCACCCGGATACTATTATGCGGCAAATTCTGGAACGACTCTCAGAATTCTCATGGGTCTTTTAAGCCTGTCACACGGTTTTTCAATCCTTGACGGGGATGAATCACTCAGAAAGAGACCGAACAGAGAACTCGCAGAAGCTCTGATTAAGCTCGGCGCAACCGTTATCGGAGATGGAAGATTCAGGCCACCTCTAAGGATAAGAGGCGTAATAAGGAATGGAGAAATTGAGATAGAAGCTTTAAGCTCTCAGTTCGTTACATCCCTCCTCTTTGCATTACCTCTGACCGAGGGTGATTCCGTCCTAACAGTTAGAAAAATAAAATCGAAACCCTACATCGACATTACTTTGCACGTTCTCGAAAGTAGCGGAGTCAGAATTCAGAGGGATGGAAATACGTTCTACATTAAGCCATCGGAATTCGATCTCCGTAGATTCACTGTCCCCCCAGATTTCTCCTCCATGAGCTATCTTATAGCCGCCGGGATTCTCGGAGGCAGAGTCGTGATAAACAATGCCGTGGAGTCGAAGCAGGGCGACAAAATATTTGTTGATCTCGTGAAAGAGATGGGCGGAAAAATCTCATGGAAGGGCAACAAAATAATAGCAGAGAAATCCGAACTCAGCGGGATAGATTTTGATGCATCCGATACCCCCGACATCGTCCCCACAGTAGCTGTTTTAGCAGCAACCGCTAACGGAATCACCAAGATCTACAACGCTGAGCATTTGAGGATAAAAGAAATAGACAGGATTAAAGGAATTGCCGTGAATCTCAGGTCTTTGGGAGTTGACGTAAAGGAGCTTAGAGATGGTTTGATAATTAGGGGCGGGGAGATCAGGGGTGGGACTGTTGACAGCTTCGGGGATCACAGGATGGCAATGGCGTTTTCTCTCTTGGGAATTGTGAGTGAAGTGACGGTGAAAAACGCTGAAGTTGTTAATGTCTCATATCCGGGATTTTTCGAAGATTTAAAGAAGATTGGAGTGAGGGTTGAGAGATGTTAGGAAATACGTTCGGTGTTTTGTTCAGGGTCACAAGCTTTGGAGAAAGCCACGGAAAAGCCGTGGGATGTGTTGTAGATGGGTGTCCTGCAGGTCTTGAGCTTTCCGAGGAAGACATCAACAGGGAGCTCAGGAGGAGAAGACCCGGCGGAAGATTCGCCTCTCAAAGGAAGGAAAAGGACGAGGTCAAGATCTTATCGGGAGTTTTTGAAGGACTGACCCTCGGAACACCGATTGCGATGATTGTGGAGAACAGAGACATCGATTCGAGTGCCTATGAGAAGATAAAAGACATCCCGAGACCCGGACATGCGGACTACACATACCACGCGAAGTTCGGCGTGAGGGATTGGAGGGGCGGCGGAAGGGCTTCCGGGAGGGAGACCGTTGCGAGAGTCGCCGCCGGAGCAATCGCCAAAAAGATTTTGGAAAAATACGGTGTGAGGATCTACGGCTACGCAAAGGAGATCGCTGGGATAAAAGCTAAGATAGAGGGGGATGTAGAAGAGGTATTTGAAAAAGCCGAAAAAAGTGATCTTAGAATTCCAGACGGTGAGGCTGAGAAAAAAATCATAGAAAAAATCAACGAGGCGAGAAGGGAGGGAGATAGTGTCGGCGGGGTTGTGGAGGTCGTGGCGAAGAACGTTCCCGCTGGCCTCGGAGAGCCGGTTTTTCTGAAGGCTGACGCCTATCTCTCTTACGCTCTCATGAGCATTCCCGCGGTGAAGGGGGTTGAGATCGGGGCGGGATTTAGCGCCGCAAGGATGAAGGGTAGTGAGATGAACGACGAGATGTTCATTGAAAAGGGTAGGATAAGCTTCTACACAAACAACGCCGGGGGGATATTGGGCGGAATAACGACAGGTCAGGACATCGTCGTCAGGATTGCGGTGAAACCGACGCCGAGCATATCAAAACCTCAGAGGAGTGTGAATCTAAAAACATTCGAGAATACGGAAATAAGCGTAAAGGGAAGGCACGATCCGTGCATAGTCCCGAGAGCTGTGCCAGTCGCCGAAGCTATGGTTTCTTTAGTGATAATCGACTTAATGATGATGCAGGGTCTGATACCCCGCTTCCTCAGATAGCCTTAACCCTCTTTTTGAGGGCTGGGGGCTTAGGTTTCATCACGATACGGCTTCCGCATCTTGTGCATTGGATCAGATTTCTGTCCAAATCGACGTCAACTTCGGCACCGCAAAAAACACAGATGAAAACGCTCATGATCTCCCTCTACTTATCGCCTGCTCCACTATCTTTGCGGCTGGTGAGACCGGGATGTATGCTCCGCCGGCAAATTTGTATCCACAGCTCTTGCATTCCCAGATCGCCGTTCCCACTCTTTTAACAGCTTTCTTCCCGCACTTTTTGCATATATATCTCTGTCTCTGCTGGGATTCTATTTCGATGATGGCTCTTCTTACTCTGATACCGTAACGGGGTCCAAATCTTCCAGCCATTTTAACTTTTTTTGTCCTCGGCATGATTACACCTCTTTTAGTAATTTTCTAATTTCTCTCGCTTTTTCGATACTCAAATCGATGACTTCATAAAATTTTTCCTCATCGAGCAGGTAACTTCCGCTCTTTTGGATCGCCACTATGTTGTCGTTACTGTCGGTTGTTATTGTTATAAAGTTTTTCGATGCGTTCTCTTCGTCTTTACACGGATCCACGATTACTTTATCCTCTATGACCAAAGAGGTTACGGCAACTGGCAGATCCCTTACGGGTAGCGGATAATCATCCCCCAATTCGAATTTTTCAGCGGGAACTGTTGTATTGAGCAAAGCGGAGATCGCAGCTAATGCTGACGCATCCATTAGATTACCATCATCATCTATTGCGTGGATATCTATAAAGACAAGCCAGACTTTCTCGCCCTCCTCTATACAGAGTTTGTTGAGATCTATGGCTTCGCTCTCCCTAATTCCCCTATCAACAACCCTCGCAAGTTCAATCGAATTTTCATCGGGAGGACCCGGTTCGAATATGGGAGATGCTAAGGGGACGAGCTCAGCATTTGTGATTATTATTCCCCTATCAGGTGTGTCGGGGAAAGGCTCACCCGGTTGCATCTTAATACCAACAATAACCTGAGTATTCCCGATCTTCACAAGAGCGGATCCTTCCGCTTTCTCTATTAAACCCGTTTGAATCTCTATAGATCTATATTCATCGAAGCCCCTCCCGTCTATCCTTTCTCCATCTCTCAGTTTGCTTAAAACGTAATCTTTGCGAATGTCTAACACAACATCCTCACTCATTTTCATCAACCTCTTCGATAACATATCTTGATTTTATGGCTTCCTTCTGTAGCCTGTATATTTCGAGGGCTCCCTTCTTCGCCATCAGTAACGCTTCTATTAATTCGCTTTTGGTCACTCTTCCATCCATTTGCAGTAGGGCTATGGATTCTATCTTGTCGTTTCTTATAAAGAACGCAAAGGGTATGTCGGCTTCACCGTAAAAGTCCTCCTCCTTCATCGGATCTAACACAAGATGCCCCTCAACCTTTGCCACAGCAACGCTTGAGATCATTCCTCTCATCGGGACTCCAGCATCAACGAGGGCAACGCTTGCGGCATTCAGGCACGCAGTTCTGCTTCCAGCATCGGCTTGTAAAACCTCGACGAACACGTCTATCCCGCATCTTGGAAAGAGCTCTTTCATTATAACGGCTTCCAAAGCCTCCCGGCTGACCTTGGAAATCTCAACACTCCTCCTGTCAGGACCCGGTCTTTTTCTCTCCTCAACGCTGAACGGAGCCATGTTGTATCTGTATCTTACAACCGCCTTTATAGGATCCTGAAGATGCCTCGGATGGACCTCTCTCGGTCCGTAGACGGCTGCAACCACCTTATTCTTCCCCATTTCTAAATAGCAAGAGCCATCAGCCCTTTTAAGAACTCCAGCCTCAATCTTTATCGGTCTGAGTTCCTCAAAAGCTCTACCGTCAAGCCTCTTTCCATTTACGATTAGCTTTATCTCACCTTTAAGTCTCTTAACATCTTCACTGACCATTCAATTCACCCTTTCTCTTCTTTATGAATTCAGTTATCCTATCCGTCAGACCCTCGGTGTGGGCTTCCGCCTCTATGATGTATATGGCTTCCTCCACTATGTTGACCTTTCTTCTGTCCCCGCTGATCCATATCAGCCCGTTTTTTCCAACGATTATCTGAACTCCCAATTCGGTCTTGAAGAGTTTGATCATGCTACCCTTTTTCCCTATAACTCGGGGAACCCTTGCGGGATTTATCGCAACAATTCTCCCAAATCTAACAGCTCTACACATCTTATCCTTCATCGTAAGGGTGACTTTCATCTTTGGGTCGATATTGATTATCTTGGCAATTATTATGTCACCGATATCGAGGATATCGTTCGGCTTTTTATCAGGTTTCATCTCGGGGTTCTCTTGAACCGGAAGAAATCCCTGATATGGGGAATTTATATCCACCACCCATCCATTTGCCGTAACCTCTCGGACAATTCCTATGACGATGTCTCCAATGGAAGGGATGTAGCGTCCCCTTAATGGGATTACCCTCACAGATGTGTCGGTTTTATCAAGCAGCCCAAGGACTTTTGCGTAAACTTTCCCGTTTTCAACGTAGGTGCCGCTTCCAGCAACCTTTGGATTCGTTGCTAACAGCTCACCCGGTAAGACGATCGACCTCATAATTCACCTCCTTTTGAGAACTTTTGTTAAAGCTTCCCCCTTGGCAACCTTTCCAAGCAAATCCATCAAATCTCCCTGCATTCCAGCGGGAATTCTCATCACACAGATCCAACTTCCGTCCCTCTGCCATTCCTCTTTCAGTATCGTTCCGAAGTTGTAAAGAGCTGATATCGCCTTCCCCGTATGCTCTGGAGGGATTTTTATCGCTATATCAATCTCCTCGAATTTTAGAGGAAGGATGTGCTTTATCGCTTTGACAACATATCTGACTTGGGCTTCAACGGGTTTGAATATGTCTATGTGAACCTTAGCCTCCTCTATCGCCGCTTCAATCCTCGCGTAAGTATGGGGAGCTCCAGTCCTCGGATCGATTGCGTTCCTTCTTATGTATTCGATTATCTGCTTCTTTTTCTGTTTAAGCATTTCCTTTCTCTGCTCTGCGGTTATCTGAACGTCTCCCTCGATAATAATCCTCTTTATGATCTCCCTCAGATCCCTCGTTTTGAAAACCTTCTCAAGATCCTCTATCGAAGCACGGCTGCCCTTTTTTGCGTCGTAAAAGACCTCCTCGACTGCGACGAGGGCTTCAAAATCTACATCTTTTTTACCTTCTTTTAAATCCCTCGCCAAGTAAGGATCAACAAGAACTTCGAAAATTTCCCCACCCTTCTTTAACCTCGCAATTACGGCTTTCTCCAAAGAAACCATACCATTCCCTCTACTTTAACTGCTGACGGATAATCTCATTAGCTTTATCAATGTATTTTTCTTTCTCTTCATCTTCAAGCAATCTGAACTTTCTGTCCTCCACTCTAACAACACCCATCTCAATCCCTTCGACACTTAGCTCGCTCTCGATCGCCTTTCCCATCGCCACAAGTCCTAAGATTATCGCGTCTTCGAATCCGATATCGTCCCTGTATTCCTTTTCAAAAAACTCCATTACGGTGTTTCTACCGGCACCGATTGCAGTCGCCTTGTATTCCAACAACGCCCCGCTTGGATCCGTTTCAAACAGCTTAGGCTCTTTATCTACTCCGGCAATCAGAAGGGAGACGCCGAAGGGTCTAACACCACCGAATTGCGTGAATTGCTGCTTGAAGTCACAAATTTTTTTCGCAAGCTCCTTGATGCTTATCGGTTCATCGTAAGTCAACCTGTTGATCTGAGCTTCAAGTCTCGCCCTATCTATTAAAACCCTCGCATCTGCGACAAGGCCTGATGTAGCGGCACATATGTGCTCATCGATCTTGTATATCTTCTCAATAGTATTTGCCTCAAGAAGTCTGCTACCAACCCTTCTATCCGCGATGAGAATGACTCCCTCCTTTGTTTTAATCCCTATCGCGGTGGCTCCCCTTTTTACAGCCTCCCTTGCGTATTCGACTTGAAACAATCTGCCATCAGGGCTGAATACTGTTATCGCTCTATCATATCCCATTTGAGGAATTTGCATCTTTTAACACCTCCAAGTACTTCCTCCTGCACCTTTTTAATGTCCCACTAACTCCCAAGATTAGTGGGAGCGTCCTTATCTCACCCACCCTATCTATTAGGGTTAATGCAATTTTTAACTTATTTAAATTTCTGTGACAGCACGCCACTATACCGATATTATGTTCAAAATGAATGAGCTTAAATACTTCACCATCAAATTCACCGAAAAGGGAGAGCATCGAACTCCACAGGGATCTGACGAAATCTTCTTTCGCCACATCCTTTTCCGAAATAAGTTTAAACGCTACGTATCTTTTTCTTTTCCTGAGAGACGGAGGTAGATTTCTCATAAAATTTCAAGACCGTCCATAATGTATTTTTCATCAAACAGCCTTCTGTAAAGCCTTTCAGCCCAGTGCTCGGATCTTTTTACGTCGGCACCTAAATACTCGAAGACTTCTTGGATCTGTTTTTTCTGCCTGAGCTGGTAGAAATCTTTAGCACCGCTTGTTAGGATGAACGGCGTGTCAAACTTCCTTATCACCTTGAATAGTGTCCTAAGCTCCTTAACGAGCTTCGCCCTCTTTATCCCCTTGGCGGATAGCAGATTTGATAGGGCGACCTCTATTATCACGTCTTTTTCCTTTGCAAGCTTTACCGTTACGTAATCAAGCTTTCTTTCCGGGAAATCTAATAGGATATCGACCTTCTTCCTCATTACGGCGTATTTGTTCACTTCCTCCTTACAACTCATAACACCCACGAGTCCCTTTGCCTTTCTGAGTTTTTCCCTAAGTTCCTTGGGGCTTTCGGCGTAGATCAAGCATCCTTGAATGTTTTTTTTCGTTACCTCCCCGAAAACTACATACTTTCGAAACCCGAGATCGATGGAGTTATCGTAATCGAATCTGATGAAGTCGATCATAATCCTTTGGACAGAATTTCCTTGGCGAACTCAATCAACTTCTCCCTCTTAGAGGGGAAGGTCACAAGTTTTGCTTTTACGACTATGCAGTCACCACTAAAAGCCAATTCCGTTCTACCAAGATAAGCCTGCTGCTTATCTAACCTAATGTGAAGGACACCATTCTCATCTATCAGGTTGTCTAAAAACTCGATTATGATATCCCTCTGATCTTTCAGCTGAGTTATAAGGTGGTTCCAGAACTCTTTGATCTCCCTCTTCTTTTTTATTTCAACCTCCAAAAACATTATGGGATTTCCGTAATGCCCCTTGGCGCGGCTAACCTGAATCTCAAATTCAAAGGGGAAGAGGGTTGCGATCGCTTCCCCAACCTTTTCGGGATCCTCCGTGGAGTAAACTATGGCTGATACGGTTATACTATCAATTTTCATAAAAATTATTTTCTGAAATTGGCTCTATAGCTTGGCCGGACTTTCTCGGCTCCTCTACCCTTTCTCCTTAGTCCCCTCGATTTCCTCCCAGCTGACGTTAGACCGCGGAATACCCTGCCCCTCTGCTTTGCGATTCCCGAGAGTTGAGGATCGTTCAGGATGGCGGGATGGGCTCTGTCCACCAAAATCACCTCAAACCACTTGTATCTTCCGTCCTCTCCGACCCAGTAGGAATTGAGCACCTCCATGTTCGGGAACTTCCTTGCCGCCCTCTCCTCAGCAATCCACTGGAGACTCTTTTTGGGAGTTTTCTTGTTGACCATCAGATTCTTCGTTTTCCTACCCTTGTTGGGTCGGGTTGCTCTTCTTCCTCCCCTTCTTATCCTGACTCTGACAATGATCACGCCCTTCTTCGCTTTATAGCCCAAAGCTCTTGCCCTGTCAAGTCTTGTCGGTCTTTCGATTCTGACTACCGCTGGCTCCCTTCTCCATTTCTGTAACCTCTCCCACATCAGTCTTCCGACGTAACCATCCCAAGGCCTTTTCCAAGCCTCTCTAATATACGCATAGGCTGATTTCATTTCAATACCCCCGTTAGCGTGATGCTCCTTAGATTCTCATCCTGCTTAATAAACGTTTCTGCTCAATCGAACACAGCTTCGGCTTTCCTTAAACTCTCCTCGTCGTATATCACCAACAAAACTTCCTTAACGCGGCTTGCTTTGCCTGAGAAATCTCTGACGGCTTCGATAAACGTTTTTACAACCTCTTCAAGGGGGCACCCGTAAATCCCAGCACTCACAGCTGGAAATGCTATTGAGGTTAGCCCCATCTCTTCCGCCTTCTCCAGAGGACCCGTAAAGGCTTTGTATAATTTCTCCTTTAGGCTTTCATCCCACTTACCTCCGCAAATCGGACCTACTGTGTGGATAACATACCTGATTCCGTGTTCTTCCAATTTCATAGCGGGTGTAACGACGACCTCCCCGTGTTCAATATAGTCCCGGCCGATCTGCTCCCTCATAGCTTCCTTGCTGATTTGGATGTATTCCGCAGCGTCACCCGCACATGCTTTTGCTATAACGTAAGCGACACCACCCCCGTGTTCCAAATGCTTGTTAGCCGCATTGACGATTGCTTCTGTTCCGCTCTTAGTTATATCTCCCTGAGCAAGCTTTAGAGAAAGATCGTTTGTTTTTACCTCCTTAACGATTTTCATAATCTTGAGTAGTCCTGTGGGAAGATAACGTTTTTCCTAATCGTATCTTCCGAAGATGTGTTTCCTCAGCTTTCTGACGTATTCTACGTAGTCAAATCCCATTCATGAGATCCCATCAAAAGTAATTATAAGTTGAAGACAATCCAGCTGGATTATGGATTTAGGATGAATACCTTGATTTGGGATTCTTGCTCACCTGCACTTCGAGTTCTCAATTCAATACAATAATCCGATTACCTTTGTGTTACGAGTGTCTTACAGCAGGAAACTGCAAAAATTTTTAAGCTCAAAAAAATCCAAGTGATATGGATTTTTTGAAAGAGAAAATCCAGATGACCGCAGCGTTTCTTCTTACAATCCCTTGGATAATTTCTTTCTTCCTCAAAATCCATTACCCTCCCCAAATCGAGGCTTTAATTTCGGGATTTGCCGTTGTCGGTGCCGCTTTCCTTCTCTCCTGGGCATCCGAAACAGCTGAAATGGATGTTCCGAGGAGCGTGAGCTTAGCCGCCGTCGCTTTATTGGCAGTTCTTCCCGAATACGCCGTTGATGCTTACTTCACATGGATGGCTGGGAAGGTTGGGGGAGAATACATCCACTACGCAACTGCAAACATGACGGGAGCGAACAGGCTGCTGATAGGTATAGGATGGAGCGTTGTGATGTTAATAGCTATTTTCAAGAGCAAAAAGAGGCAGATAGAGCTTGACGATAGTTTGAATCTTGAGATATTTTTTCTTTTTGCCGCCACTCTCTACGCATTCATCCTACCGATTAAGGATTCGATCTCCCTAACGGATAGTTTTGTTTTTGTTTCCCTTTATATCCTTTACATCTTTTTGGCTTCTAAGTCCGAGCACGAGGAGTTCGAGATTGAGGGGGTTCCAAAATTTCTCTGTCGGTTGGAAACCCGTGTAAGAAGGTTCAGCGTTTTGTTCTTAATGATTTTCTCGGCTTTCGTCATTTTCATAAGCGTCGAAGCCTTCAGCGAGGGGTTACTTGGGACAGCAAGGCTATTGGATATAGACGAATTCCTCGTTGTCCAGTGGGTAGCACCGCTTGCGAGCGAATCTCCCGAATTCATAGTGGCGATATACCTCGTCAGGAGGATGAGGGTATCTGCGAGTTTGAACGCCCTAATTTCGTCAAAGGTCAACCAGTGGACACTGCTTATAGGAACGTTAGCCGTAGTTTTCAGCATCTCTTCAATGGAGCCCTCAGCCCTTCCCTTGGATGTTAGGCAGAGGGAGGAGATCCTTCTTACGGCAGCTCAGTCCCTTTTTGCGACCGCACTGATTTTAGACAAAAAGGTGACGCTTTGGGAAGCTTTCTCGCTGCTTTTCCTGTTCTTGGTTCAAATAGCCTTTCCGTCCGTGGAGGTCAGGTATCTGATAAGCCTTGTCTATCTGATTCTTGCCGCTTTCCTCCTACTGAAAAACAAAAAGTATCTTTCGGTTACCTTCAGACACGTTAAAACCTTAGCGATGCGTTAGCAGCTATAAATTCGAGGATTATTTTTGCCGCAAGCGTCTGTGTGATTTTTTGTTCATCGGGGATGACCTCTACCACATCAAAGGCTATTACTCTATCCGATACTTCTTCAAGCACCCTTAAAAAATCTATGGGGGATATACCAAAGGGTTCTGGGGTGGAGACGCCGGGAGCGAATGAAGGATCGAAAACGTCCATATCTAAGGAAAGGTAGATCCTGTCTTTGCCTTCGAGGCTGTCGAGCACATCGTCAAATCCGTAATCCATCAGATCCCAAGAGTAATAGACTTCTAAGCCAACGTTTTCGGCGAATTCTTTCTCCTCCTTGGTTCCACTGCGGACACCCACGATTACCACATCATCGGCGAGTTCCATAATCCTCCGGGTTGTGCAAGCGTGATTGAAGGGATTGGAGTCGAAGCTATCCCGCAAATCGAAATGGGCATCGAAGACGAGATAAACAAAGTCTTCAAGGTTTCTTGCGAGCATATAGCTTACAGAATGCTCTCCTCCGATTGCGATCGGGATTCCGTTAACTTCTTCAAGAAATTTCGATACCCTTTCGGATATCTCCTCGAAATTTCCGTCACAGTTCACGTTCCCTCCGTCTGCAACCCTCACAAAATCGAGATCGTAATCGAAATAGAGAGAATAGCTCTCAAGGTTCCAGCTCGCTTCCCTTATCGCATTTGGGGCAAATCTCGATCCCGTTTTAAAGGACTGAGTGGAATCGTATGGAATGCCGAAAATGACGTAATCTGCTTCGTTAACCGAAGAATTGGATAGGGCAAAAAAATTATCTATATGCATTTCACTTCTCAGCGATCTTTCTCTTTCCGAGGGATTCGAGATAAACTATCTCGACACCCGGTTGGACTTTATCCGCTACTTCCTCACCGAATTCGATTTCAAAGGTCTCGTATGTCTCCAAATCCATTAACTGGGCCACGTTCCCCGTCACACTAATGACCTGCGCCCTCTTCCTCTCGACTATGGGGACGTATACCTTAGCTGTCACGGGTTGGACAATGCTCCTCTTCTGCTTATCGAAAATACCGATTGCTTCGATCCTCGCTTTAGCGGCACCGTGCTTTCCCGGCTTGCTTACCGAAATGCTGACTATCTCACACGGCTCGTCATCGATGATAATGTAACCGCCCTCTCTAAGCTGTCTAACCTCGACCTGCTGTCTCATGGATCTTGGATTGTGGTGTGATAAATATAATTTTTTTGATGTGTTGTGTTAGCTATCTTATCCAGTTTTCTGTTATGATTGCTTCCTTCTTGTATAGTTCTCTGTTGTCCGTGTTGAACTCTGGTTTCATACTTACGAAGATTTTTGAGAGATCTACAAGTTTCCATCCTATCGTTCTGAATGTTTTTGGCTGTATTTCTTCAATAACAAAACCTAAAAGCAAGTGATGACCGTCAGAATCTACTTTTTTCTTTGTATTTCCTAAAGGTGTAAAAAAGAAATCTCTTGGAGAACCCTACTCTGGTCTTGTGGTGGCTTTTATTTCAAGGAATGTAACTCTGCCATATTTATCGGTAATCTTTTCGTCTGGGTAACCGGATTCCTTTAAATGAACAACGTTTACGATTGTTTTTAGTGAATTTTTAACTTCTATAAATTTTTTTGGAAAAGTATGCTCTAAAAATATACTCACCTCGTTAGGTCTGAATGTTTTTGCTGATTTCTTTCTTAATTTGCGGTATTCTTCTAAGGTTATGCTCTTTTTGAAAAATTCTGTGAGAATATTATTTGCAATAGTTTTTAAATCATCTACCAGTTCCTTATCTTTTATGTCGTTTAAATCGACGGGATTTATTGTTTTACCTGTTGCCGATTCTACAACAACTGTGAACGGAACGTTTGTAAACGCTTCTAAGATTTTCTGAATGATTTTTCGGTATTCCTCTATTTTTTCCATTAAATCATCTTCCTAAATATCAAAATTTTTTCGTTTTGGATTACATTATATAGTCCATATATTATTTTGTCGATTTCTTTAACAAGTTTGAAACCAATATTTCGGCAATAGTCTTTTGTGAATTTTACAGTGTCTATTTCTTTACCACGGTAAGTTGCATTTCCGATAACTATAACACAACAGCCATTTGGTTTCAGGACTCTGAACATCTCTTTATAAGATAACATCATGTCTCTGTTGTATAGGTTGATTCTTTCAACTCCATTACCTCTAACACCTATAAATTTGTGTCTGAGTTTTTTAACATCGTATCCCAGTTCTTTAAGAGCGTGTTCATCGTTCTTTACATAATCTAATGCTATTGAATAGGGTGGGGATGTAATGATACCATCCACGTAATCATCCTCTAAATTTAGATCCCTCGCATCTCCCTCAAAGATCTTTGCTTCACCAAGTTTTATATTTAGATCTCTAACGACTTTCCTATGAAGTTCAACAGATTTAATCATTAAATCTAAATTTTTGATAAAGGAATCTATCAGTCTCCTACCCCTCCTAACATTATCGCTTATTGCAACGAGTTTGGCAAGATTATAGAAATTTCTAACCCTCTCATCCTCAATCGTATTGAGAAACTCTTCATAGTTTATATTTTCAATCGATAATTTCGAACCTCCAAAGGATTTTACAGCTTCATCGTACAGGGATCTGATTTCATCTAAGACATACAATGATTCGACCTTAACCCTTGATTGCAAAACGCAAAGTGGGGATATATCAATCCCTATACAGTTTATTCCCAACAACTGGGACTCCAATGCTGTTGTTCCACTACCTATGAATGGATCTAATACTGTGTCCCCCTCTTTCAGCTTTATTATGTTTAATAATGCTCGGATCATTTGCGGATGGAATTTGCCTTTATAAGGGTATATCCAATGAGTTAGGTACTGATTTATCGATTTTGTTACATTATAATTCAAAATTTTAGAGTAGTCTGTCCGAATACCATCTATTCTCTTGAAATATGCTAACCTCTTTTTGAGAACTTCAGTATCAGTATCATTTACATTATATAACTCGAAAGATCTTAGGCTATTCGAAACTTTGAACGAAATTCCAAATGATTTTAGTTCCAACATGGATAGAGCTAACTCGTAGATGAATTGGACGTTATCTATGAGCTCAGCTTTCATGCTTTTCACAATACTCCTTCATTGGGTTAAATATTTTTCCTAATCACAGACAAAAACCCCCGTCATCAGTCCTCCGTATCTGACGTTGAACCTTCTGATATCGAAAAATTCCTTGGCGTGCTTTTCGAAGATTTTTGTCTCAGCCGTTATCACTACGAGCTTTTCCTTAATGATCTCTGCCGCCGCTCTTAGGAATGAACTGTAAAGCCTTTCTATGATTTTTTTCCTTCCTATCCTCAGCCCGTAGGGTGGATTCGTGATTATGTAGTCGATCTCGTTGAAGTATTCGTTTATCCTCTCAGCCTCCCCCTCCATAATTCTGACGTCTATTCCAACGAATTCGGCGATCTTCTTCGCACCCTCCACGTGCTTTCTGAACTTCTCAATACCGTAGAGATTCAGCTCGACCTCTCTCTCTTCAAATTCACAATCTCCGTTAATGAATTTCTTAAAGGCGAAATCCCTACGAAATTTGCATATCGGGGTGTTGCGGGCGGTCATTCCAGCTTCGAAAAGGATCGTTCCGCTACCGCACATTGGATCGAGAAGCGATCTCTTGTAGGACCACCCAGAGAGATAAACGAGAGACGCCGCAATAGTGGGATTGAGGGGAGCCGGATGCTGATAGACACGGTAATTCCTTTTGTGCAACCCCTCATCCCCCGTCGTATCCAGACCGACGATAAAATCGTCTTCAACGAGATCGCACCTTATTATCACATCTGGCTCATCGAGATTTACCCTAAGCCTAACCCCTCTGCACTCTCTGTAACTGTCTATTACGGCCTTGCCTGCGACCCTTGAGATATCGATCGAAGTGAAGTCGTGTTCTCCCACTCTGCTTGACCTTATCGCAAAGCTCCATTCTGGGTCGATGAACGAGAAGTCGATCCTTTTAACAACCCCGTAAATGCCTTCAAGATTTTCGACCCTCTCCCTCCCCAAGATTAAAACAACTCTCTCAACAGTCCTTAAAAAATAATTTAACAGCGGAATTCTACTAAAATCTGATTCATAGAATATCCTCCCCTTACCCTCTCTAAGCTCTGATATTTTTCCAAGCTTTTTGTTTTCGATCTCCTCTGCGGCTACAAACTCCAATCCGGGTGCTACTGTCGAGTAGAATATCATTTTCTTATCTTTTCAAGGATATCCCTCGCCTTATCGATTCTTATAACCCCTTCCTTCAGCATCTCCCCCACGACCATGTCGATCTCGTCGCCGACAGCTCCAGCCATTATCGCAACGTTCCTCGCATGGAGTTCCATGTGTCCCCTCTGAATCCCCTCAGTAGCCAAAGCCCTCAAAGCCGCAAAGTTCTGAGCCAATCCGACGGCAGCGATTATCCTTGCAAGTTGCTCCGCTCTCTCAACGCCCAAAATCTTTAGACTTAATTTTGCGAGGGGATTCACCTTCGTTGCCCCTCCTATCGTCCCGACAGCCAACGGAAGCTCTATCGTTCCCACGAGATCTCCCCTTTCGTTAACCTCATAAGTCGTTAGAGGTTTGTATCCTCTTAGTGCTGCATAGCTGTGAGCTCCAGCTTCAACCGCTCTGAAATCGTTTCCTGTAGCGATAACGACCGCAGATATCCCGTTCATAATCCCCTTGTTGTGGGTAGCACATCTAAACGGATCGGCTTCTGCAAAGGCGTAGGCTTCCATGATCCCCTCGACGACTTCCTCGCCGCCGATAGTTTCCTTCCTGAACGTCGCCTTAGCCCTTGCGAGCCTGTAGACTGCGAGATTCGATATAATCCTCAGATAAACCCGGCCACCCGTTATCGATTGGATGAGGGGTGCCACCTTCTCGCACATCGTGTTCACGGCGTTGGCTCCCATCGCGTCCTTTACATTCACGATCAGATGGACGATCAGCATCTTTCCCCTGATTGTGTCAATCACCCTCGCCTCAATATCCTTACATCCGCCTCCAAGCTTCACGAGAACCGGATCACATTCGTTTGCCTTTTCGATAATTTCATCCTTGTTCCTCAGAATCTCAAACTTCGCCGCATATGGATCCCTAAGCCTCGTGACCTGAATCTGACCGATCATGATGTCCCCCATGTAGTCGGTGAAGAAGCCGCCTCCCTCCCTTGCCATCTTCGCCGCATTGCTTGCGGCCGCCACTACACTCGGCTCCTCTATTACCATGGGAATCAGATAGTCCTTTCCGTCGATTAGAAAGTTTGTGGCGATTCCGAGCGGGAGCTCAAATACCCCTATAACATTTTCAATCATCCTGTCCGCTATCTCTAAGGGAAGTCCCCTTTCAAGTAGGAGCTTCTTGTCCTCCTCATTTAATCCACAGAATTCAGCTACTTTTTTGAGTCTATCTTCAACACTCAGTTTGTAAAATCCCGGAATTCTCGAAGATCGCATGAGGTAATGTAAAAGTATATATTATAAAGTCTTTCCACGATACAACATGAATTTCAGAGATGCTATGAATACCGTCAATTACAAGGTTTACGATGAAGAGATAAAACACGATGAAATTGTCGATTTTATCAGGAAGAATAATCTGAACAAAACCCCCGTAATTCTAAACGTCGAAGGGAAGAGGGTTGCAACAAATTTCCTTTCAACAAGAGAGCTTCTCTGTAAATATCTGAGGATAAAAGTCAAAGAGCTTGCGAGATATCTCTCTCAGATAGGGTACTCTGATAAAATTGTGATTGGGGAGGGCGAATATGTTGAACTGAGAAGTCTAAAAGACCTCCCCATCCCAAGATACTTCAAGAGAGATGCCGGAAGATACATCACGTCTGGGATTATCGTAACGGGAGAAGGAAAAGATTTCAGTAAATATAATGCCAGCTTTCACAGAATGCTTCTCTTAGATAATAGCAAACTGGCGGCTCGCTTAGTCCCTCCGAGACACACTTTTCTGAGATGGAGGGAATCTGTGGATAAAGGGGAGGATCTCGAAATCGCCGTTGTAATAGCACCGCACCCTCTGTTCATGCTCGCAGCCGCCACGAGAGTCGAGTGGGGAATGGAATTCCGATACGCCGCATCTCTGATGGGAAAGCTCGAAGTGATAGAATTCGATGGGATCTACTGTCCAGAATCCGAAATCGTTATGAGGGGTAGGATAACGGCGGAGATGGTAGATGAGGGGCCTTTCGTCGATATAACGGGAACATACGATAAGGTAAGGAAGGCACCCGTGATAGAGATTGATGAGATTTACGCCAAGGAGGATTTCATATTTTACTCGATAACCCCATCGGGATACGAACACCAGATCCTCATGGGGATTCCGTTCGAACCAGAAATCTACAAGGCAGTCTCAAAGGTATGCAATGTAAAGAATGTCGTTATGACCCCCGGGGGGAAACACTACCTTCATGCGGTCGTTCAGATTGAATCCGTCACAGAAGGTGATGGAAAGAACGCAATCATGGCGGCTTTCGCAGCACATCCAAGCTTGAAGCATGTCGTCATTGTTGATGAGGATATAAACATCTACGATCCAGAAGACGTTGAATACGCCATAGCTACGAGATTCCAAGCCGACAGGGATCTTGTGATCGTAACAAACGTCAGGGGGAGCAGCTTGGATCCCTCAGCGAGGGACAACATCACGGCAAAAATGGGAATAGATGCAACGGTAAAGGGAAATAGGGAAAAATACCGCCGAGTTTGATCACCTTTTTATCGCCGGAATTCTCCTGAGCCATCCGATATCGGGGACGTAAAGCCTTCTCAAATCCTTCATTCCCAACTTGAGCATGGCCAACCTTCCGATTCCTAAACCCCAAGCTAAAACCTTTCCTTTGATTCCAAGTGGCTCCGTGACTTCCTTCCTGAAAATTCCGGCGCCTCCGAGCTCTATCCAACCCAACCCCTCCACATACACTTCGGGCTCCACGCTCGGCTCCGTGTAGGGAAAGTATCCCGGTCTGAACCTAACGTTCTCAAAGCCCATTTTTACGAAGAACTCTTTGAGCAGACCCAAAAGGTGACGGAAACCAACTTCTCTGTCGAGAACTACCCCCTCAAGCTGATCGAATTCTGGGAGATGGGTGGCGTCAATGCTCTCCCTTCTGTAAACTCTGTCGATGCAGAAAGCCTTTACTGGAGGCTCTGGGTTAAGGGCAAGGTAGTGGATCGTTATTGCTGTTGTGTGAGTTCTTAGAACAAGCTGTTTAGCCTTCTGGATATCCCATTTTCCTCCCCATCCTTTCGATCCCGTTATCCATCCGTTTTCGTGGGTTTGCTTAACCCTCTCGACGAATTCATTATCGAGATCAACGTATCTGTCAAGGTAAAACGTGTCCTGCATCTCCCTTGCGGGATGATCCTGAGGCTGGAAGAGGGCGTCGAAATTCCAGAAGGCTGACTGAACGAAATGCCCCTTAATCTCGGTGAAACCCATTTCAAGGAAGATTCTGCGGCACTCCCTTATTATCCTCTCGTAGGGATGGATTTTTGCCGTAAATATTTCCTTCGAGGGAATTCTGATATCGTATTCGAGAAATTCCATATCCTTCCATGAGCCGCTTAAAAGGATTTCAGGAGTAAGATCGGATATTTTCTCTTTCAACTCTACTTCGGGCTTTCGTATAATTTGAATTTTAATTTTTTTGAATTCTTCAACCTTAACGAGCTTTCTTTTTACAAGCTCTTTTAAAATCTTTTCATCGATTTTTGCTTTTTTTCCAGTGGCGATCTTTTTTAAAGCTTCTTTTTCAGGAAATTCCGGTATCTTTATCAGTTCTATTTTTCCCTTTTCGATTTTTATTGCTCCCTTCCTTTTGAGATTGCCGATAGCAATGCCTATTGTTTTCTTTCCAAAAACCTTTTCGAGCTCTTCAATTGACTTAATACCCTCTTTCAGTTTTTCAATTACCCTTTCTTCCGGTAGCCCATCTTTCAGATATTCCCTGCCCTCTTCGGTGAGTTCGAACTCCTTCCAAGTGATCTCCTTAACTTTGACAAATCCCTTTTCCTGCAGGAGATAAGCAGCCTTAATCACGGCATCTCTTTTCAATCCAGAGATTTCGGCGGCTTCATCGAGGGTGTATTCCATTCCCTCTTCAAGGGATTTGAGTAGCTTTATTTCAAAGGGAGAAAGCATGTAGTTTGGAGATTATGAGAGTTAAAATAATTTTT
>CBEWZU010000028.1:0-25120 GCA_965561205.1 uncultured Archaeoglobaceae archaeon | reverse complement strand
TTAAACTACGTATTAATATTGAAGTTTGGAATGATTGGTGCTGCAATTGCAACAACAATGTCAAGATTCTTTAATATTGTATCTTCTGGAGTGCTCTCATGGAGAAAGTTAGGAATTTATCCAGAAGTTAGTTCAATTTATAAACCAGTGATTTCTTCATTTGCAATGTTTCTACTTTTTTACTTTTTACCTTATCCAAAGACGATAATCCTAGGGATTTTTGAACTCCTTTTTGCAATTGTATTTTATTTTATATTTATGATTTTAATAAAAGGAATTAAAGTTGATGACTTTAAGTACGTAAGATTAGTCTTTAAGATTGGAGCTACTAGTCATAAGAACAAATAAAACCTTTTCTCAACATGTTAGCGATTTTAAGTTTGATAAATTCCTTCTCTACTACTAACTTTATATTTTTTGGTAACTTTATTTTAAGATTGTTTCTTTCATTATAATCATTTTCGAAATCATAAACCTCTATTTTACCATTCGTTAACATTATATAATGGAATTTGCCATGATAAATTGATAACCCACCATACATGTTTTTCTTAATCGTGTTATAGTCGATCCCCTGAAGTTCGTTCACTACATTTTTGCTTCTAATTTTTATATCAAAGATAGGGTCTGCGATAGTCTCAGAAATAACAAGGGATGGATAACTATCGATTTTATCTGGTAAAAAGCTGTATCCAGGAATTTTATTATTAAAGCCAAGATAATCCGCTATTGTTCTAAGAAGATCTTTTAACGAAATGAATTTGTCTATAATATTAAATTTACCATCTGGAAGTTTAATTATGAGTGGAACATGGAGGTTAACATTATAAAACCTCATAGCATGTCCCAATGCCTTATGCTCATACAATTGTTGACCGTGATCTGCTGTGATTATAAAAATTGTTTCTTTTTCAATTCCTTGCGATCTTAAAAATTTATAAAATGTGTTGAGTTGTTTATCTAAATATTCTATCTCTCTTTTATAAAGATCTCTTAAATATCTTATAACATCCTCATCAAAGTGATAATTTTCTATTAAATTTCGTGATGTAAAATGAGTAATTCGAACACTCTTTAGATACTTAATCGTTCTTTTAATATTCAAGATTGAATAAAGTATATTATAGGAAATAAACGGGAGATACATCTCATGAGTCTCCATCAGATGAATGTAGAGAAAGAAAGGTTTATCTTCTAGATATTGCCAAGATTCTATCCAGTTGATTGCAGAATTTATTATCTCTCTTGCACCCTTATCTTTTACAAAAAATCCCAATGCCGATTTATTATAATGAACACAAATGTTAATAAGATTTTTTAAGAAATTACCTTCATTTTTACTAACGCTAAGGATGTATTTCAAAATCTTAGATATGCCTTGATTAGGTAACTTTAATTTTCTTACATCTAATACATTTTTCTTAAAGGGTAAATTAATAGGTTTATAAAAATTGTATAATTCGTCAAAACCTTTGGCAAGACCATTTTCATAATTAATAAGTGGTTGTCCAGAGAAACATGCGGTTTTGTATCCATTTTCTCTCATTACTTCTGCGAAGGTTGGAATTTGAGATTTTAACTTAGAGTTTGCAAAATTAAGTTTATGTTCTGTAGGCAAAAGTCCTGTAAATATCGAAGCACAAGATGGTAATGTCCAAGTAGATGGAGCTATTGCCCTCCTATAAACACAGGAAGACTTCGACAATCGATCTAAAAATGGTGTATGTAGCTTTTTGCCATCTGGGTAATAGAACTCTTTAGCTCTCAAAGAATCAACAATTATCAGTATTACGTTAGGTTTGTTCAATTTCATGATCTATCTACCTCCCTATGACTTCTTCATAAACTTCCAATGTCCTTCTTGCAACTTCATCCCAAGAGTATTTTTCAGCTGTCTTCCTTGCATTTCTTGACATCTGCTTTCTTAAGTTCTCATCTTCTACAAGTATATTTATTTTTTCTGCTATGTCTTTTGGATCCCTTTTAATAAAGAAACCATTATAACTCTCCATAATTAGCTCTTCAGTTCCATTTACTTTTGTAGCCAAAATTGGCAGTCCAGATGCAACTGCTTCAAGTGTTGCAAGAGAAAAAGCTTCGTATGCTGTAGGAAAGACAAAAATGTCAGACGCAGCATAATATTCGGTAATGTCTGAAACGAATCCTGCAAATATGATTTTGTCTAATACTCCTAATCTTTGTGCGAGTTTTTTATATAGTTCAGGATTATCTCTTCCTATAACTAATAGCCTAACGTTATCTTTAATCATTGGTAAAGCTTCAATTATAAATCTCAAACCTTTTCTTTCAAATTCATGTCCTGAAAACATTAGAACTATCTCGTTCTCATCAATTTTAAGTTTTTTCCTTATTTTCTTTCTTTTTTCTCGATTGGGTTTAAATTCCTCTAGGTCTACACCATTTGAGATAACGACAATCTTTTCTTCGGGGACATTGTAATATCTTAATATCTCACGCTTTACCCCTTCCGAAACCGAAATTATTATTTTACTACCCTTTTCAACAACTTTCTTCTCTAATTGCAATACAACTCTATTTACTGGATTTAATATTGCCTTTATATTCTTTGCAATACTCCAAGATTTGTAGTGATCTACCCATGCTCTATGACAGCTATGCATTGTTACAACATTGCAAAATAGGGATTCCACACCATTTGAATGAATAATATCTATGTTGAATTTCTCTTTTAGCTTTTTTGCATATTTTGTGTTATAGTAAGCATTTGAAGCAATTTGAAGCCAGAAAGGTTTTTCTATCATTGATTTTTTGTGAACAATTAAATTTGCAACTTTGTAGTCATATTTTGCTGTGAGTAAATGGGTTTCGTGTTCTTTAACGAACCTTTCGGCTAACTCTGCTACATATCTTGATATCCCTCCATGTTTATTAAAGCCCATTCTAATAAGTAATATTTTCATTTTTCTCCCTCCTTTTAATAATTCTGGCAGGAATTCCAACAGCAATTGAACCTTTTGGAATGTCCTTAGTCACAACTGCTCCTGCACCGATAACAGAACCTTCCCCAATCCTGAGATTAGGCAATATAACGGCA
This sequence comes from uncultured Archaeoglobaceae archaeon, assembly GCA_965561205.1. Lineage (GTDB taxonomy): Archaea > Halobacteriota > Archaeoglobi > Archaeoglobales > Archaeoglobaceae > Geoglobus. The sequence continues at coordinate 22,044 of CBEWZU010000028.1, read as the reverse complement.
TTTGTTCCTATATGAACATTATCCTCTATAACGACTTTTCCCCCGATATGAGGATTTTTCCAAATTTCCCAGTTCGGCTCATAATAATTTGTGCTTGAAATTATTTTTACTCCAGGAGAAATTAAGACATAGTCTCCTATCTCAATTCCATTTCCGCATAAAAATACAGAGAAAGGATTAACTTCACAACATTTTCCAATTTTTAGGTATCCTTTAGGGTTCTGCATTGTTATATAAACGAAAGGACCAATCCAAGTGCCACGACCAATACTCACATTTTTAGGTTGATCTATCCAAACTGGATGAATTAACTTCCCTTCATTTTTCAAGCCTTTAAGCTTATAGAATATGTCAATGACTCTAAAGAGTAACTTCATCTTCCAATCAACTCCTCATACTTCTTTATAGCCATCTTCGCTATTCTACTCCAATCGTAGTTTTTAACGATTTCCTTCGACGCTCTCCCCATTTTCATAAATAGATTTTTATCGTAAATTTTTAAAACTGCATCTGCAATTGCTTTTGGTTTTCTCGGTGGGACTAAAAAACCATTTACACCATCTTTTACAGCTTGAGGAACTTCTGAAACATTACTTGCAACAATTGGCTTCCCGCAAGCCATAGCTTCCAATACAACCAACGGTAAACCTTCATATAGGGTTGGAGTCACGGAGATGTCAGCCAATGTGTAGAGTTGAAACATGAGTTTGTCGGGAATATTTTTGAAGTGCTTGACTTTGTCATCTAAGCCTAATCGTTTTATCAACCTTTTTATCCTTTCTTCTTCAGATCCAGTCCCAACTAAAATAAGCTTGACATTAAGCTCTTGATTTAAGATTTTCAAAGCTTCTATTAGGTATTGCACACCTTTATTCGGCTCTAATCGGTTAACATTCATTAAAACAATATCGGCATCTTGAAGGTTATAATCTTCCTTGGTAACTTCCACATTCTCTATACATTCTTCTATTTCATCTAAATCAACTCCATCAGGAAGGTAAAATATTTTTTCTTTTGGAACTCCAAATAATTGCATGATCTCCTTTGTTTGAATTTCGCCTTCGGAAGCTATTGCATCTGCATTTCTCACACTATATAACTTTGGATTTCTCATAAGGAGATCTAAATAAATTCTTTTGAAGAAATTCTCTCTTTCTCTGCTTTTAAATTCCTCATTTCCGAAAGGTTGAATAACAACTCTTCCTCTACTTTTATATCTTAAATACTCTATAGGGCAAATACCAAATGCATGAACTATGTCATATTTGCTCTTTTTCAAGCATGTTGAGACCTTCCTCAAAAATAGCCTATAATTAATACCTCTTAAGAGCCTAATACTTTCGTTTACATTAGGCTTTAGAAAAGTTAATTTCACCTTTTCCAAATTGCATGAAGTTTGTTTTTTCGTAACTGAAGTGAAAAGCTCTACACTTATATCATTTTCAGCTAAATGCTTTGAGAAATAATATACATACCTTTCCATTCCTCCGTATCCATGCAATTTGAACACGCAACGAGAGGTTATAGCGACTTTCATACTCTAATAAACTTACCAAATTTACTAATGATTTTCCAAAGTTTAGTATGCTTCTCTACATCAATAACATTTTCAAGTTTTAATTTCTTGCTACCTATCCATATACCACCCCATCCTTCACGATAGTCTGTAAATAACAAAGAATGATTAAAAAGTCTAAATGGTTCGTGGTAATATGTTCTATTGGCATCATGTAAAACCACAACCCCCTTATCGCTCAAAAGTTCATGGGCTTTTATTAGGCAATATTTTCTTGCCCTACCATCAATTAATATGAAGTCAAATTTCCCGAGCTTTGTCGGATACTCAACATAATCTCTCAAATCTGAGTAGTCACCATCCCCATATTCATCGCTCCAAGGATATTTATTTGGCTGAATTAGGTATATTTTGACTCTATGGTCTTTATTCAAACTTTTGATTTTTTCAAACCATTCTTTTTCATGTTCAATAGATATCCATTTAGCATCCACACTATCTAAAAATCTCGGAAAGTAAAGGGTGCTATATCCAGCTCCCCACTCTAAACACTTTTTAGGTTTTAAATTCCTTATGATTTCTTCTATTATTTCAATTTCTCTATACTTCATCCAAGGTTTTGGGACAACTTTGCCTGTTATCTTCTCGTAGAATAAATCTCTGTATTCTTTATATCCATGCTTAATTAAGTCAAATATTATACTCATAATTATTCACTCCTAAGAATTTGGTTAATTTCATCACAAATGAAGCTAATAGTATTCTCTTTAAGATTAACACTACTTGGTAAATTAATTCCTTTTTTTGCTAAATTTTCAGCTATTTGTAATCTTTCGTCCCTTTTATAAATAGGTAACAGATACATAGGGACGAAGAAGGGTCTTGTCTCAATTCCTTTCTCTTCCAACTTCTTCATCAGTTTATCTCTACTAATTTTGGCTTTATCTTCTATCAATATTGAGTACATCCAGTAAACACATTTGGCCCAAGGCATTTCAGGATGCAATCTGATTAATCCCTTATCTTCCAACTCTTTCAGCTCTTCGGAATACCATTTTGCAATCTGCCTTTTCTTCTCAATAAAATCATCCAACTTTTTAAGCTGAGCGACACCGATTGCAGCCTGCAAGTTTGTCATTCTGTAGTTAAACCCTATTATCTCATGCCAATATCTTCTATGCTTGCTCATTCCATGATCTCTTAGAATTCGCATTTTCTCTGCCAATTCTTCGTTATTAGTTAGACACATACCTCCTTCTCCAGTTGTAATTATTTTGTTGCCGTAAAAGCTGAAGCATGCGATATCTCCAAAAGAACCTACTTTTTTACCTTTATACTCCGCCCCATGAGCCTCTGCGGCATCTTCTATTACGTACAATCCTTTATCTTCGGCAATATCCATTATCCAATCCATATCACATGGATGTCCATACAAATGAACAACTATTATAGCCTTAGTATTTTTCGTAATCTTATCCTCTATCTTCTCAGGATCCATGCACCAGTATTCTGGATGAGAATCAACAAAAACGGGTTTTGCATTACAATAAGTAACGGCATTAGCAGTTGCTACAAATGTGAGTGTTGGCACAATTACTTCGTCTCCTTTTCCAATTCCTAATGCCTTCAACGCTAAATGCAATGCCACAGTCCCGTTAGCAGTAGCAACACCGTATTTAACTCCACAATACTTAGCAAAATCTCTTTCAAACTCTTCGATAAATTTACCTTTTGATGAAATCCATCCGGACTTAACAGCTTCAATCACATTCTTTAACTCTTCATCTCCTATACAAGGCTCAGCAACTGGAATCATTTCAGACCCTCAAAGCTCTTGTTAATATCTTATACTCGCTCGGGTAGTTAGGAGCATCCCATGGAAATTTTTCTCCGTTAAGCCATCTTTCCCATCTATTTAAGTCTTCTTTGACCATTATTTTAACCAACTGCTTGAACTTCGTTCTCGGTTCCCATCCCAACTTTTTCTTAGCCTTAGAGTAATCACCACAGAGGTAATTCACATCCAGAGGTCTCATGAATCTCTTATCAACTTTAACATATTCCTGCCAATCTAATCCAACTATATCAAAGGCTATTTCACAGAATTCTTTCACAGAATGTGCTTCACCAGTAGCAATTACATAATCATCTGGTTCATCTTGTTGCAACATCAACCACATCGATTCTACATATTCTGGTGCATAACCCCAGTCTCTCTTGGCTTCTAAGTTACCTAATCTGAGCTCTTTTTCTAAACCTAAAGCAATCTTTGCTACGGCATTCGAAATTTTTCTCGTTACAAATTCTAACCCTCTTAATGGAGATTCATGGTTAAAGAGTATTCCATTCACTGCAAATATTCCATATGCCTCTCTGTAAATTCGAGTTATCCAGTATCCATATAATTTTGCAGCTGCGTATGGTGATGCTGGCTTAAACGGTGAATTCTCGTTTAATTTTTCCCCATTGCTTACAGAATTCCCAAATAATTCAGATGTAGATGCTTGATAAAATTTTATTTCGGGATTAACTTGTCTGATAACTTCTAAAATCCTCGTAACGGCTAATCCTGACACATCTCCTGTTGCAATTGGTGTTTCAAATGATGCCCCAACAAAACTCTGTGCCGCTAAATGATAAACTTCATCTGGTTCAGCAACCTTTATTGCTTCCAAAATTGAACTCGTATCTGTTAGATCAATAGGTATCAGATTTACCTTATCGAAAATTTCCAAATATTGCAATCGCCAAAAATTAGGCGATGATAATCTACGATACGTCCCATATACCTCATATCCCTTCTCTAGCAAGAATTTGGCAAGATATGTTCCATCCTGTCCAGTTATACCTGTAATTAACGCTCTTTTGTCAGTCATGTATTACAGATTTAAATAACCATTTTTTAAATTTATCCCCCAACTCTTCATCTCTCAAAGCTAATTCAACGTTAGCCTTCAACCACTCTAATTTGTTACCTATATCGTATCTCCTCCCGTTGTAAAGCATGCCGTAGATTTCCTTATCTCTGCACATCAACCTTAAAGCATCTGTCAGCTGAATTTCTCCCCCATATCCCGGCTTTAAATCTCTTAGATAGTCGAAAATTTCGGGAGTCAGTATATACCTCCCCAAGATTGCTATGTTTGACGGTGCCTCTTCAACTTTTGGCTTTTCAACCATGTCTTCGATTTTGTATATTCCTTTTTCAACTTCAACACCCTTGATCACTCCATGAAACTGCACCCTCTCAGCTGGCACCTCTTCAACCGCTATAACCGAACTCCTATACTTCTCAAAGACTTCCATCAGCATTTTCGTGCACGGTGGGATAGTAATATTATCTCCTAATAACAAAGCAAAGGGCTCGTCATCAACGAAAGCCTCAGCATATCTTACAGCATCACCCAACCCCTTTTGCTCTCTCTGCCTGACAAAGAATATGTCCACTTCATCCAAGATTTTATCAAGCTCTTCCGTGTATTTGTCTTTTTTAGGCAGATCGCTTCTATCAAAGTGATCCTCTATCGCTCTCTTATGCTTGCCAGTTATTATCAAAATCTCCCTTATACCTGAGTAATAAGCCTCCTCAACTACATATTGAATTACTGGTTTATGAACGACTGGAACCATCTCCTTAGGTTGAGCTTTCGTTATAGGTAACATTCTCGTCCCGTATCCAGCGGCTGGAATTACAGCCTTTCTAACCTTCATATTCCACCTCTTCCTATCCAAATTCTCTTTATCCATTCCACTTTATCGAAGTCGGGATCTTCCGAAACTATGGTCTTTATTCCACCTTTTTTCATACTTGAAACATGCAAGGCGTCTGAAGGTTTTAAATTATACCTCAGCATAAACTCTTTCATGTTCTCATAATCTTCTGAGTCAAGAGAAATGATGTTGACAAGATCCATGAATCCGTCAAGAAAGTCAAAAATCTCATTAAGATCTATGCCACACTTCTTCCTTAGAATCCAGACAACGTCATTCAAAAAGATTTCATCGTCTTCAGCGTATTTAAAGCATATTACATAACAAGCGTCCAAACACTTTCATTCAAATTCGTCCTGAATAACAACGAACCAAGAATGGATACAAAGTCTTTTTTCTCATATAAGTGGAAAGCTGAAAGTGCAAGGAAAACAAAACCCCAAAATTATATCTGCTATTTAAAAAATATGCCAAGTGCTGCCTACCCAAGACTTGCGACAATTATTCCCATTCCGATCTAGATAGCCCAAGCTTCTCCAAATCCAATCCTCTCTACTTCCAAACATTATAAATTTACTTATATGCCTTTTTCAACTATAAAAATTAATTTTCAATGAGTAAAGATAAAACTTAAATATACTCTGTCGAATTGAATTGTATGAAATTAATAACAAACCCAAGCGAATTCTTTGAGGAATTAAAGCAGAGAGATGTAAAAATGAAGAAACCCATTTTACTCGATAATAATATAAGCAATCATGGGGAATTTAAAGAGATGAAAACGCTTGAAGAGATTAAGAGGATATTAGCGGAGCATAAGGAGGAATTGAAGAGGTTGTTTGGCGTTAAGGAAATAGGAATTTTTGGTTCTTACGTGAGGGACGAGCAAACAGAATTTAGCGATGTGGATATTTTAGTAGATTTCGAGAGGGAGATTGGATGGGAAATAGTCGATCTAAAGGATTATCTCGAAAGATTACTTGGCGTAAAGGTAGATTTAGTTTCTAAAAGAGGCATTGTTAGGAGACCCTTGCTCTGGGATTACGTGAAAAAGGAGGTCGTTTATGTCTAAGAGAGACGTCAAATTATTTCTTTACGATATCATAGAGTGCATTGAGAAAATCGAAAGGTACACGAAGAATTTGAACTTCGAGGATTTCATTAAAAACGATTTGGTCGTAGATGCTGTTATTAGGAATCTTGAAATAATTGGTGAAGCTGTAAAAAACATTCCGCCGGAAGTTCGCTCTAAGTATCCAGAAGTCCCGTGGAGACAAATCGCCGGTTTTAGAGACATCGTAATACATCATTATTTCGGCGTCGATCTAAACATCGTTTGGACAGTCGTCACAAAACACCTTAAAGAACTCAAACCGAAAATTGAAAGAATTCTCAAAAACCTCTAAACTTCATCTCGATAAAAAGTATTCAGCAATTTTAGGAGTTACATAAGCTTCTACAAACGCTGCTATCACAATCAGAATTATCGAGATTAATGCTAAAGTTGAGTACTCTTTAATGTCTTCCTTCGTTAGTGGCTGTTCTTTCTTTCTTGCTAAGTATCTAATGATCTCGTATGGTATCTTAAATCCTGCCGCTCCTGCAATTATGATGGCGGGGATTTCGAATATGCCGTGTGGTAATATTAGTAGTAAGACAATTACTGAGGGTAAGACACATAATGAAGCGCTTATGATAACCCCATTGGAAAACCCATTGTAGAGTAGATTTAATACCGAATAATATCCAAATGTCGGAGCTATTAACAACAATGTTGTAAGCACATTATTGTGCAACTTTGAGTATATAACTTTTAGAAGAATCTATAAGATAGAGATTAATAGAATACAATAATTTACCTTTATTGAAAAATCTGTAAATAAAACCATAGCACAGCGAAAGGCTAAACAATCCAGCTGAAATTGTAATTAATCTGATATTTTTTAAAATTAATAATTATAAGTTTTGTAATTTTAGCCAGTAATAGAAAAGACAGAATAGTAAATATGTAAAAAACATATATAAATGATCCATCTATAAAATAAACACCAGCAACCAAAATAATAGTTATAGCTGCTGATAAAAGAGCTGTATAGGTCATTAATTTAAACCTGCTCCTGTTCGAAACTCTATTGAATATAGCTGGATATATCTTTGATGCTGTCCGAAGAAAGGTTATAAAACCTATCACCTATCAACAAGTTCCAGCAACTGTTGCTGCAAAACCTATCCACCCCACAACAGGTATCGCTACTCCCGCCACCATAGCCTCAGTTATTAGAGATATGTATGCACCAGTTTGAGCAGAACCCCAATACACCAGCACCTCCGCAGCATCCCTCACATATGGATTTGTAGCATGGTTCTTGAGATATATCGCCAAATCTGATTGCATAACACTGGGAATAACAGCTATCCCAACCAGAGCCAATATCGTCGCTATAGCCAAACCTCTAAACAACCATTCTTCCCTACTCGCATAGGCATGCATATTATCCTCTCCTTACTCTTGCATCTTTCTTAATAATTTTTGTCGTTCTACTATATAAATTTATAAAAACTTATTTTCAATTAAGTGGTAGTAGATCTTGATTTAATTTATTTCTTTTAACCGTTTTACTGCTTTATCAAACTCTTCGATCAGGTAATAGGCATCAATTCCAGCTTTCTTGGCATTTCTTGCCATTACTTTGTCATTCGTAATCAAGATTGAATTCGTCAACTTGGCTGTGGCTATAAAATACCCATCAACAGCTCTCGATCCAGTACTCTTACAAACTTTGAGGACGAAATCAAATATTTCATCTTCTCTAATTAAATTGAAGTTCTCAGTAATAAAATTGTAGCCAAGATTCGCCAGCTTGACGTCAAATCTAACGAGAACACCCAAAATTTCTGCTAAAATCAATTTCGGGCAGTATACAGATTTGCCCCCTTGCCAGCTTCAATAACTCTTTTGATTTCTCATATCTCTCAGCGTATCTTTTCGTGAAGAAGTCGATTAAGATTGACGTATCTATTGTCAATCCCATGGTCTCTTCCTCATTTCAAGCAGAACTTCCAAAGGATCTTCCTCAATCTTGACTTCTTTTAGAATTTTATCGATTTCTTTAGAAATTTCTTCGATATCGCCTATTAGCTTTTCTTCTATTATCACCCTTCCTCGTATCTTTTCGGGTAGAGTTACCTTTTTTACTGGTTTGAATACACCATTTTCGTATACGACTTCAATTACTTTTGACATGAACCTACTTTGAATTCCAAATTTAAAATATTTTACTGATTTCCCATTCTTCCCATCTTAATCTAACTTTTCAAATTATACATCCACCATTTCCAAAAATTCAACCCTCCTGAAGTCTTCATCGAAAGTAGCTATCTTCCTTATACCATAATGCTTGCATGTTGCAACAATTAAAGCATCGTTCAGTAGCAGTCCGTAAGTTTTAACGATTTCAAACATTAAAGAATGTCCCGCAGACGGCAAAACGACTATGTCAAAGAAATCTAAAACGCTTAAAATTCTTCAGAGATTTTCGCCACAAAATTTGGATTTTTTTTCTTAGATACGTTAGTAGATCGTAGTGCTTTTCAATTCCAGTTATTTCTTTAGCCTTCTCCTTTATTAGAATGTAAGCCACCTCCTCTACAACGTTTACGGATGTGACAAATCTATATCTTCCGAGTTTTTTAAAACATCTATTCCATCTATGAAGAACGCTATAAATACGGAACTATCTACGAATATGACTCCTTCTGTCATATATTTCATCTCTCAGCTCCAAAAGCTTTGACTTCTCTCTTCTACCGTATTTACCCTTTAAATTGCTTATATCCATCTTGATTACAATCTTTAGTTTTTCTCCTTCCTCTACATCCACCTTTTCGAGTGGCTTGAAAACACCGTTCTCGTAAACCGCTTCAATTACCTTAGGCATGAACATATCTTGAAATTTATTTAAAATAGTTTACCAACACACCCTCATAAATTTTAGCCTCTTTCATAGCCTTTTCAATTCTCCTGCTGTCTATTATGATCTTTATCTTTATAATCTACTCATCAAATCGAGACCGGTTTTGTAATAACTCAGTCATAGATGTCTATGAAGATAAAGCCAACTCTATGAAACTGCCCATTATTGAAAAAGCTCCCAATACGTATTCCAAGCAGTGCGGGTTACTCTAAAAATTTCACTTGAATGAAAAGAAAAGAAAGAATTTTATAAATCCAATTGCCAATCAAACTACATGGAAGAAGTAGAAGTAAAAATCCCAAAAGAAATCTACGAGAAAATTCTGGAGAGAATAAAAGAAACGGAATTCAAATCCGTAGATGAATACGTCACCTACGTCTTGAAAGAGGTTTTGGCAAGCTTGGAAGAAGAGGAGGAACAAGTCTTCAGCGAGGAGGAGGAAGAGAAGGTTAAGGAAAGATTGAGAGCATTAGGGTATCTTGATTAATTTGATTAATTATGAAGCTTTTTGTCATAGGCTTGGACTCTGCACCACCCGAACTCCTGTTCGACGAATTTATAAACGATCTACCGAACATAAAGAAACTAATAGAGAAGTCCACTTATGGTCCCATGAAGAGCTGTATTCCCGCAATAACGATTCCGGCTTGGGCTGTAATGGCTACCGGAAAGACTCCGGGTGAGCTCGGTTTATACGGCTTCAGGCACAGGAAGAAGAACAGCTACAAGGACATCTGGATCGCACACAGTTTGATGGTTAAGGAAAAGGCTGTATGGGATTACTTGGGCGAAAAAGGTTATAAATCGGTTGTGATGGGAGTCCCACCTTCTTATCCTCCAAAGAAGATAAACGGCTGGATGGTCGGCTGCTTCATAACTCCCGATAGCAGCACAAATTACACTTACCCATCCGAGCTAAAATCCGAGATAGAGAGGGTTGTTGGCGATTACATCTTCGATGTCGTTTTCAGGAAAGAGAATAGGGACGAAGTTAAAGAGCAGATCTGGGAGATGACAGAAAAGAGATTTGAACTAATCAGATATCTTATTGAGACAAAAGACTGGGACTTCTTCTGGTTTGTAGAGATCGGCCTGGATAGAATCCACCACGCATTCTGGAAGTATTTCGACAAGGATCATCACCTCCACGAACCGAACAGTCCTTACAGAAATGTCATCCCCGATTACTACAAGCTCTTGGACAGGGAAATCGGAAAAACCCTGAGACTATTGGATGATGATACAGCCGTGATTATCGTATCGGATCATGGTATAAAGAGGATGAAGGGATGTTTTGCCGTAAACCAATGGCTTATAGATGAGGGTTTGCTAAAAGCAAGTTACGAGGAGGGAAATGTAATCAGATTCGAGCAGCTTAACGTCGATTGGAGCAATACGATCGCTTGGGCTTGGGGCGGCTATTACGCGAGGATTTTTTTGAACGTTAAGGGTAGAGAACCAAATGGGGTTATTAGGCTGTCAGAGTACGAGAAAATTAGAGAGGAGATCGCCGAGATGATAAAATCTATAAGGGGGCCCAACGGAGAGAAATGGGATACGAAAGTTTTCTATCCCGAAGAGATTTTTCCAGTCGCCAAGGGTGACAAGCCGGATATGATGGTCTACTTCGATGATCTGTATTGGAGATCTGCTGGAACACTCGGCTGGGACAGCTACTATCTGGCCGAGAACGACACAGGCCCGGACGATGCCGTCCACTCCGAATACGGTGTATTTGCATTGCATACGCCAGAAATGGATGAAAGCAAGGTTGTCGAATGCACTATATACGATTTCGCTCCAACAGTTCTGTCTCTACTCGGCTTAAAGGATTCTGCAGAAAATCTTAGGGGAAAGGTAGTCTACGATGGCTCTTGATTGCTGGGGGATTGTCTATGTTTGTAATATGGTTAACAGGGCCAAGCGGCGTTGGGAAAACGACGCTTGCAAGAGCTTTAGCAGAAAAACTTCAAGAAATGGGTTATCAAGTTGAAGTCTTGGATGGTGATGCTGTTAGGAGCAAGCTTTACCCAGATTTGGGATTTAGTAAGGAAGAGAGAGAAATGCACAATAGAGTTGTTGCGGAAATGGCAAAACTCTTAGCTAAAAACGGAGTAATTACAATAGTAGCGGTCATAGCACCTTACAAGGCTTGGAGGGAATATGCGAGAAGAGAGATTGGCAAGTTCGTCGAAGTTTATTTGAGATGTCCTTTGGAGGTCAGAATTAAACGAGATCCAAAAGGCTTATACAAGAAGGCTTTAGAAGGTGGAATTAAGGGTCTAACAGGTTTGGATGGCGAATACGAAGAACCAGATAACCCAGAACTAATTTTGGATACAGACAAAATGAGTGTTGAAGAAGAAGTTAAAGCTGTTCTAAAGAAGGTTGCGGAGCTATGTTATCTTAAACTTTTTTAACACAACTGGCACAATCTCCTTAGGCTGAGAGTAATAGGTAACATTCTCATTCCGGTATCCGGCGGCTGGAATCACAGCCTTCCTTCATCTTTTCACCTCATTTAAACTTTTAAATCAACTCTAATGTTTTTCCATATTTAAATTCAAATCTTGTCATTGCCGTTATATAAAAAGTTATATTTTTATGATTTGTTGTCAGATAATCAAGGGCTTTTTTGTCGTCCCTTGCCAGAGCTATTATTATGTCAAGGACTCTTTCCATTTTTCGAAATCCTCTTAAATTTTCTTGCTAACTTCTTCCAACTTATCGGCATCTACAACTCTTGAAAGTTTAAGTATCACATCGAGGTTTCCCTTCCTTTCTTTAATCAACTCTCTTAAAAGTTCTGAAAAACTCTTATTTCCTTTCATTTTAGCTAATTCCTCATAAACGTCATCGGCTATCGTTATCGTCTTTACCATAAATACGTTGAATCTTTCCAATTTATAAAAGTTTACCAGCACACCTCGTAGATCCCGTCTTCTTTCATAGCCTTTTCAATTCTCCTACTGTCTATTACCAATCTTTCTCTCATAATCCAGCTTTTCAAACTCCCTCCATTTCGTAACTATTAGAACTGCATCGGATTTGGCGATTACATCTTCAGCAGAGTTTGAGTATTCAATTTGCGGAAGATAGCGAAGTTATTCATGGCTTTTGGATCGTACGCGATAATTAACCCCCCACCAATCAGAGCTTCAATTGCCGGTATTGCCCTATTTTCTCTTGTATCGTCGGTATCCGGTTTCAATGCCATCTCTTATCTCTTAGATTAGGAACGTGTTTCTTTAATTCAATCGGCTTTAAAAGTTGTTTCTCGTTTACGGTTGTGCTAATCGTGAGAAAAAGTATAATAACAGCGACAATTAATCTTGGGACATGGAAAAGGAGGAAAGAATAGTTGTAAATCCGAAAGTTATGGTCGGAAAACCTGTTATTAAGGGAACGAGAATTCCCGTTGATGCAATTATCAAGAGGTTAGCTGAAGGGATGAGCGTAAAGGAGATACTAAGGGAGTACCCAAACCTTACCGAAGAAGACATTAAAGCGGCTTTAGAATACGCTGCAAAGGTCGTTTCCGGGGAAGAAGTAATACCAGTTGTGGAGAAAGCTTGACATTGAAGTTTCTTGTAGATGAATGCACCGGAAAAAGACTTGCAATTTTATTGGAGAATGCCGGGTATGATGTAGTTTTTGTCTGCGACTGGAAACCTTCGGCGTCGGATGATGATGTCCTTGAAAAAGCGGAGAAAGAGGGTAGAATTTTAATCACGGATGATAAAGATTTTGGAGAACTCGTTTTTAGACTGAGAAGACCATCAAGGGGAGTGATTCTCCTGAGGACGTCAACAACCGACCCTACAAGGAGATTCCAGTTGCTGGAGAAGATTTTAAAACTTATTGATGTAAAAGGAAAGTTTGTAGTTGTGAGAGATGATATCGTGAAATTAAGGGAAATAAAGCTCTGAATCTCCAGTCGGATAGATCCGATTTCACATCAACTTCAATCTTATCGAAGAACTCTGTAATGTCTACGAGCTTGTAAGGCTTTATGATGATAGTGTCGTTTTCGATCTTCAGAACGACTTTTCCCTTTTCCGGCGCTACCAATCTACCATGTTCCAAAATTTTATCAGCTCTCTCTCCATATGCGGAGATTCTTATTACAAATCCACGATTTCCAGAAAATCAACCCTTTTGAAATCCTCATCTAATGTTGCTATCTTCTTGATCCCATAATGCTTGCATGTCGCCGCTATCAAGGCATCGTTTGGCAGAAGCCTGAACTTTTCCATAATGCTTCGGAAATCTTCAATATCGCATCTGTTTTCCAAGATTAAAATATCAAACTTCATCAAAAATTCGATGAACTTTCTGTAAACGAATAAACTCTTATAACCGTTCTTTTCGATGAAATCCCTTTGATCGTAAAACCTTTCAATACCTTTATGCGTTAGCTCCTCCCTTATCAGGATGAAAGTCGTTTCTTCAAGAATGTTTGTGGATATGATAGGCGTAGATTTTGTTAAAACGTATTTTATCGTATCCTTTGCTTTTCCGATCAAGCCCGTCTTTAAAAAGAAGTTCACGAGAACGTTCGTATCTACTACAATCTTCTCCATGTTTTTACCTCTGCTCTCATTCTTTTAATATCCTCAAGCGAAATCTTCGATTCTATTAATCCACAGAATCCTTTCAATAAATCCTCTATGTCCTCTATCCTTATCCTAACTCTGACGCCTTCGGGTAAATCGACCTTTTCGAGGGGCTTGAAAACCCCGTTCTCATAAACCGCTTCGATTACCTTAGGCATGAACCTACCTTGAAGTTTAAATTTAAAATAGTTTACCGGCGCACCTCCAATTTTAAAGGTTAAAGCCCTGCAAAACATATAGAGAAGCTACGATCTTCTCTAAATTTTACAAACTACACCTCCACTATTTCCAAAAAGTCAACCCTTCTGAAGTCTTCATCGAATGTCGCTATCTTCCTGATTCCGTAATGCTTGCATGTTGCAACAATTAAAGCATCGTTCGGCAAAAGTTTATACTTCTCCATCACATCCAAAGCAGCATTTCCCAACTTGCACGGTAAAACTTCAAAAAGATCGAACAGATCCTTCAGCAAAGATAAATCAATCTCGATTTTTTCGATTTTCTTTTTAAGATTAAACGGTGACAAACCGGTTACAGCCCTAACGTAACCGTAAACAACTTCAGAAACTACTATGTCATTTATGTATCCAGTTATATCACCTATCTCTACTTTCTCAATTAGTCTTGTAGCCTCTTCTTTCGAATCCGCCAAATGATGCAGAAATACGTTCGAATCAAAGAATACTTCCACCCTCTATCTCCTCCAATATGGAATCAATATCACAACCTCTTATCAAACCCCTTGTCTTTTCGCTAACTTTCTCTTTGATCACTATCTTCAATCTCTCCCCTTCTTTTAGATCAACCTTTTCGAGAGGCTTAAAAACACCGTTCTCATAAATCACTTCAATAACCTTAGGCATGAACGTATCTTGAAGTTTAAATTTAAAATAGTTTACCAACACACCCTCATAAATTTTAGCCTCTTTCATAGCTTTTTCAATCAAAAAATACATATTCTAAACTATTATTTTTTACAAACTTTTTTAACTCATTATCGAGGCTTGCGAACTTCATATTGCTGTGAAGAGCTGTCGAGTATAGCAGACAATCTATAATGTCTCTATGCCCCATCTCGTATATTCTAAAAGCTCCTAAAATTATTTCAGCGTTGATCTCAGCCTTACCATAACATTCAAATATACTTGTAATTCCGGTTTCAAATGATTCACGATCAAATTTGCCCTTCTTTTTGAGTGAATTAATTACCCAGAGACACTCCAAAATGCTGAAGTCTGAATAATACAACTCGTGATCCCTCAACCTTTTCAAGATTTTGTCAGCTTTCTCAACATCAATTCCAAGAGTTGGCAAAAGCAGAGAAGTGTCAAGCAGAACCCTCATACTTACCCTGCTCCTCTAAACTTATCCTTTCAACTTCCTCAGCAGATATCTTAGCGAACTTCTTCCCATGCAAAGCGAGGTCGATTGGATCCCTTATGATTTCAATAACTATTTTCTTTCCTTCAACTGAAATCTTTACCTTGTCTCCTTCTCTCACTTTGAGTAAATCCACCACGCTTTTGGGAAGATAAAGAGCATACTTCTTCCCGATTCTTGCCGACACTTTCAGACTCAATTTAATCACCGGAATTCTTTTATTTTTCCAGAATATAAAACTTTTCCTGATTATCCATACATACTTTGGATTTCCGTTTCATTCAATTTCAATTCCTCCAACAAGACTCAAAATCACCTCTACATATCTCAAATCATCCCTCGTTAAACCCCTAAACCAAAAAAAGAACTGCAAAAATAACGAATACCAATACCAAATTACTCCGTAACTCTTTTCACATTGAGCTTGTCAAAATCACTATCAAACGAATATATTTCATTTATACTGTTTTTCATCATTATCACGTATGCTATTGCATCGCATAACCCAACATTTCTCTCTTTGGAAATTTTCAAAGCCTTAAGGCAATCCTTCTTCGTAACATCGAACACCCTCACGTTTCCGGCTAATAGAAGGAACTCTTCAACTTTCAGGGCTTCATTCAGCGGTAAATAGCTCTCAAGCAGATTTGCTATCTCAGCTATCTGAACAACCGTCATACCCACTTCTTCACCATCGTTGATCCTTTTCACGATCTTTTTGGCAGACTCTTTTATTTTTATTTCGTGAGGTTTCAACTCTCTTTTCGGCTTAAGAAATGCGTGCACGAAAACACTTGCATCAACGAACCTCAAGCAACTCCCTCCTCACAGATTTCCAGTCGGATAGATCCGATTTCACATCAACTTCAATCTTATCGAAGAACTCCGTAATGTCTACGAGCTTGTAAGGCTTTATGATGATAGTGTCGTTTTCGATCTTCAGAACGACTTTTCCCTTCTTGACGTATTTTTCTCTCCAGTTTTTCGGCAGTACCAATCTACCCTGCTTATCCAAATCCTTAACGATTTCCATACCAGACATCATGGTTAAATGTTTGAAGTGGAAT
Source organism: uncultured Archaeoglobaceae archaeon (assembly GCA_965561205.1). Classification (GTDB taxonomy): domain Archaea; phylum Halobacteriota; class Archaeoglobi; order Archaeoglobales; family Archaeoglobaceae; genus Geoglobus. The sequence continues at coordinate 5,780 of CBEWZU010000028.1, read as the reverse complement.
TATTTAACCGTTACCACTCTCTCAACGCCACTTGAATGGTTAATTTCCTTTTAAAATTATCTTCATATATTTGAAATCATCCCTTGTTAAACCCCTAACCAAAAAAAGAACTGCAAAATATATCACTGCTCCAAGCAGAACAACCGAAACGCCTTCAACCAAATTCGACAATTCAAACTGCGAAATGATATAAAACATAATTAAACTTGAAATAACAGGCTTAATCAAATGATCCATTTTTGGAAATACGTTAAACATAATCTTAGAAAGATAAGCTAACGTGATCCAGCTAAAGACGTTGGACACAACCGTAGCAATTCCAGCACCAACTATTCCCCATCTCAGTATCATGAAGTAGTTTAAAACGATGTTCAGAATCATTGCGAAGAACGAAACGTAAACTGGATACTCCGGCTTTTCCTTTGCATTGAATATAACCCCCCAAAATCCTAGAGCAGATCGAAGAATCAGAAACGAAAGAACATATAAAACGGGAACCGCTGACAAATAATCGATACCGTAAACAAATCCGATCAACTGCTCGCCCAAAGAGATCAATCCAAACACTACGGGAAAAGAGAGAATCGCACTATACTTGAAAGCTCTGTTAAAGGCATTTTTCAAATCTTGTCCTTCGAGCTGAACGAAAACTGGAAACATGACAGCGGGAATAGATACCAATCCAGAAATTGCTCCAACTATGTTGTAAGAGGCCCTGTAATATCCGACATCTTCAGCTGGCAAAAACATACCTATCATCACGGAATCTATGTAGGCGAAAACAACCCAACTGATCGACCCGATCGTCAAATAGCTCGTGAACCTTACAATCCTTCTCCAATCGATTGGCTTGGTCTTCCCAAAGGTAAAATCCCCATATTTTTTTAACAGCAGTGTTAGCAAAGCTATCAAAGCAAGGAAGCTCGCAATCACGAAACCAAGTAAGGCTCCGACAACGGACAAGCCTATAGATATAAATAAAATTATAAAAAATACTCTTGAAAATTCGTAAGTTAAAGCTCTTACCAAATTCGCTTTAAAATCGTTAAAAGCGTTGAAAATAGCATTTAAAAATCCAGATAGAGAAAAAAACAATACAAAGAGCGACGTAACTTTCAAAGGATCAGAAAGCAAAGGCTTGTGAAAAACGTAGATTGACAGTAAATCGGAGGACACAAATAATACCAACGATACAACTAATACCAACAAAACCTTCAACTTGCTCAAACTCCTTATGTATCCCCTAACAAGCTCGTAATCCTTCAAGCCGTAAGCGTGAGCAACGTATCTTATTATCGTAGCGTTAATACCCAAATCTGTAAATGTTAGAAGAAGGAAGGCGATCGATAATGCCAAAGAGTATATGCCAAATAACTCGGGTTTTAAAGCTCTTGCAACGTATATTGTTACAACGATGCCAACAACATTTGCAATAAATATGGAAGAACTGTTGTAAATTATATTTCTGAACACCTTCCGTGCAAGCACACGGTAAGGTTACTAGGAGATGTTATAAAATTTTTATTTGCGATTTGTAATGTCATAAGTTCCGTTTTGAACTCATTTATTTTATGCTTTGTCGAATTATCATTTCTTTCTTTAGAACAAATATTAAGCTCTTTTCGGCAGTTTAACTTTATATGATCGAGCTCAAGATAAATTAAAGATAAAATCGAATTGAAAGGCATCATTGAGGAAATCGAAACAAAAGACAGGATATTGACCAGAAATAAGGAATATCTTTCTAGAAAGATTTTAGAAAAACAGTTTTTATAAATCTTTTAGGATATTCCAACTCCAAAACTGCTTCAACTTCTTCTTCAACACTCATTCTATCTGTATCTAAAACAAGTTCTCTGGTTTTCCTTTAAAATTGGCATAAAATCCCTTTAGATCTCTTTTGATCCTAGCTAAGAAATAATAATAGATACTGCTTCATTCTTATGTTCCAGCAAGTTTTCAGTTTCAAGTCCCTGTGTTATTATATTATAAAACAAACAGGAAGGTATTTCAATGACATAGATAGGCTTGCATATCACATGTATCATGTTGAAACTGGCCAATTTGTAATTCTCGATAGAGAATTTTACAGAGTCTTATTAAGTCTTACTAAAAAAGTTAAAAAAAGTTACAGGAAAATGTAAATCCAGAAGATCTTGAGAACGATGAAGAATTCGTGAGTGCTGTAAAGGGTATTGCAAAGCTATTTTTAATCGAATATGGATGGGACGAAAATACAAGAGCTATTGAAAAGGCGGAGATAGTTTTAAGAATGATCGAATTCGCTGGAGGTGGGACTTTTGTTAAGGTCAATGAGAATGAACTCATATTCCAAACACCTCCAGAAAACCTGATTGTAACGAAAATAATAATAAAAACTCTTTTCGAATTACTCGGAATAAGGGCAAGTTTTGAAACTACTTCAGAGAGAATTTTCATAAGAGTTAAGGACTGATCCAAAATTAAGATTTTTTACTTCAAATCAAGTAAATTTGTTATGAACTCCTTCATAACAAAATTTAATCTACAGAGCCATCATTTTAAATTGGAGGTGTCTGAATGGCGGATGTTAGAGAAGAGTTTGTAAAAGCGCTTGCCGACCTCGTTAGTGGCAAAACCGTTGCGAGAGGCTACGCTGAGAACCCGCAGGTGGCTTACGGTGAGGATGTTGTTTCCCGCATAACTTACGCATCTAGGAAAGAGGAAAACCTAAAAAAGCTGCAGGAAATCGTCGTTGATGCGATAAACGGGATAATAGACAAAATCTGCGAAGAAGCAAATGTGAGATATAATGAAATCTACGAAGCTGTAGTGGTTGGCAACTCCGTAATGCACCAGGTCAAGCCAACCTAACAGATCTTTACACGCCATAATCGACCTGTTAGGTTGGCTTTTACACTCCCCACAAGGGTGGAGAGCACGGGATACCTGGGATCTCCCGTTAGCCTCTGCCTTAAGGCTTCATCGCCTACCAATCCTTCATCCTTAAGTCTGGACTGACAGGGGGCAGTTAGCCCGCAACCTCTCCTACGTCTCGCTCTCCGCCTTCCATTGGCTTCATCCGAGCGGACTTCGGAGAGGATGAGCTTGAAACGTGAGTAATCAACAACTTTGAGGGCAAAAGCGATGGCAGAAGCTTTGTGAACGTCTAAACCTACGAACCTACCCAAAACTTTACCAATTTTGGATGTGTAAGCTTCGGAATACTCCTTAACCCTAACACCATACTTTAGCGGAAGCTTATACGAGAGTATTTGTCTAAACTTGAATTGAGGCATGTTGTGGACAACTCTATTCGCTTTTCGTGAACCGTTGAACTTAGAAGTCTCCAGCTTACCGACAACCACGTCCGCATTGAAATGTCTGGCGATGACACCAATTCTATCAACCAACTTGTGAAGCAAATACGTTCTCTTTCCTCTTCTTACGTATTGCGTTTCGTGATGGCTGAACTTCCCAACCGCTACGATCTTTTTACTCTTCTTATCCACGACTGCAAAGTCCGTATGACCAGCGTTAACGTCTAAAGCCATAACTCTTTCGCCTTCGCTTTCGAGAGTTTCGACATCCACGATGAAATAAACCTTAAATCCTCTATCGTCGTTCAAACGCTTTATTATGACCGTATAAGGGTGTGATCCGTCCAGATACTCCCCATATTTCTCGAGATACTTCTCTGGAATGTAAACCTTTGGGTAAATATACCTACCATTACAGCAGTTTATCCTCAACTTCATCGTGTTCAAGTCCAGTCTCGTGTTGAGGTTGCCCTTCTTGGATTTCTCACCCCTCGATATTAGAATCGAGTTTCTCCTCTTTCTGTATTCTTCTCTCGAAATCTTGCCCTTCATCCTAAGTAACTGATTCCTCTTGCCACCGAACGTTACGTGAGGCGGCAAATCTTTAATCGAGTGGTAAGCATCTTTAACGTAGCGTGAGTTCAATCCTGTCTCATCCTGTAAAATTCTTTCAATGTCAGATTTTTGAATTCCCTTCCACTTGAGTGAGTAAGCTCTCCTCCTTGCTTTCCCGAACTTGAACATTAACTTCTCAAGCTCTTTCCTATCTTCGTCCGATATTTCGCAAATCCAACTAGGAATTGCAATCTTAACCATGGGCTTCAACCTCTTTTCTTATTACCTCTACGATGTTTTTTGCACCTCTTTTACCGTAAATCCTGCCAGCAAACGAAACTACTATAGAAATCAAGTCTTCAACTAATTCCTCTTCGGGAGATTTGTCCTCTTCTTCAACGACTATTAAGTTAACTCCGTGCTCCTCAAAGAATTCTTTGATGTATTCGATTCCGAATCTGGCGAGTCTGTCTTCGTATTTGACTACGACGTTCTTAGCTTTGCCTTCTCTAACCAGTTTGAACAACTTCTTGAGACCTCTACGCTTCTCATTAACTCCAGAAGCGATATCCTCTATTATTTCCACGACTTCTAAACCTCTACGCTTGCAGAATTCGATAAGCCTCCTCTTTTGATTTTCGAGATAATCTTTCTGTTTTCTTGTTGAAACTCTACAGTAGATTACTGCCGTGTTCTTTGGGGCTTGCGTAATCTTACCCATTAACTTATCGAGTTCGGAGCTATCCACGTATCTGTGCTTTCCGATCCTTATCCCTTTTATTATTCCTTTGTCAATATATTTTCTTAGCGTGTTTGGGTGCAACCCACAGTATTCTGAAGCCTCTTTCATCCGCATTAACACCATTAAATTATGGTAAAATATGTTAAGATTTATAAGAATTTCGATGACTGTTTCTTGCCATCTTTTCTTCGGCATCTATCCGAGGTTTATAAGCGTCTCTCCATTCACATCCGCTGTTAGAAAAGGCATAAGTTACCCAGCTAAAGAAATAGGGCTTAAAATAAACGGTGAGGGGCATGTGACTTCACTTCCGCTTATAGCAGGGTTCGTTGGTGCCGATGCCACATCGAATCTTGTTATAACGAAGATTCACGAAAAAGATGAGGTTGGTATGGTAATAGACATAGGAACGAACACAGAGATACTTCTCGGCAACAAAAGCAGATTGCTCGCATGCTCCGCCCCCTCCGGACCAGCTTTTGAGGGAGCGCACATAAGCCGTGGAATGAAAGCCGTGAGCGGCGCGATAGAGAAGGTAAGAATCGTGAATGATGAGGAGGTTATTTACGAAACTGTTGACAACGTGAAGCCGAAGGGGATATGCGGTAGCGGAATGATTGATCTCGTAGCCGAGCTCTACAAAGCCGGGATAATAAACAGGAACGGAAAATTCGTCAAGGAGACCAAGAGAATAATAAAAGACGGTGTTCCGAAGTTCGTCGTTGGTTGGGCGGACGAGACAGAGACGGGCAAGGAGATTACGGTTACAGAAAAGGACATAAATGAGCTCCTCATGGCCAAAGGGGCGATAAGATCGGGATGGATGATTCTGATGGATAAGCTCGGGATCGAGGCGAACGAGATTTCAAAGATATATCTGGCTGGCTCGTTTGGAAGGCACATAAACATTGAGAACGCTAAAACTATCAGGTTGCTTCCAGATGTTCCAAATGACAGAATCGTCTTTGCCGGAGATACGGCTGTCGGCGGTGCAAAGATGGCACTTAAATCTGTTAAGGAGAGGGAGAAAATCGAGGAGGTTGTTGAACTGATTGAATACGTTGAGCTTTCCGTCGATAAGAACTTTTACCAAACTTTCATAAGGGCGATTCCAATAAGTTCATAAATATTACTAATCAATGACACTTTTAAACTTAAGATAATCAATTCGATTCCATGAAAAG
>CBEWZU010000027.1:0-25972 GCA_965561205.1 uncultured Archaeoglobaceae archaeon | reverse complement strand
GAAATCCAAGATATTGTCAAAATCTTCGGCAATTTTCCTCTCAAATCCGAACAGCGCAGAATTGGCGAGGACTATAAGCTTCGCATTTCTGAGCGTCTCGATATCTTTTCCGCTTAAGCTGAAAGAGTGGGGATCTCCAGAAGCGGTGAGCGAAACAACCTCATCCTTATCTCCGACAATATCCTGAACTATGGGCTTGAAATCAGGTATCGTGACAACGATTAATGCTTTTGCCGGAAAAATCATGAGAACCAATAGCATCAGGGTATTAACTTTCCACATGGGCATACCTCCCTGTTTTTGTATTTCTGTTCTATTATTTTCATGAATTCATCCCCTATGACTCCTTCAATTCTTTCGGCTTCAGAGCAGAAGTTGGATACACCGAAATCCTCAAGCATGCACTCGATCAATCTGTGTCTCCTTGTAGCTTCTTTGGCGATTTTCACACCCTCTTCGTTTAGCATAAAACCTTTTTTTGGAATGTATTCTCCGAGACCCTTTTTAGATAGATCTATCAGCATTTTTTGAGCTGTTGATTTTGAACAGTTTAGATTAGATGCAATATAGCTCGGACCTACGATTTTGAAACCTCTATTGAACGCCTCGTATATCACCCGGAGTAACGTCGTTCTCATAGAGAACAACGTTCGTCGTGAGAACATATTTGATTTTTACCGAAATGTTTTTTAAGCTTTTCGTGATAATTATTACAGGCGCGGGTAGTCTAGTGGTAGGACAACGCCCTTCCGAGGCGTTAGCCCGGGTTCGAATCCCGGCCCGCGCACTTCGTATTTTTAGCTCAAATTCACTAAACTAGCACACTAATGCCTATGGTTATATTTCTCACGAGATTATAAATTATCTTAAGATCTCTCCATCCAAACCAGCGAGTATTTAAGACACTCAAGTGTTTTAAAGAAAGAAGCAATCTGAAAACTGTGAAGAATGAACAACGGAGCTTCTTACACCTCTTAGAGTAATCGATCTTACATTTCTACGCTCAGAACATGGTTTTTAGGTCTGTTTTTTTTCTTTTCGAAATACTTTGCACCAAAGATTTAAATTCTATTAATCTTTGAGAAATAAGTATGAGAGAAAGTTCTGACTTAATTGTTCGATTGGCTCCTTTAATTAGTGGACAATTTAGGGAGAGAAGACGACAAGTTCACCGTTGTTTGATATTAGCAGCATTATCTGAAATGGGTAGCGAGACATTTTCACTGGAGGACATTAAAATGGCGGTTAAAAATTTGATGAAAATGGATGTAGACACTAGCGTGATAGTTTCAATACTTACAGATTTTGAAAATGAGGGTATAGTTGAAAACATTGGTGCTGAATATATTATCAAGAAGATGCCAAAGTTACCAACGATAGAAACTGTAATTGAGCCAATATGGAAAGATTTCGTACACTATCTTGAAAATCGCAAGGTAGAGGTAGACCAATATATTGATAAAGATATAAGAAAATTTTTTGAACACGCCTTAATTCGGCTTTATTTAAAGTTCGTAGAAATGATGAATATTGATAGAGATCAAATTGAAGTGCCTCCTATTGAAAGAAACGACTTATTACAACTCGCCAAAAGCTTGGAGGTCCCCTTAAAGTTCGTTGATTACTTTTTAGATTACATAGATACCTCCCCTAAAATTTTGCTTGATTCTGTATATAGAATATATGGCGGACTCATAAATATAGAACTTATATTTAGAGAGAGAATTAAAGAACTTGGTCGATCAATTTCTTAAACAGGACATACAGAAATTTTTTAAATTTATAATTTTAGATACCTGCGTATTAACAGCTCTTTTATGTGAGACTGATCGCATTCACAATCTTGCAAAGTATACGATACAATCACTAATAAAATTTGGAATTCCTCTTTATTATACTCCCAAAACGAAGGAAGAAATGTGGAGCTTCATAAGGGGATCCGAAAGAGAAATAAAAAGTAGAAAGATTAATCCATCTCCTATCGTTAGGAGCCAATTAGTAGCAGACTTTTTAAGACGGAAAAACATCTTGTGGGGGGAATATTATGCTATAATTCGTACATGGGAAGACATTCTTAAGCGGGAATTTAATATTTCCCTGTTACCAGATAGTTATATACGCTCAAATATAGATAGCAAACTATATACGTATGCAAAGACGACTTTACCCGTTTTAGATTAGATAAAATTAGATTAGAGCGAACTGGGCTTGAATTTTATCGTGAGCGTCCAGATGTAGCCATAGAACACGACGCGTATTGTTTAGGATTAGTTTCTGTTCTTAGAAGTGAAATTGGTACTGGTCCATGGTTTTTAACTTTCGATAACTTGTTGTCAGGGGTCGATTCGTTGTATATCAAAGAACATGGTGTCGAATTTGGTTTAGTTATTCATCCACGAACGTTACTGAATTACTTTGTAGTTTTTACAGGTACAGAATTTGATGATAGAGAAAAAGAAAGAATTGCTGAGATCATCCTAAGGTATACTGTCGATTATACTAATGAAATAGATCTCAGAAGTTTTGCGCGACTATTTGCAAGCAAGATAGATGGATTAACGAAAGAAGACACAAAAATTATAGAGGAACTATTTGTTAAATCTCCTTTGAGGCACGAATTAGAACAAGCTTTAGAGGCAAATCGGGGTGATTTAGCTGAAGACATCGCAATTAAAATTATCACTGACGAAAGCATTGTAGAGTCAATAATTCAAGCAAGAGAAAAAGATAAAAGAATTAAGGAGCTAGCGAGAAAATTAAGAAAAGTGTATCAAGAGCTAGAAAGAGAAAGGGCTGCACGGCAGGCTTTAGAAAAAGTTGCTAAAAGTCTCGAGATAAACATAAACATCACAACAGAAATTGACATTTCCACCAGGCATCAACTGGAGGGTATCATAAAGATACTCGAAGGGGAAGACCTTTTTAACAGAGAAGTTATCGAGCGCCTGGACTTATCCACAAAGGAAAAGGTTGTTCAATGGCTCAAAAAGTTAGAAGAGATAATTAAATCCTCCAGAGAAATTAGTGATACTGTTAAATCATTACTTCCACTCGTTTCAACGTTGCTTAGTAAATTGACTTAGTTGAGATTTAAGCTGAAATAGAGAATTTAAAGACCCCGATCTCTACAATAATAGCAACTTCCTACAGTATTACTCCAGTAAATGCCTCGACAAGTTCTCTGACAATGAGAGAGGAAATCGCCCCTATAAGTGCATACCTGATGTATAAATCGACCAGAGAGTTAAATACGTTAAAGTCTACACCAAAAAAGGAGAGAACAATAATTCCTACAACTAGAATTCCAACTAGCTTTTCTATGAAGTTCTTGCGCATTGTAGTATTTTTTGAAAACCAACGACATTGAGTTTAAAATAGAGAAAGCCCCCCTCGAAAAGAGTCTCACAAACAAACAGATAGAAGGGGAGACTCCCGAGGGCTAAACGAACATCACACCCTTTGTCTCAAAGCTCAGAGGTTTGCCCGTTTTCTTTAAGACTTTTACCACTGCTCTTTCAAAGTCTTCTAAGGTAACCTTGGCTTTTTCTTCTCTTATCGCAAACATTCCAGCTTCAGTGCAAATCGCTTTGATATCGGCACCGCTTGCACCTTCAGTCATCTCGGAGAGTTTCTTGAAATCGACATCGTCTGCTAATTTCATCTTTCTCGTATGAATCTTGAATATCTGAATTCTTCCTTCGAAGTCGGGCAGCGGTATCTCGATTATCCTATCGAATCTCCCCGGTCTCAATATAGCCGGGTCAAGGATGTCGATTCTATTTGTTGCCCCGATGATTTTCACATCACCACGGGGATCGAATCCGTCCATCTCAGCAAGGAGTTGCATTAGAGTTCTCTGGACTTCTCTGTCACCGCTTGTATCGGTATTTGTTCTTCTTGCAGCTATAGCATCTATTTCATCTATAAATAGGATTGTCGGTGCTTTCTCCCTCGCCATTTCAAATACCTCTCTGACCAACCTTGCACCTTCTCCGATGTATTTCTGGACGAATTCGCTCCCAACGACCCTTATGAAGGTTGCATGGGTTTCAGTTGCCACGGCTTTTGCGATAAGAGTTTTACCGGTCCCGGGAGGTCCGTAGAGCAGAACACCCTTTGGTGGTTCGATACCGACCTCTTCGAATAAATGTGGTTTGAGCAGTGGTAGCTCGATAGCTTCTCTGATTTCTTCGATCTGCCTATCAAGACCTCCGATATCTGTGTATCTTACATTCGGTTTTTCTTCGATTTCGAATCCGTAAACCATTGGATCTTTTGGTGTTGGAAGAACACTAACTACAGCAAGAGTCTGCTGGTTTAGGGCTACTCTAGCACCGGGTTTTAAATCATTGGGATGGATAGATTGAGAAACGTGAACAAGGAATTTGGGACCAGTTGAACTTTTAACAATAACTCTACCATCTTCGAGAACATCTGATATAGTTCCTATAAGGAGAGGTGGCGATCTTAATCTTTCGATTTCACTTCTTAGTCTTCTAACTTCTCTTTCAAATCTAATCCTTTCGGATTCCACAAATCTTTTCTCATCTTCAAGCCTTCTGTAAAGTTCCTTTAATCTTTCATATTCTCTTTCAAGCTGCCTTAATCTTAGGATTAAATCTTCCATTGGTTTTGAGCCTATTGTATCTTCCATCATATCCCCCTCGGGAGTCTCCAATAGATATTATACAACAAGTAGTATATGAATTTATCCCTTTTGTGAAAAATTTGCTGAAAACGCCGGGGGTGGGACTTGAACCCACGCGCCCTTGCGGGCAGGGGATCTCGAATCCCCCGCAGTGCCTCTCTGCAACCCCGGCTTTTAAAGTTTATGAAAAGCTGAATATTACATTTATGGTATAACAAAGTTTATAAAGGTAGCTATTAAATCGTTTTTGTGAGTGCCAAATACTACGCTGGCTCACTAACATTCATATTTGGAATTATCATCGCTTTAATAGGCATAGGTTTTGCCATTTCTGTTAAACTAACGAGATACTCGGATCCCTCCCAAATAGAGTTTACTTATAGTTCTGTGGGCTTGGGACTCGCAGTGGCACTTTTGGGTTTAAATCTAATGATAAAGAAGAGAGCCCACTACGTAAATTACATCACAATCTTAGGTATTTCTTTGTGCTCAGTAGGTTTAGTTGAGTTTGTTACCTATTACCCCCAAAATTGGAAGTATCCCTACGTGACTTATGTGGTTATTTCATATGCGGTGGGATTAGCACTACTTGTTGGAAATTCTTTTGCAAATGCAGTATTAAACCTAATCGAGGGCAAACCGGTAATTAGTAAGAAAGAAGAATTAACAGAAGAAGATATTGAAAGGGAAGTCGAGAGGGTAATAAGTGAATCCATGGATGAGATTGTTAAGCTCTCGGAAGCCGGCTTAAAATTCAAAGATGTTAGCACTGAAGGATTCAGACCGAGCAAAGCTTTTTTTGAGAGAAAAGATGTTGTTGTATTAAAAGACAATGTAAGAGAAGCAGAAATTTTAAAAAACTTAGAGCTAAACCGAGTCGAAGTTAAGGACAAAGATCTGGATGAGGAAATAAAGCTGTTAAAAGAAACTATTAATAGTAGTAAAAACAAACAAGAAAAAAAGTTCAGACTGTTCAGGTGATAAGATGGCTAAGGGATTGGATGTAGGAACGATGAATATTGTTTGTGCTGAAAAAAGTGGAGAGGTCGTTTCATTCACAAAACAGAGGAATGCCTTTTTGGAAATAGAAGCAAGCGATCTAACCAAGAATATGCTTGACACTGCGAGAGTCCTCTACATTGAAAAAGACGATAAATTCTATATACTCGGAGAAGATGCCTTCAAATTTGCCAATGTTTTCAGAAGACCAGTTAGAAGACCCATGAGATTCGGAATAATAAGTCCCGAAGAAAAGGAATCTATTCCGATAATCAGATTAATTCTCGAACGCATTTTGGGTCATTCGGGTAACGAAATTCTCTACGCGTCATCACCTGCAGATCCAGTTGATCGAGATGTAAATGTTCTATACCATAAAAAGACAATCGAAGCTCTCGCGAGGAGATTAGGATACGAAACCTATGTAATCGATGAAGGACTTGCGGCAATATACTCCGAACTTGGAAGATTCAGTTTCACGGGAATCGGAATAAGTGTAGGTGCCGGATTGACCAACGTGACCGTCGCCTATTTGGCCACACCCGTGATATCCTTCAGCATTGCGAGAGGCGGTGACTGGATAGACGAACAAGTCGCCATTGCAACCGGATTACCGAAAGAGAGAGTCACGGCAATAAAAGAATCTTCCTTCTCCTTGGATGCTGATTACGAGCTCGGAAGTGTGGAAGGTGCCCTTTCAATCTATTACGATGCTCTGATAACGTATATTATCCAGAACCTAAAAAGAAAGCTTGCCGAAGTTACACCCCCCGAAGCAGAATTTCCGGTAGCAATCGTAGGGGGAAGCACAAAGCCAAAGGGATTCTTAGAGCTGTTTGAAAAGAGACTTGTTGAAGCAAAATTACCCATAGACGTTACGAAAATCCAAAGAGCAAGGGATCCCCTCTATTCAGTTGCAAGAGGTTGCTTAATCGCCGCATTAACTAAAGAGAAGGAAGGTGAGGAGACCACGAGTGAATAGTTTTTTATATCTTTTTATGTTACTCCGATACATCGTTGACTTTTTGGATGATTACCTGAACATAAACAAATATCCCGATTCGAGCATTAACGGATTACAGGTGGAAGGATCCGATGAAGTTAACAAGATAGCTTTTGCCGTTGACGCTTCAATGGAATGCTTCTCTAACGCATTAGAAGCCGATGCGGACATGATTGTATGCCATCACGGGATTCTATGGAAAGGTTTAAACAAGATTGTCGGTCTGCTGAAAGAGAGGGTGAAGTTTCTCCTTGAGAACGAGTTGTCTCTTTATGCCGCCCATATCCCATTGGATGCCCACTTTGAAATTGGAAATAATGCGATGCTACTCAGAGCGATCGAGGTGGAGCCAGAGGAGGAATTTGGAGAATATCATGGAGTGAAAATAGGATACGTCGGATATACAGACATGGAATTTGATGACATTCTTTATAAGCTTAAAAAGAGATTCGGTAAAATCGAATACATGAAATTCGGAAAAGATCGTATCAGTAAGGTGGCGGCAGTCTCAGGGAGGGGAGCCGGATACATCGATGAAGCGGAAAAAGAGGATGTAGATCTCCTAATAACGGGAGAAATCGAACATTCAGCGTATCATCTTGCGAGAGATGCCGGAATGAATGTAATATATCTGGGACATTACAACAGCGAGACATTGGGCGTCAAGGCTTTGATGAATGTCGTAAACGATAAATTAGGGGTGGAAACAGTGTTCATAGACATTCCAACAAATCTATAAAGCCCCCGTCAGGGAGCCGTTCCTTCACGGCTCAGCTAAGCTTTCACAGCTCGGAACGGAGAGGGTTATGAAAAATACAGTGTTTGGGTAGATAAACTTTATTGAAAGTCATCTGCATGCAGTGATTAGTAAAGATCTATGGTGTTCCACCAACGCTTTATTCGATCTCCATTCGGACTGTATCGCTGATTCACCCTACCTTACAATTTCAGGAAGGTTAGCCTAAAGGTATATACCACTCTGAAAGCTATAGTAAGGCATAGAAACCGAATTTAAAACGCCGGGGCTGGGACTTGAACCCAGGAGCCCAAAACGGGCACCGGCTCTCAAGGCCGGCGCAGTGCCTCTCTGCAACCCCGGCTTTCTTTAAGCTACATCTATATTGTTTATGAAAATTGCGGTTAAAAAAGGATACAGAAAAATATAAAAATGTGCAAAACAGTATAACAAATTCAATGAGAAATGAGATTCTGTTATCAATTCTGATGATCGCATCCGCAGTCACCCTAACGTGGAAATGGTTGTCTCTATACAATAAGATGGACAGCGTCATAATTCTCTCGGCATTTGTCTTGACACTCTCCCTAAGCCTTCTGATAATCAGCGTTGAATACAGAATGCAAAAAATGAAAGAAGAATTTGAAAGTGTTAAAAGGGTAATCGCCCTTAACTCCGCAGACTTAGAGGGAAGAATCGAAGGAAAGCTCAGAGCATACATCGAACCAATAGAGAAGCATCTCGAAAGAATAGATAGAAAGCTCTATCGATAAACTTTTTAACTTATTTAGTGATTCCGTTGCTATGGGAAGAGCTTGGAAATTTGGAGACGACATAGACACGGATGTGATAATCCAAGGAAAATACCTCGTGATTAACGATCCTGATGAGCTTGCGAAACACGTTTTTGAAAATATTTGCGAAGATTTTGCCAAGAATGTTAAAGAGGGTGACTTCGTCGTCGCTGGAGAAAACTTCGGTTGTGGAAGCAGTCGGGAGCACGCACCCCTCGCCCTAAAAGCCTGCAAGATAGAGGCGGTAATAGCGAAGAGCTACGCAAGGATATTTTTCAGAAACGCAATAAACATCGGATTGAAAGTTATAGAGTGCAAGGAAACCGACAGAATAAAGGACGGCGATGAACTCGAAATCGACTATGAGAAAAACATCATAATTAACAAAACCAAAGATGAAGTCTATTCGTTTAATCCGATTCCAGATTTCCTTAGAGAGATTCTCGAAAAGGGTGGCTTAGTCAATTACGCAAAATCAATTTACGGTGGTAAAAAATGAAAATCGCCGTAATCCCCGGAGATGGCATAGGGAAGGAAGTAATGGAAGCCGCCATGCTCATCCTTGAAAAGCTTGACCTTCCCTTTGAATACATCTACCTTGAGGCTGGTGATGAAGCCCAGAAAAAATACGGAAAGGCTCTTCCAGACGAAACCCTTGAAGAGGTTCTGAAGTGCAAAGCGGTCCTTTTCGGTGCCGCCGGCGAGACAGCTGCCGATGTCATAGTCAGATTAAGAAAGGAACTCGACACGTTTGCGAACGTGAGACCCGCCAAAAGCTTTGAGGGTGTAGAATCCATCCATAAGAATGTTGACATGGTTATAGTTAGGGAGAACACGGAATGCCTTTACAAAGGATTGGAATTCGAAATTGCTGAGGGTGTCACCGAAAGCATTAGGGTGATCACAAGAAGGGCGAGCGAACGCATTGTCCGATACGCCTTCGAACTCGCAAAAAGAGAGGGAAGGCTAAAAGTTACAGCCCTCCACAAAGCAAATGTAATGAAAAAGACATGTGGCTTATTCAAAAAAGTTTTCTATCAAATCGCTTCGCAATACCCTGATATAGAGGCAAATGACTACTACATCGATGCGGCGTGCATGTTCATAGCGATGAATCCCCAAAGATTTGATGTAATCGTCACAACAAATATGTTCGGAGACATCGTATCGGATTTAGCCGCCGGTGTTGTCGGTGGCTTGGGTCTCGCCCCCTCTGCAAATATCGGCGATAAATACGCAATCTTCGAGCCAGTTCATGGAGCTGCTTTCGACATTGCCGGTAAGGGAATAGCGAATCCCACTGCCATGATACTGACAGTCTGCATGATGTTAAGGCATTTTGGATACATAAAGGAAGCTGAAAGAATTGAAAAAGCTGTCGAGAAAGTCATTGCTGAAGGAAAGACAACCCCAGATTTAGGTGGATCCCTTAAGACGATGGAAATGGCTCAAGAAATCGCAAAATTAATCTAACTCTAAAATATCTTTTATAGCCTCCCTAACCTTCTCATCAACTTTTCCCATAGCTTTCTCAAGAAATCTCATGTCTTCAGAGTTCATAATGTATGATAAAGCCATAACCGCATCATCAGCCGCCCTTAAATCATTACTCAAGATTATCTCCCTCAACGATTTTCTTAGCTCATTAGCGATTTTTGAATCTTTTAATTTCTCTATTAGAAGGATTGCCCCCATTCTTGCGATTAGGTTACCTTCTTTTAATATTTCCGTTAATTCTTTGACGTATCCTTTTTTGACAACTTTCTCAGCAAAATCGATTTGTTGCTCACTTAAAGCCTTTTCGAGGTAATCTCTGATTCTCTCTCCCCTCGCGAGGGAGATCAAGATATCCAGATCAACGGTTCCGATAAACGTGAATGTATCGTTAAGGACTATAACGGGAACTGATTGATAATCCGTTTTCATTGCATCTCTAACGTAAATCTCTACGTTCCCGTTTTTGGCGGCAAGTTTCGCCACATTTTCAACAACTTTCGGACAGGTCGGACAGAAATTGGTTACGTATATATCGATTTTTGCTTTCATGTCTGATATTTTTTCTCCGAAGAGTTTCCTTGCTATGTTCGGTAGAGCTGACAACTCATGCATTTCTGGGATAAAATCGTAAGTGACTTGACCGCTATCTTCTGTTTTTATCGTAAAGAAGAGATCTTCTCCCTCTTCTTTCAACAGTTCTAAGTCAAAGAAAGATTTTAGATATTCTGCAACCTTTAATGCTTCATTTCTGTAAGAAATAAAAATAAGGGTCATTCTTCTCCCGGTGGTGTGTGACAAGTCCAGCAGTAAACGTTCACTCCAGCGTAAGAATGGCATTTATCGCAGAATTCTCCATAATCGTGGCACTTGAAGCACTCGTAGATTGAGACGTTAAACTCTCCGTTTTCCGTCTGGGTCATTCTGATCCCATCTCTTATTGCCATTGTTCTCCACTCGTTCAGCAGTTCCATGTGATATGCAGTCATAAACTCTTTATCTTTTACGCAAGTCTCCCCCTTCGGTTTTTCGAGTTCTTCTCTGATATCAACAAATCCCTTTCCGGTTGATGCTAATATTAATGGTGTCAGTGAGAATGCCAACACAGCTACAATCAATATCAGGACGTAACCCTTGTGAAACATCACTCCTCACCTTCCTACTCTCTTCCCGGTATTGGGTCTCCTCTTAGATCATATTTTCTGTCTTCAGGTTTTTCTCCGAGAGCCGTTAGAACGAGAGCGTTTCCGACCATTTCCATTGGCCCTCCGATCTCCGCTGGTATCTTCCAGTATTCCACGGCGTGGGGGAACTGGGCTTTGTCAATGGCACAAGGCGTCAGCATTATATTTACACCGTATTTCTTCACAACATACCTCAAAGCCATCATTCTCGGCATAACCCCTCTCATTCTCAGTTCCATTAGCTCATCAGCTAACATACCTCCACCAGCTGCACAGCAGTATGTCTTCTCCTTTATCGTGTGCTCTGGCATTTCGTAGAAGTGATCCATGACGTTTCTCAAAACGTATCTCGGTTCCTCTATCATCCCCATACCTCTTGCGACATTGCACGGGTCGTGATAGGTTGCTCTCCAGTGGACATTTCTACTTTTATCGATATCAATCTTTTTGTGCTCGATAAGTGCGGCAACAAGCTCTAAGATGTGTATCCATCCGTGCTCTTCTGAGACATAAGTGTCGAGCCTAATCCCCTTGAGCTTGTCGCTTATCTGTCCGAGATCTGGATTCTCCCAGAATTTCTTCCATTCATCGTTCTTGGGCAGAACATTCATTGTGTTGATGAACTGGTGCTTGTCCCTCCACATGTGTCCACATTCCCCTCCTATTATGAATTTAACACCCAATCTTTCGGCTTCTTTATATATCTTCGAGTTCAAAAGCTGAGCTGCCTCATAACTGTGAAACGTTCCGAAGTTACCGCCTTCACCCGCATACGTTGACCATGTAACCGTCAAGCCGTATCTCTCTTCGAGTTCGTTGAATAAGAGCAGATATCCCATTAACACGAACCAGTGAGGAGTAGCGAAGTAATCACCTGATGGAGCCACGAATAGGACGTCTGCACCCTTCTTGTTTATGTAAGTGTGAAGATCGAATCCCGTAATGTCTTTGAGCTCCTCAAGAGCCTGCTCGATCGCACCCGCCATACCTCCAGCGTAAAGACCTAAGTGGTTTCCGGTTCTTGCTGAAGCCTCAATCGATATGCACATAAATCTCTGGTTCAATCCCAATTTGCTCAGGAGTCTTCTACCCCACCAGACTATTTCAGCTGTGTCTATTCCGTAGGGACAGAACAAACTGCAACGCCTACAGAGAGAACACTGGAGAAGATAGTAGTAAAGCTCTCTGATGACATCCTCGCTAAGGGGTCTTGCCCCTGCTGCTTTCCCGAATATCCTCCCTGTCTTTGTGAAGTAGTAGCGGTAAACGGATCTTAACGTTTCAGCTCTCATCACGGGCATGTTCTTCGGATCACCGGTTCCGATGTAGTAGTGACATTTATCGGCACAGGCACCGCACCTCACGCAGATATCCATGAAGACTTTGAAGGCTCTGTTCTTTTCCAAAGTTTCCTTCATCGTGTCGAGGAAAATCTCTTCCCAGTTCCTTGGAAGCTT
Organism: uncultured Archaeoglobaceae archaeon; assembly: GCA_965561205.1. Lineage (GTDB taxonomy): Archaea > Halobacteriota > Archaeoglobi > Archaeoglobales > Archaeoglobaceae > Geoglobus. Next base: position 13,657 of record CBEWZU010000027.1, on the reverse strand, counting down.
TAAATCATCGCTGAAAATATCCCTCGCAACATGACCGAAGGGCATTTTGAAGAATTCAGAGTCCACCTGCTTTGGTAGGGCTATGTAGCTTGCATATCCATGTTCTACCTCCTTTTGAGGCTTCAGCCATTCGAGCCAGCTCGGATATCTGCGTTTTATCTCAAGCTCTGGTTCCCCTTCAAGTTTGATCGTTTCCTCTTTCATAGATCACACCTCCTCAGGCTTTAACACATAATCTTTCTCGGCAATATCATCAAGCTGATCCTTATACATCTCGTAATACGTATCCCAGTCGAGTTTCTTGCTTTTGTACGTCTTTCCTGCTACCGTAAACCCTTCCCTTACGAGGATTGGATCCTTTGGCTCAGGATCCCATGGATTCACATGTCTCCTGAATCTGCTGTCATTCGGCATGTTTCTTGTCGGACTGAAGAAGATTCCAGCAAAGTGCATCAGCTTGCTGAACGGTATATATGCTATCAGAATGCAGACTGCAGTCAGATGAACGTAGAAAAGCCAGTGAATGTTTTGGAACACTTCTGGAGGTGGGGGCGTGAATGTCACCAAGCCGAGGGCGAATTCCTTAACGCTCGCTAAATCGGTTTTCACGAAGTATCTCAGAAGCGTTCCGCTTACGAGGATTATTGCGAACAGTAAGAGAGCGAGATGATCCGATGGCAGAGAGATAGTTCTTTCCTTTGCTAAGAATATCCTTCTTCCCCAGAGGAATGCAAGGGAAGCTAATGCCAATAATCCCGTTACGTAGATGGGTGGAACCCAGAATTTCATGATTCCATCTACCCAGTCGATTAGTTCAACAAAACTCGGGACGGGATACGTGAAGAACCTCAGATGTCTTATAAGGATTATCAGAAGTGAATAGTGGAACGCCATTGCAAAGAACCAGAGCCATCTTGTGTCCACATTTGCTCCTCCTCTGTGATAGTAGAATCTTGTGTTTCTGAAGAGGCTTCTCATCAGGAATACTTCAAAAAACATTCTCAGAGCCAGTTCCCATTTTGTGAACGGGCAGTCTATACGATCGTTTATAGTCCTTCGTTTGTTAATGAAGTCAAGGGATTGAGCTCTTCCTGCTGTCGTTGGTATCTTCAGGGGGACTGCTGATCTCGCCCAGCTCACAACCCTGTATATGAATCCCACGATGAATATTGCAAATGCGATGTAAGGAAGATAGAAGAAAGCCATCATTTTCAATCACCTCACCTTTTCAGGTAAAATCGCAAAGAACTTTATACTCAAGGCGTAGAGCAGGTAAACCGCTGCTATTATCCCGAAAAACATTAGCCATTCGTGCATGCTTGGGAAATAGGATAACGGCTCTGCTAGGAAGTCTGGGTAGATCACTTCGTAGCCGCTTAAATACTCACGTGAGAACGCCAAACCGGGGACAGTCACGAACATCCTCTCGCAGAATATTCCTACGGTGTTCAGAACACCCGCTACGCTCAGCCAAGCCAAAGAGTTTCTGACCTTTTCTAATGGGTTCCATATTATCAAAAGGGGGATCACTATTCCTACAGTGAATATTCCACCCCAGAAGACCAAAGCCCATGGGTAGGATAGGTAGGCGAATGTTCCCGCTTTCCAGTTACCCGGTTCATACATCAAAGCGAAGAACTCACAGAGTAGCATGTAACCAATTATCGCGGCTGTGACACCCATTATTTTTGCGAGAGTTCTTATAACCTTTACCGAAAGCTCTCTATTTGTGAATTTGAAGGTTAGGTAAAGCGTAACAATTGCGAGACCTATACCGCTTGAAATCGCCGAGGCAACGAATATAGGACCGTGTAGTGGTGAGTGGTATAGATTCCTCGAAAATATCATACCCAAGATCAGACCAGTTCCCGTGTGAACTGCGACAGCCCATGCTACTGCTAAGATTCCTAAGATCTTTGAGAGTCTCTCCATTTCTTCGAATCTAACGAGAAGCTCCAAAAGAACTATTGCGAGATAGGACGTATAAAGGAAGGCGTTCCAAGCAAAGATCGATGTTAGATTGAAATTGAACAAAACATTTGGTAGCATCTGATCCATTTTTCCAATGTCCATAAAGATGTAGACGAGAGCGGCGCCGATCCAGAAAGCCGCAAATAGCGGGCCAAATCTTGAGAAAGCTTTGAACTCTTCCATCCCAGCGAGCTCCAAAGATGTGAAAACTAAGGCGGCTCCGGCACTCAGACCGATGGCAAGGAGAACACCAGCGATCACAAGACCCCATGGGATTTGGTTGTTTAGATTTGTTAGATAATCTCCGTGAATGTAGCAATCAACCCACGCCCATACACCCGCGACTGTTATGAGTGCCATCAGAATAACAAAACCCCAATAAGCAGGAGAATTCCCCTCAATCTTCTTGAATTCGACCTCCATACTATCACCTGAACAGGTAATAATCTTTTGGCTCGGTTCCAAATTCGGTTCTCAGCCTTATCGGTTTCTCCTTAGCGATTATCTTACTAATCTCAGATTCCGGATCTAACAGGTTTCCAAAAACCAAAGCATTGTATGGACAGGCCTCTACACACTTGGGAACGGGATTCGGTTTTCTGCCTTCTCTTTCGGCTCTCTGGACTTCTTCGTCAATAATCTCAACACAAAATGTGCATTTCTCCACTATCCCATGCCCTCTTGTCTGAGTCTCCGGATTTATCTTTTTGAGACCTTCTTCAGGAGGATACCAGTTAAAGCTTCTCACGTTATACGGACAGGCTACGATGCAGTAACGACATCCAATGCATCTGTGATAGTCGATTAGAACTATGCCATCCTCTCTTATAAAAGCTGCTTTTGACAAACAAACTTCGGCACATGCTGGATGCTCACAGTGCTGACAGAATAAGGGGAAATAATACTCCTCTCCGGTGAATTCGTTTTTCAATCCAACAATCTTGATCCATTGCGGACTTCTTAAAGGATCATCGAATTCTGGGACGTTATTCCACGTATGACATGCTATTACACATTCGGGTTTTTTGTCAGGGCTAAGGGATTTTATGCACTCCGTGCATTTCTTTACATCGATGACCATACCCCATTTATACTTCGATTTTGCTGTTTCGTCTGATTTTCCGGAGGCTATGACATTTTTTCCGATGGCTGAGCTCAGAGCCAATGATCCGGCAACGATTAACAGTTTTCTACGCGAAAGCCGATATATTGCCATTGTAGCACCTCCCCACTCTGTTGGAAATTGGGCAAGATATATGTTTTTTTATTTTTAACAGTTTTAAAGTCATTTTATACACCCTCCAACGGTTGTGAGAATCTCAGAGCATTGTTGCCATGTTTTGTAAGGTTATTTGTTTTTTAAACTTTTTCATTTTCATCCGTAGTAGCGGGAACTTTTTATATCTGCTCCCCCATTCCCATTCAATGCACATACCAAGGATAGTCATTGGAGGAACAATAACCAAAACGGGCAAAACCCTGATCTCTCTCGGCTTAATGAGGGCTTTGGTGAAGAGAGAATTGAAGGTGCAACCGTTCAAGATCGGACCGGACTTTATCGACCCAAGTTTCCATTACTTTGCGACGGGTAGATTCTCAAGAAATCTCGACAGCTATATGATGAGTGAAAAAGACATCCGAAGAATTTTTTGTAAAGCCGCGAAAGATTCCGATATCGCTGTGATCGAGGGGAAGACGGCTCTCTACGATTCGCACAATGCTATCGATGAGAGGGGAAGCACTGCACACGTTGCAAAGATTTTGAAAGCTCCAGTCATCCTCGTGGCAAATGCTGAGAGGATATCAAGGAGTATTGCCGCTCAACTTTTGGGATATAAGCTATTTGATCCAGAGGTTTGCATTGCGGGAGTTATTTTGAATAAAGTTGGAAACGAAAGGCACGCAAGAAGAGTGGAGGTAGCAACAAAAAATCTTGCGAAAATAGAGGTTTTAGGTGTCCTTCCAAGAAGGAGGGATATAATTCTCCCCTATCGGCACTTGGGTTTAGTTCCCGCCCACGAGAGGGAAGAATTCTCGAAGATTTTCGATTTAATGGCGAATGTTGTAGAGGAATTTGTCGATGTGGACAGAATAATCGAGATCGCTAAGGAAGCCGAAGAGATCGAATGCGATTTTGAAGAAGAGATTGTAGAAAAAAGTAACATCAGAATCGGGATCATAAGGGATAAACCTTTTTCCTTTTACTATCAGGATAATGTGGATGCTTTATCTTCTTTGGCGGAAATCGTTTATATAGATTCTTTGGAGGATAAAAGGCTTCCAAAAATAGATGCTCTTTATATCGGTGGCGGATTTCCTGAAGTTTTCGCAAAGGAGCTTGAAAATAACAAAAGATTAAGGGAAAGTATTTACGATTTCTGTTCATCGGGAAATCCCGTTTACGCCGAGTGTGGTGGATTGATGTTTTTAGGAGAATCCATAATCGATTTTGATAAAGAAGAATACGAAATGGTCGGATTTTTACCAATAAAGACTGAGATGAACAGAAAGTTTCAGGCTCTCGGATATACCGAGTATCTATCAGAAAAAGACACACCAATTTCGAGGAAAGGTGACAGATTTGTAGCCCATGAATTTCATTATTCTAAAGTCCATCAGCTGAAAAAACTTGAATTTGCATTTAAAGTCCTAAGAGGAAAGGGAATCGCAAAAGGGAAGGACGGGATATTAAAGAACAACACCCTAGCAACTTACGCTCACGTTCACGTTTATTCCTACAAAAGTTTTGTAAAAAATTTTGTGGAAAAAGCAAAAGGTTAGACACAACCCGTTGGCTTGGGCAATCCGGCAATTCTACAGGCATCCTTAGCTGGACCCTGTGGGAACAACTTGTAAATGTATTGCAAATCTACGTGTTTTCCTATTCGCTTTTTGGCCTCTTTTACAAGCATTCTGACTGGTGGAGCAACACCATATTTGAGGAAGTAGTCTCTAATGTAGTTTATTATTTCCCAGTGCTCATCCGTTAGCTCAATTGGCTCTGGGCTGAATCTTGTGTCCTTCGCTAAGGCTTCTGCAACCTCCTCATCCCACTCTTCCCAGTCCTGTAAGAATCCATCTTCATCTAACTTAAGTTTCTTGCCTTTAACTTCCAACTCTGGCATTTAATCACCCCTAATTTTGTTTTTACAAATTTAATATATACTTTGCGGTTTTTAGGCATATACAAATCAAAGAAGTTTTCCAAAACCTATGAATCGAAAATCAGGTAGGTCATAGAATCTGGCGTAGATTGTGTCAATGATGTCTTCAAGCTCAAAACCCTCTCTAATTTTTGTAGATGCATCTTTTATAAAATCATTAATGATGTTCAGTAATAATGTCGTCCGATTTAGCACATCCTCAAACTTAAGGATTTTTGAATTCAAAGCATCTTCGATTATGGATATGTCCTCTCTTGCAATGTCCGTAGATATCTTGGGCTCAGTTCCTATAACGAGGTGGTTTCGATAGCTCGTGTAATCCAGAGAGAGTTTACAGAGTCTGTCGATTAGCTCTTCAAACGTTTTTACGTTGCATATTTTTATCCAACCTTCCGGAACACTTGCTTCTCTTTCATTGATTGATATAAGAACTTTAATTCCCGACTTGATCGCAGGGGGAAGCTTCTCCTTTTTTTCGTATTTTTTTTGGTATAGTTCTAGCAAGCTCTTTACCTTTTGGGTAGTGATATCCAAGTCTTCGTAGGTGTTTCTCCAAAAGTGAGGCAAATCCGTATGCTTTTTCCTTAAATAGTTCACAGATCTTGCCAGTTTGCTTAGCTCTTCGGTTGTTCTCGCACCGAGTTTGTAGGCGATGTAGATGTCTTCGGGCTCCGAAAGAAAGAGATCCCCCCAGTGTTCATCGTCCACCGTAACATCAGGGATAGCCTTCTTGCCGAGTCTGTGATCGACAATTCTGAAAAATCCCGTCTGTAATAGAGCTTTGAATATTCGTGGAAAGTAATCGATAATATTCGAGAAGTGTTCTGGGTTGTATCCTATAATCGTGTAGGCTTGTTGCTCCATTCCCTTATCTGAAAATTCTCTTGCGATTACGTGCCATATTTCTTCGACACTAACGTTACCCTGAGATATCCTTTTTGAATCCGGATGATTAAGACCCCTAAGGAGGCATGCGATTTTCACAGCATCCATATGGTTGGGTAATAATAAAGATTAAAAGAGATTTTGCTCACCAGAAGGCGACGCCACCCATCATGACCTTTACGTTGTAGCCCATATTTTTCAACATCCTTGCGGCATTATAAGCCCTCAGTCCGAGAGGACAGATGGTGATAACCTCTTTGTCTTTGGGTATTTCGCTTATCCTTTCTCTCAACTCGGTGAGAGGTATGTTCACAACGTTTTTGGCTTCAATTTTCAGTTGTTTTGTTTCGTCTTCACTTCTTAGATCGATTATTACGACGTCATCTCTGTTGAGCCTTTCCTTCACGTAGGCTACATCAACGGCTTCAAACAAGCCATCGTAGAGATTTCTTGATACATATGAGGCCATTATTACGGGATCAATTGCTGGAGAGTAGGGAGGTGCATGCGCCAGATCAAGATTTGCCAAATCATTTATTGTCATACCTGCTTGGATTGCCGTAGCTATAACGTCAATTCTTTTATCGATGACTCCTAAGCCGACACTCTGTGCCCCTAAAACTCTGAGAGTTTTTCTGTCGAATATTAGCTTCAATCTAATGTTGCTCGCCTGCGGGAAATAGTGGGCTTTATCGGGTGCCGGTGCCAGAACTCCTACAGCATCGTATCCCAACGAGCGTGCTTCTCTTTCGGTTAATCCTGTCCTCGCCACAGTAAAGTCGAAAACCTTCGCGATGGATGTTCCGATAACACCGGGGAATTTCGATTTGCCTCCAGTTATGTTGTCACCGATTACCCTACCGTGCTTGTTAGCCACGTCTCCTAAGGATGTGTAAACGGGTTTCCCCGTTATCAGATTGATGTTCTCAACACAGTCCCCTCCGGCGAATATCCTTTCGTCACTCGTTTGCATGAACTCGTTAACCTTTATGGCACCCGTTTCGCCAATCTCCAATCCGCAGTCTTTGGCGAGCTCGACATTGGGCTTGACACCGGTTGCCACCACAACGACATCCGCGGGAATTTCCTCTTTATCGGTCTTCACAGCTCTTACTCTGTCGTCCGCAACTATCTCCTTAACAAGGGTGTTTGTCAGAACTCTGACACCTTTTTCTGCGAGATGTTTTTCAACGAGCATAGCCATTTCTTGATCAAGCTTTGCCGGCAGAACGTGGGGTAGAGCCTCTATCAGTGTGACATTTAGATCCAACATCTTTAAAGCTTCGGCAGTCTCAAGACCTATCAGCCCCCCGCCGATGATTACAGCGTCGCTTATCTCCTCTTCCATCCACATTTCAAGGATCTTTTCAGCACTTTCAGGATCTGTGAGTGTTGTGACTCCATCGGCATCGATGTTTGGTATTGGTGGGATAGACGGACGGGCGCCAGTCGCAATAACGAGATAATCGTATGAAAGCTCATCTTCCTTCCCGTCTTTTTCGATTAAGACAGTCCTGCGATCTCGATCGATCTTTTTTGCTCTTGTCTCCGTCAAAATGTCGATATTAAAGAGCTTTTTGAAGTATTTTTCATCTCGAACGGCTCCGTATGTTGTTTTTCTAAGGTCATCGGGTTCGTTGACAATTCCTCCCACATAATAGGGGAGACCACATCTTCCGAGAGATGGGTATTTACCCGCATCTATGACTGTTATCGAAGCTTCTTCGTCTCTTCTTCTTGCCCTTACAGCGGCTTTTAATCCAGCTGCTCCTCCTCCGATAATAGCGATTTCCATGAAATAAAAAAATCTTTGCGAGTTAAATATCTTTACAATCTTAACAAAAAAATAAAAATTTATTTACTCACAAACGTCTACGGTTATCGCACCCTCTGGACAAACTTCAACACAAGAACAGCATTCAGAACATTCGTCTGCATTTACTGGCTCAGACTTCCCTTCATCGTCGAAATCATACACTCCAGACGGACAAACGCTTATACATTCGCCGCATCCCGAACATTTTTCCTTATCTACCGTTATATTTACCATACTATCACCTCAGACGATGATGGAGCCCATTTCTATATAAATTTTTTGAAAAATTGGCAATACCGAATTAAAAAAGTAAAGTAAATAATTGTTAACCTTCTGATCTCTTTTTCTCCATCTCTTCAAGCTTTTCAGGAGTGGTTACATACGTCGTTGAACCAGAAGACCAATAAGCGGCCTTTCCTTCGTTTATGAGTTTTTGGATAATTTGGTCAAGTTCTTTCTTTTTGATTTTAAGGATCTTTGCCAAATCTCTTACCTGCCAAGGCTTTTTCGCAAGCTGCTCTAAAATTTTTTGTTCAAGTTCTGGCGTAACCTCTACCATTTTTACCACCATTTAATGTTGGCGAGCATAGTTTATATACTTATCTAAAAAAGTATAAAGAAGTTACCACTTGAATTGAGCGGTCTTTCTGAAACTGCAGTAGTCAAAGATGTAGTCGTCGATTAGATGGTGAGTGAATTCGAGATCAGCCAACTCGAAGAACTTCTCCCAGCCAATTCTTTCGATCCATTCAATTATTCTCTCGTGAGGTCTTGCATTCTCTGCCCAAACTTCGAGGATTCTCTTTACTGTCTGAACGACTTCTGGCCATCTCGGTGGGTTGTTCGGAATCCACGGAACTACAACTTTGGACAGCTCTGGCTTCGATCTTGCATCGGATACTTTTCCTCCCACGAGTATTGCGACACCGTCATCTTCTGGATAGAATATCGGCATTCCGGGGCACATTGTGTAACAGTTACCGCAGTACATGCACTTCTCTTCATCGAGTATCACGGTCTTCCTCTTCATATCAGGTCTGAGGGCACCGGTTGGGCACGATGCAACAGTTGATGGGATTTCACAGAGTCTTCTCACGGCGTCATCGTCAACCTTTGGCGGTCTTATGTGGACACCGACAATTGAGATGTCCGAAGCGTGAACGGCACCGCACATGTTAAGGCAGCACGCCAAGGAGATTCTACAGAATGCGGGTAGTTTCATCTCCTTGAAGTAGTCTATCAGCTCGTCCATCACAGATTTGACGATACCCGAAGCATCGGTAGCGGGAGTATGGCAGTGGATCCAACCCTGAGTGTGGACGATGTTCGTTATGCCGTATTTTGCATGGGTAGCATCCCAAGTTCCACCTACGACGAATCCACCCTCTTCGATCTCCTTGATTAGAGGGTCTATCTTGGACTCGTCGGTGAGTATGAACTCAACGTTGTATCTGCTCGTCCATCTCAGATAGCCATCGCAGTACTTCTCTGCTAAATCTGCAATCCATCTTATAGTGTCAGTTGCAAGCAGTCTCGGAGTACCCATTTTTACAATATAAACGACGTCACCACTTTCCGCAACCCTCTTTATGACACCGGGTCTGATGACCTCGTGGTACTTCCACTTTCCGTAGTTCTTCTTTATTACCGGGTGTAGCAGTAAGCGATAATCTGGAGGTCCAAAATCGGTCTTGTATGGTCTCTTCTCTTCACTCATTTCCTCCACCTCCTCTTTGCCTCCTCACGATCTTCAGGTGTCCAGAATACGAAAGGATTCGTTCTCGGATATTCAACCATTCTTACATCGGCGGGTATGTCTATTCCGTATTCCTCTTTCATTGCCTTTAGGAATCTCCACATTCCAACTCTTCTGATCAGCTCTCCGAATCTCTCTCTGAATTTACCATTTTCATCCCACCAGTCCCATATCGCTCTAAGAAGCTCTTTTATGTAATCATACGGATGTTTCATCTCTACGAACGGTAGCAGAACCCAGCTGAGGAATGCGGAATCTACGAACGTAGCCTTACCACCGATGAGGATTGTGGCACCTCTCTCTTTTCCGGGTCTCAGAGCTTTGGGTAGCTTGTTTATGCAGTGCATGCACCTTACGCAGTTGCTGTTATCGATTTCAAGTTCTTTTGTATTGGGATCGAACTTCATGCACTTCGTTGGACAGAGTTCAACGACCTCCTTCTGGATACGTTCGGCGCCCAATTCGTTAACGTATTCTTTAACGGCCTCTTGGTCTATTTGGATCTCATCCTTCCATGTTCCGATTACAGAGAAGTCCGCTCTTGCCTTTGCTGCAACACAATCATTCGGGCATCCTGATGCTTTTATCTTAAACTTATACGGCCACATCGGTCTGTGCAACTCGTTCTGGAACTCCATTGTCATCTCGTATATAAAGTCCAAGGTGTCAAAGCAGGCGAATTCACAGAGTGCGGGTCCCATGCATGCAGTTGGTGTTCTCAGATCTGATCCTGAGCCTCCTATATCGAAAGGTATCTCAAGGTATGCGAGGTCCTGGAAGCATGGCTCCAAAGCTTTTGTCGGGCATCCGAGGAGGATTATATCACCCGTTGAACCGTGGAAGTTTGTGAGACCACTACCGTACTTATCCCACACATCACAGATATCTCTCAGAGCTTTGCTTGTGTAGAACCAACCGGTTGGCATGTTAATTCTAATCGTGTGATACTCCGCAACGTGCGGATATTCTTCTGGCAGATCGCAGTATCTTCCGATAACACCTCCACCGTAGCCTCTTACGGCTACGATACCTCCGTGTTTCCAGTGAGTTCTTTTATCTTTGTAACACCTTTCAAGAAGTCTTAAGTGATCCCTTGCCATTTCGTTCTTTGCAGCAGCCTTTTTCAGTTCTCTGACAAAACTTGGCCAAGGACCTTTTTCAAGCTCGTCTAATAATGGTGTTTCGCTCATTCGGTCACCTCCATTACAGTTCGATTTTAACTACCGAATATATATAAATGTTTCTAAATCTGTTTAATGGAAATGGAGGTCTGAAAGGGTTGATAGAAAAAAATTCATGATAAATTCTGATTTAGTTTAGCCTAAACTTTGTTGTCAGCGCTTTGTTTAACTATATCCTTTGCAATTAGGTAAGCGGCGGTTTCCACTTCATCCTTTGGAGAAATGTCCTCCAAAATTCCCTCGGTTAAAGCTTTTTTTATCAGTCTCGCTGTTGGAATGTCTTCATTTATGCTTCTGACGTCCGGTTCGGCATTGTAGAACAGCTTCTCCAATCCCCTCATTATCGCTTTTGCAATCTCTTTTGTCTCCCTGTCACCGTAAATCATAGCCTTATCAAGCCAAGCAACGAAGTTTAAATTTGAAAGATTATACCGTCTCATCACCAAATACGAAATGGAAGCCGCAAGAAGATACTTCTCTCCAGCATCCAACAACTCACCCGTTTTCTCATTGGCATATGCGTATGCGACGAGAACCTTCACCCTGATATACGGAGGTAAATTCTGCTTTAGCAATTTGTCGAGAATATCCTTTGCCTCAGAATACTCCCCTTTTTCGAGTTTAATGGAGGCTATGTTAAGTAGAGCACCCGGATCTTTTGATATCTCCAGAACTTTCTCAAATACCTTTTCGGCTTCTTCAAAATCTTTTTCGGACTTCAAGAGAACGCCGTAATTATTTAAGGATTCGATCAGGTCGTTCAGATATTTTTTATCTTTATTTGCGAGTTCCGTTCTTATCTCCACGGCTTCTTTTAATACCTTCTTAGCATCTTTGAATCTTTTTGTGGCTGTAAACAGGACACCAAGATTGTTAAGAACAGTTGCTATTTCCTCTTCGCTGCCTATATCCCTTAGGATGTCGAGAGCACTGATGTAGTGTTTTTCAGCGTCATCATATCTTCTGAGATCAAACGCAAGCGTTCCCCTGTTAATAAGGACATAAACGGCGTCTTTGATATAGGAGTAATCTTTTTTTGCGAGATCTAAGAATAGCGATAGGGACTCATCGTAATATTTGTCGGCATCTTCAAGTTTCCTGAGTACGTATGCAATGTTACCGAGATACATTAAAACTTTCGCTCTGTAGTATCCCTCAAGTTTGTCAAGGTTTTCCCTGCAAAATTCGTATAAATCATGCATCGCAAATGGATTTAACATTTTTTCCTGACCGATTTCAGAAATTCTCTTAACAAAAGAATCAAAATCCTTTTTTTCGAGTAAATCATTCAGTTCGGACAGCATTTGCTATCACCCTTTTACAGAATTTTTCAACAACTTCCCCGATAACAATGAGCAGAGGACCCTTAACATTTGCCCTTTTAATTTTCTCACCGATATCCGAGAGGGTTCCAATAAGTATCCTTTGATTGGGTAGGGTTCCGTTCTCTATTGCTGCTACGGGTGTTTTTTTATCTCTTCCGAGTTTTATTAGCTCCCTTGCGATTTCGTCTATCGTATCTTTGCCCATCAAAACTACTATCGTCCCCTCTAAAGGAGTTTTGCACCACTTCACAACGTCAGCTCTCCCGGATACAATCAATACGGAAGAACTCAGTTCGGGATGAGTTAGGGGGATAGCACAGGAAGAGGTGACACCGTTAATGGAGCTAACACCCGGGATAACCTCGTAGGGAATATTTTCTTTTTCAAGAAACTCGATCTCGATACAACCTCTACCGAAAATGAGCGGGTCACCACCTTTCAATCGAGCAACCGTTAATCCTTGGTCAGTTAATTCTTTTAAGAGATAGTTTATGTATTCCTGCCTTTTTTTACCGTCGTCCCAGCTTCTCTTTCCAACATATATCATTTTTTTTCCAAGTTTTTTCAATTCATCGATAAGCCTATAATCGATGAGGGCATCGTAAAGGATCACATCAGAGTTTTTTAGAGATTTTAAGGCTTTTAATGTGAGAAGTTCGGGATCTCCCGGTCCTGCACCGATCAGATAGACTTTCCCTTTACCCACAATCTGGACAAAGTTTTTGGCTATTTAACTGTTTCTGATAGAAAATCTTTAAATTTTTTAGAACAACACTCGGTGTGGAATCGATCTTTCACGATATCCATGTTAGAGTAATCTATCCAGAAATCTCGTTCAAATGCGATCCCTCGCTGGAATGCAGTGTTTGCTGTAAGATTGCACCGGCAGATTTAAACGAGGATGAATACAAGCAGTTGATAAGAGCGGGATACAGAGACTTCGCCTATCCGGTGGGTTTTGGAATATACCAGATGAAAGAGAGAATGGGGGGAGGATGCATTTTCCTGAAAGATTACAAATGCGAAATCCACAATATAAGACCCGCATCGTGCAGAGCGTTTCCGTTCACACCAGCATTTTTTGATTTTTACGATAAGGTTTTGGTTTGCGTTTTTGATCCAAAAGCTCTTAAAATGTGCAAAGGGATTGGTAAGGGGAAAATAGAAGAAAAACTCGTTTACGAGTGTGCTTTGGCATGCAGAAAACTCTTTACTGACAGGATAAAAATAATTTCAAAAATCAGAAAGCCTGAAGAAGCTTTTTTGCTTGTTGCATTGAGCACACCTAAAAAAATTGGGATGATAAAGGATAGTCCTTGGAGATCTCAGTGCTATTGTTGTGGACATCCTCTAAAGATTTCAGAAGAATATAAGATTTACAAAGAGATCCAAAGAAATTTCGTGGATTATGGTGAGTTTTTGGTTTGTGAAAGATGTTTGGGAGAAGATATAGAGAAAAAAAGAGTAGAAATACTATTTAGCCCAGATGTGTTAGAGAAATTTCATATTGAGTAAGCGGCATGAATGTGTACGAGGCGATAGTAGCACAAAAGTTGCTT
>CBEWZU010000026.1:0-26279 GCA_965561205.1 uncultured Archaeoglobaceae archaeon | reverse complement strand
TTCAAAAAACCTTAAATAAAATTGGTATCAAACATTAATCGAAATGCCTCGAACAGTTAAAGATCTTTTAATCGATATTAGAGATACCACCGAATTGATGGTCGACTTGGCTTACTCTGCTATACTTTACGATAATGAAGACATAGCTGAGGAAGTTTTAAATCTTGAAGATAAAACGAATGAACTTGTCAGACAGCTTAGGATCGTGTCAATCTTAGCTGGTAGAAGGGTTGATGAAGCCGAAATGGTATCTTCTTTGCTTCAAATTGGTTCTGCCGCTCAAAGGATCGGAGAAGCCGCGGGAGATATTGCCGTTCTTGTTCTGAGAGGATTCAAACTATCAAAAGAGATGATTAATGAGATACTGCTCGAAAGCGAAGAAACCGTCGTAAGAGCCGAAGTTTCTGAGGATTCCGAAATAGCCGATAAAACTCTTGGTGAGGTCAGACTTCACACAAGAACGGGGATGAGAGTTATAGCTATAAAAAGGTGTTTTGACTGGATATTCGATCCCGACAGAAACACTAAAGTTCTGAAGGGAGACATACTCTTCGCCCGAGGAGATATTAGTGGAGTTCCCGAATTCTTCAGAATCGTGTCATGCAAAGAGATAAAGCTCTCGGATCTTGATTTTTCGAACAAAAAACTTGAAAAATCTGTTGACATATTGATCGAAATGAAAGATCTCTCCGAATTGGCTTTGGATCTCGGATATTCTTCAATCTTATATTACAACGAAGACATAGCTCAAGAAGTCTATTACTTGGAGGAAAAGATAGACAATCTCAAAATAGAGCTTCAAAAATGGGTTTTAAAGACTGCTAAGACTCTCCCAGAGGATGAATCTCCCTTATTAATTCCGCTGCTTGATATAGCCTATTCCTCAGAAGTGATAGCGGACGCCGCAAAAAGTATAGCCGGAATAGTCATCAACAAGCTTGGAATTCATCCCATATTCAGAGACGTTATGCGAGAAGGAGACGAAGTAATTACAATCGTTGAAGTCAAAGAGCTTTGCGAACTCGATGGAAAGACTTTAGGTGAGGCAAAGGTTGAGACGAGAACGGGAATGCACATAATCGCAATAAAGAGGGATAACAAATGGGTAACAAAACCTAAGGCTAACACGAGGGTTTTCGCTGGAGATATCCTTTTTGCAAAGGGGACAAGAGAGGGGGAGGAGTTATTGAAAAAATTGTGTCTTACTGCATTGCAGAAACAAGCTTAGCTACAAGCTCACCCTTTATCTTCGAATTTCTTCCGCTCTCGCACACCATCGTCCGAACCCCGATCACATCAGGTTTGAGCTTCTTAAGGGTTTCAATGTGATCCCACGAGAGATTTCCGGCTAAGGCACACATCATTCCCCTCTCTTTTGCGGAATCTATGAATTCCTGAAGCTGTTCAAAACTCATGAACTCAAACAGATTCTTTCCATCCTTTATGCCGGTGTCGACCATTATAACATCGCATCCGGCTTTGTAGGCTGGTTCCGCTATTTTCAGCGGGGATATTGATCCAATCCTGAAGTAGTCGGCGTAGGCCGCCGCAACGACAAAAGCATCGGGTTTGTAGTCCTTTACCGCTTTAACGACTTTACTCATCATCTCATATACCTGATCTTCCGTCTTCACACCAAAGAGACCGACTTTTATGTAGTCAGCACCGGCTACAGCGGCTCCCAAGGCAGCCAAGCTTGCGGTTCCGGGCTTAAAATCCATATCGCCGATCGTCGCACTCAAGAGTTTCCCTTCTTTTTCTGCGAGTTCCTTTATCTCTCTGATCACCCATGGGAAATTTGCTCCCAAAGAACCTTCTTTGGGGTTCTTCACGTCGATTATATCGGCTCCTCCCTTCAGAGATTCGATGGCCTCCTCAACACTCATGGGAGATACCAAGACCTTCATCATATCCCCTCCAACAAAGAACTATATATAGATGTTGAAAATTGTTCATGAACATTTACTTTGTCATGGACATTAAAGGGGGCAAAGTAGTAGCAGGCAAGAGTGGTGAGCGGGATAAATACGAAGAGATTCACAAAATGAGTGTTCTCGTGGATAGAAGCGACGTGGAATCCGTTATTGATAGAGTAAAACCCCGAAATCTATACGTTGCCGATCTCGATAGGATAATGGGGATAGGAGACAACATTCAAATTATTGAAAAGCTAAATGTTGAAAGACTAATAGCCGATTGCGGTTTTAAGAGTCTTGAAGAAACAAAAAACGCCAAATTCATCCCCGTTCTCGGAACTGAGACCTTTAACGTTCTTGAACTTAGGGACGGCGATTACATCGTGAGCGTTGATTTTAAAGGAAAGCTCCTTGACAGGAGCGGTAAGTTCAAAAATCTTGAGGAGATGCTCGAATACCTTAATTCGTTTAATCTCGTAGGAGTTCTTGTGCTACCGATACACTCCGTTGGGACGATGAACTACGATTTTAGTCTGCTTGAGAAAGCTCTGAAGCTATCGGATCACCGAATACTCACGGGTGGTGGATTCAAAAGCTTAGATGATCTTTACAAAGCGAAAGATATGGGTGTTGATGGTGTGCTCATAGCTACAGCCATCCACAAAGGTTTGATAGATGTCGAAATCGTCAGAAAAGGAAAAATATAATACCGTTCTGTCAAATATAGATATATGAAAATCGTTATAGGTCCCGCTTCCCCTTTACTCGGAAAGAGAATCGCTGAAAAATGTGGATTGGAGATAGCTGATACAATCTACAAAAAATTCCCTGACGGAGAACTCTACGTTAGAGTTATTGGGAAAGACGATGGCTACGTGGTCGTCCAAAGTCTGAATTCGAATGAAGATCTTGTCTATCTGATGCTGATCTTCGACGCCCTTTCGGATAAGGAAATCCTTGCGGTCATTCCATATATGGGATACGCAAGGCAGGATAAAGCTTTCCTTGATGGAGAAGCCGTCAGCATAAGGGCTGTCGCTAAGATGATCGAAAGCTACGCCGATGCCGTAATCACGGTTAATATTCACAGCAATGAGGCGGCGGAATACTTCAAAAAGCTGATAGATTTGGATGCCATGAAAGTGATAGGGGAATTCTACAGGGGAAGAGACGTTATCATGATCTCCCCCGATCTGGGATCCCTCGAAAGGGTTAAAAGAGCGGCTGAATACGCTAAGTGCGAGTTCGATTACTTAGAAAAGAAAAGAATAGATGCCGAGACAGTTGTGATATCTCCTAAAAACATCGATGTTT
This sequence comes from uncultured Archaeoglobaceae archaeon, assembly GCA_965561205.1. Classification (GTDB taxonomy): domain Archaea; phylum Halobacteriota; class Archaeoglobi; order Archaeoglobales; family Archaeoglobaceae; genus Geoglobus. The sequence goes on along the minus strand of CBEWZU010000026.1, from coordinate 23,049 downwards.
CCGAGAGGGTCGTGGTTATCGTGGATGACATAATCTCCACGGGAGGGACCGTGATCGAGGCGGCAAAACAGCTTTCCTGTAGAAGTGTAGAAGCCGCATGCGTCCACGCCGTTTTAGCATCAAACGCCCTTAACAAACTTTACAATGCTGGAATATCGAGGGTAATCGCAACTGACACGATCGAGAAGCCCGTGAGCGTTCTAACGGTTTCCGATCTCATTTCAGAAGAGCTAAAAAGGTTGATTTAGGGGATATTATGAAGCATCTTATCTTAATCCCAGATGGAATGGCTGATTGGAAGCTTGAAGAACTCGGAAACAAGACGCCCTTAGAATACGCAGATCCTGAGAACATGAACTTCATTGCAGAAGAGGGCATTTGCGGAATAGCAAAGACAGTCCCAAACGGCTTTGAACCGGGAAGCGATATAGCAAACATGACGATCCTCGGAATCGATCCCCGGAAATATTACACGGGAAGGGGGCCAATCGAAGCTGTCTCGATGGAAATCGATGGAAAGATATTTTTCAGATGCAACCTCGTTTACGTGGAAAAGGGCATCATGGTAGATTACAGCGGCAGAAGAATCGATGACCGAGAGGCTAAGATAGCTTTTTCCCATCTTGATAAGAATTCTCCCTTCGATTTTGTTCACTTTCATCACGGAGTTACGTTTAGGGGGATTTTATCCCTCGACAGAGATTTCGATAAGATTCCGAAGACGTATCCTCCCCACGATATAATGGGAGAGCGTTACGAGAGATATCTACCATCTGATGGTGAGCTCGCCGGGCTTCTTAGGGATCTGATGGAATGGAGCGTTGATGTCCTCAAAGAAGTCACAGACAAACCGAATATGATCTGGCCTTGGAGCGGGGGAGAAAAGCCATCTTTCCCCGATTTCGGGGAGAAATATGGGCTTAAAGGTGCCATGATCAGTGAGGTTGATCTCCTCAGGGGAATTGGGAAAGCCGCTAAGATGGATGTAATTGAAGTTGAGGGAACAACAGCCTACATCGACACTAATTATAAGGGATTGGCAAAAGCAACTCTGAGAGCTCTGAGAGACCATGATCTGGTCGTTCTTCACACGGAAGGAATCGATGAGGTTAGTCACGAAGGGGACACCGAAAAGAAGGTTGAAGCCATATTGATTTACGATGAGAAGATTGTGGGTTACCTTTTGGACAGAATAGACTTGGACGAAACCAAGATAATGTTGCTTCCAGATCATCCAACCCCCATTAGATTGAGAACCCACGTGGCAGAACCAGTCCCCTTTGCCATAAAAAACGGGAAAAGAGACGATGTCAAGAAATTCAACGAATCAGCTTGTAAAAAGGGTGGATTAGGATTTGTAGACGGATTAAATCTTATGAATATTTTCTTAAAGGTTTAATTCCTCGACATCTAAATCTACATCGATATTGTAATCGATTTTTTCAATTTTCGCTTTGGTTATCGGATTTTTTGGTAGAAAAGGACACCTTCTCTGGGATTTAATAGATATCTCGTATATTCCTATTTTCTTTGCAATTTCGATGATTTCTTCCTTATCAAATCCTATGAGAGGTCTGATTATCGGGATTTTAGTAGCCTTGCTGATGGCAAGCATATTATCAAGGGTTTGCGAGGCCACTTGACCCAAATTATCCCCCATTACAATTGCGGAGCCTCCAGCTTTTTTGCAGAGTTTTTCGGCAACCTTAACCATGAGTATTTTACAGTATATGCAGTTATACCTTCCAAAATTCCTTACAAAGAGTTTGGAATGCTCTGCTACAAATATCCTTCCGAGATTTCCTTGATTTTTTAGGATATCAAGGATTTCTTTTAATTTCTTTAAATCTTCCTCATCCCTGTAAAAATGTAGTATATGGGTATGAACACCCTTCTTAAGCATCAGGAATGTGGCGACGGGAGAGTCTATCCCTCCAGATATTAGGGAGAGAACGCTCATATCCTCCTAAGCTCAACGATCTTCATTGTTCTTCCCTTAGGACATTCGAAAGCTTCCCCAACTTTTTCGATAATTGCCGACTCTTTTTCACCAATTTCTCGAGGATTGCAGAGACTAAAAAACCCGCAGTCGACATTTTTGCATTTTCCGTCAAAATCTATCTTAGCACCCTCCAATGCCTCCTTTGCATCGACCGCTGCCATTATTGGAAGCTCAACAACCTCCACGGCAACGACTCCCTCATCGTGGAGGGGGCAGTTGTGAACCTCTCCGTTTCTCAATCCCACGATCTTGTATTTCGATCCTTCTTTAAGTTTTAAACAGACTTTTTTCAGCCTGCAGTTCTCACACTCTTCTCTACCTCCAAGAAACGTGAATTCCATTCCGATTACAGCCCAATCCTTACCGCAGAGAGTGATAATTTTGTTGACGTTATCCATAAACATCACCCTATCTTATCTATAGCATAAGCAATATTTAAGCTTTGACTTATACTCTCTTGATGCTTGAGGATAAAATTTTGAAGCTGTTGGAAGATGTAAAGTATGAGGGAATACTTCAAAGCGAGATCGTAAAGAAGCTGAAGGCTTCAAAGTCGAGAGTGTCTGAGATTTTGAAAATTCTTGAAGATTATGGGGTGATCATGAGAAATATTGAAGTGGGTAAATCCTACCGGGTCTGGCTTACTCGCTACTATCCTCACGGAGATCGACTCAGGATAGGGATACTGAAATCTACGGAGTATTCGGTAGTAATAAGTGCTGTAGATGCAGATTTCATCGTTTACGAGAATGCCATCGATCTTACGAGAGATCTCATTATGAATCGAGTAGATTTGGCAGTAAGTCCCCTTGTGACCCAAGTTCTTTTCGGTATCATGATGAAAAACATAAGAATATTCGATGTGGTAGCGGAGAATGGAAGCGGGATCGTTTTTGGCGAAGGAAATGGATCCTTCGGAACAACTGAAATGTCTGCAATGGAAATTAATTTGAAAGCTGTAAGAGATAAGATCTCCATTCGGCAGATTGAATACTACAGCTCCCCCGAAAAGATGATCGAGGATCTCAGCAGACTCGAAGGAATCGCCATATGGGAACCATACATAAGCATGGTGGAGAATGAAAAGATCTACTTCAGGGATATAATAGGGGATACTCCCTGTTGCACAATAGCAGCCAACGAAATTGCGATTAAAAAGAAAGAAGAGGGGATTAACGAGTTGCTGGACAAACTCAAAAAATGTAAGATTGACTTCAAAAAAGTTTCAAACACTCTCGGATTTAATGAAAAATTGATTAAAAATTCTGTTAGGAACTACAATTTCAATCCAGACTACAGCCTCGGCGAAATACTAAGGCATTTAAAAAGAGGTGGCATCGACCTGTCAAGGGAGAGTCTTGTTAAGCTTTTCGAGAATCTCTGATAACTTCATGATTGAGATCACGTCGAGATCGCTTTCTTCCCTATCAACCACTGCCAAAACGGCGACTACCCTTCCACCGTGTTTTTCTACCCTCTCTATAACACTTTTCACAGATTTCCCTGTCGTTACTACATCTTCCACTACGACGATCTTTTCTCCTTTATCTATTTCACCGATTTTGTCGTCCCTCACACCGTAATCTTTCTTTTGCTTTCTGAAAATCACTAAATCCTTGCCAGTTTTAAGGGAGAGGGCAACGGCAAGGGGAACTCCACCAAGCTCGATGCATGCAATCTTATCGAATTCAATGTTGCTAATTCTTTTTTCCATTTCATCAGCAATCCTTTTTAATATCTTCGGTTTCGTGGCGGCGACTTTTATATCGATATAGATTTTGCTTCTTTTTCCCGAAGATAAAACGAAATCGCCGAACTTTATAGCACCAACACTCTTTAGATCTTCGATCATTAATTGAATTTGATCTGGGAGTTTTAATAACTGTTTTCGTTAAGTGTGAGCATTAAGTATCTCTTGTGTAGGCTCCACATTTTATATTATCTCTCAAACATTTCGTTGCCTATTCTCTCTAACTCTACCTCTTTTATCTCTCACCTCTTCTGATTTTACCTCGATTTAATAAAGAAGCGAGTTAGAGAAATCTTTCCAAACGCAAAAATATACCTCTTTGGATCTGTCGTTGAAGGAAGAACGGCAGGAATTGAAGAGAAGGAATCATTCGATGATGTGCACAAAAACCGCTCCAGATATCAGATATTTCGCACTTGTTAAGGACAGTATGAGCGATGATGACATCAAAATAGCTGTGACCAAAGGCATTCACGAGAACAAAACGCTCGACTGGTGCATGCTCAGGTGGCAGATGAGTGATGATGATCTCAACGATTTGCTACAGTATCTCAAAGAGCTTTAGCTAAATTTGAGAATTTCATTAAAAACATCAACTCGATCAGAAAAACACTTATTCCGAGAAGTCCTTCGATCTCAAGACCAACAGCATGTGCCCTGATAAGGACAAGAGCTATTAAGACTATATCGGTTGGTTTGAAACTCAACTATACTCTGAAGGCTATTCCGGCGTATCCCACAACAAAACTCTTATCGGCAACGTCACCGCTCGTGGAGTAATGAACGAGCTCAGCTTTTCCTCCGAACTTCTTTGCCACAATCATGGCGACAGCTATCGGACCGTATCCGCAAACACTCGCCTGCATTTCGTAGATAGTTTTGTAGTATTTGCTGACATCCATACTCAGTATTGCTTCGATTACTTTGGCGTCGAGTCTGCGACACTCTTCATCCGGTAAGTAGTGGTGCATGTCGCTTGACGCCACGATGGCGAATCTCCTTCCCGTTTCCTCAGCGGCTTTGAGGATTTCATCGGCAATCTCCTTAGCTGTTTCCTCATCCTGCAACCCCATGCATATTGCGACGATTTTGAAATCTTTGTGGAGATACTGCAAAAAGGGGAGTTGAACTTCGAGACTGTGCTCCTCTCTGTGAGCAGTCTCGTCAGGTGTCACGGTTATTCGGGGCATCGCATCTATGAACTCCAAATCGCTTTCCACAACCCCAAGAGGCGTTGACCACTCATCTCTCGAAACGGCGACGGGCATCCCCCATCCCGTATGATTTGGGCCTATTACGATATAGGTCTCAACGTCAGGTAAAAGGGAGTGAACCTTTCCGGCAGTCCTCCCGGAATATATGTATCCCGCATGGGGTGATACGATAGCAATCACGTTTTCGTCTTTTGCATTCTTTTCTGTAAATTCCGCGAGCATTGCTAAGAGAGATTCCGGATTTGAAGGATAAAAGGATCCTGCGAATTTGGGAAACCTCATAACGTTTAATACGTCAACCAATAGATAAAGCTTATCATGAAGGTTGGGGTTGTTGTCAATCCGAAAGCTGGAAGGGGTGTTGATAAAAGATTGATCCTGAAAGTCATCAGAAAGCTAAACCCCGAAAAAGTCATCACTGGACAGGATGATTTGGGAGCCTCTTATCTGAAGGGGGCTGAGATCATTGAAATCGAGAGATCTTACGACAGAAATGACACGATAAGACTTGTCAGAGAACTCGATAAAGTTGCCGATGTGATCGTAATATTTGGCGGAGACGGGACGATGAGTGATGCCGCCTCAGCTCTTCCTGAGAAGCCCCTTTTATGTATTGGGACGGGAACCACAAACGTCAGCCCCCTTCTGTGCGATCCAGATTTCAGAAATCTTAAACTCGTCGAATTCGATGGCTTATTCGTAAAGAAATACAATAGAATCGCCTTTAACGATGTAGTTGCGGGACCCACGATTCTCTCAACGGTTAATGGAAGGGTGATGGAAATAGACGCTCTCGAATTTATGAGAGGGAAGATCAAAATGGGTAGAAGAGGGAAATTTTTTGCGAGGGTTGAGGCTGAGGGAAGGGTTATCGAGGGGGTCTTCGGAAATGTTTTCCTCTCAATACTTGACCAGAGATATCTGGGAAAGGGGATTTCGGGAGGAGCCTCCATTTCCGCCTTTGTGGGATTTAAATGCATTGCCGCCTGCATTAGTGAAACAATAGTTGTATCCTCTTTAACTAAGAAAGAACTCAGAGACTTAGAGCCAATAAGGACGGAAACTCTCAGCTTTGACAAAAAAGCGAGATTGTTTGCGGAAACCGTTATATCCGCTGATGGAAATCCATTCACGTTTAACGATGAGGTGGAGGTGGAATTCAGGGAGAAAATCGTCAAGATTTTAAAAAATTACTAACAGTAATATTTTTAACTACTTTGCGTAACATGTTCTATGTTTTTTGAAATAGAAGAAATTAGAAGAAGGAGAAAAAAACTCGGTATAACTCAAAAGAAACTTGCCGAACTTGTTGGGGTTAGTCAGCCCCTTATCGCTCGGATAGAGAGTGGAGACGTTGATCCAAAATTTTCTCTCATAAAGAGAATTTTTGATGTCCTCGGTAGGCTTGAAGGTATGGGAGTGACTGCTGAGAGGATTATGAACACTCCCGTTGTTTATGCAGATCCCGATGCAAATCTTCTCAAAGCTGTAGACATGATGCGAGAAAAGGGATTCTCACAGTTACCTGTTATAAAGGGAAACCGAAATGTGGGATGCATAACCGAAAGTAGCATTCTGAGAGTTATTCTTTCAAAGGGTGTCGAAGCCGCGAGGAGAATGAAGGTAAAGGATGCTATGGATGAACCGTTGCCCGAAGTGCACCCAAACGAAACCCTTGAGAACATTTCAAAAATGCTTTTAAATAATCCCGCCCTCTTAGTTGTCGACGGTAGCAGGATCGTGGGGATAATTACAAAACATGATGTTATGAAAACGCTGGAGGAAAAAAATGAATCTGAGGCATAACTTTTGGCACGGAATGGCAGATGAAGAGAAAATCGAATACTTACAAAAGTTCAGCGTCGCCGTAATAGGAAGCAGAATGCTCATGGAACTCCTCTGGAGGAGCGGTGTCGGATGCGTGAGATACATAGGTGATTTCGTCACACCGAACGATTCGAGGCTGGACTGCACCCTCGATCCCTTAGAGGCAAATGATTACGACGTGGTCCATCCTATGAGTTCTGATTCTTGCGTGATAAGCTATCTCTATCCCGATGATTACAGTGAGTTCAAAAGACAGCTTAAGGGAGTTGACGTGATTGTCGCCCACAAGTATATCGACATTGCCGCAAGAATCGCTGATGAGATAGGATCACCTTTCATTCCCAACATTATCACAACCTTCCTCCCGGATGGAGTAAAGTTCTGGGAAGTTCAGATGCCGAGGGTGAAATTCGACCCCATCTCCTACGCCCTAACTTGCTCCCTGCAAGCCGGCGAGATTCTCAGAATATTCACCGGTTATCATATGCCGACAATTGCCCCCGATGCATACATCGTGGATACGCGATCACAGTATTATTTAAAAAGGGTAAAACTCAAGATAAAATCATGAAAATAAGAACCCCTTCGAGAATTCACATAACTCTGATAGATCTTAACGGAGAGATCGGCAGAATTGACGGTGGCGTGGGTTTAGCGTTAGAAGAACCCTACGTATTCATCAAGGCAAAAGAGAGCGAGGATGTCGTCGTCAAAGGTGAATCTGAGAACCTGAAAAGATACAAAACAGTGGCGGAAAAGTTCCGTGATGAGTTTAGAGGAGGTATCGAAATTGAAATATTAAGAGACTTCAAATCTCACGTAGGATTGGGGAGCGGAACCCAAATCAGCTTGGCAGTTGGAAAAGCCTTTACGGAATTGAACGGAATTGAAATGAGCGTTCGCGAGATCGCAGAATTCGTAGGAAGGGGAGGGACTTCCGGCATCGGAGTCGCAGCCTTTGAGTTCGGTGGTTTCATCGTCGACGGTGGTCATTCCGTAAAAGAAAAAAATACCTTCATGCCATCTTCATTCAGTAAAGCCAAGCCAGCACCGATTTTGGCAAGATACGATTTTCCCGAGTGGGATGTTTACGTTTTTATCCCGGAAAGCAAGGGATTTTTCGGGAAAAGGGAGGTGGATCTCTTCAAGAAGAATACACCTTTGAAAATTGAGGAGGTCAGGGAGCTCTGTCACATAATTTTGATGAAGTTGATGCCCTCAGTTGTTGAGGAAGACCTTGAAGAATTTGCGAGGGCAGTTTACAGAATCCAGTATATAGGATTTAAGAGGGCAGAGATTAGCCAGTATGGTGACCTTATCTACAAAATAATAGAGGAAGCAAAGGATTACGGGGCGGTTGGTATGTCATCCACTGGGCCTTCGGTCTATTTCATAGGTGAAGATGATGGAGTTTCCGTAATAAAAGATATTTTCAGAGAGAAAGGTGTGGAAGTCGATGTTATAAAAACGAAGGCAAGAAATAGGGGTGCTGAAATTGAAGTATAACCTCTGGTTTGGTGTTTACGAAAACGGAGAAGTTAAGGTATCCAAAAATCTTAAAGAGTCTTTTTCGAAAGCGGAAAATCCTGAGCCCTTACCCTTTTCCGTAAGCGAGATCGGGACTGATATTTTCGGAAAAAAATACTACGATGAACTGAGAAGGGTTGCCATAGAGTATGCTGAGAAGCTTGTGGAGAAAGAGCTGAAGAGAGAAGACAGATACGTGATATCCCTTGTAAGATCATTGGATGAGATTAATAAAACGATAAACCTTCTTGATGAAAAATTGAGAGATTTGAAGGAGATCAAAGAAAGTGCGGTTGTTAGGGATTTTGAAGAGAAAATTTTGGAGCTAAAAAGATTTAGAGGGGAACTTGAGAAGGAAATCGAGAGCGTAATGAGGAAAATAGCTCCGAATCTAAGTGAGATAGCTGGGGAAAGAATTGCGGCAAGACTTCTTGAGAAAGTTGGAAGCCTCGAAAAGCTGGCTGAACTTCCCGCAAGCACAATTCAAGTGATCGGTGCAGAAAAATCCCTTTTCAAAGCTCTTTCGAGAATAAGGAGAGGCAAAAAGGCGAAGGTTCCGAAACACGGTGTGATATTTCAACATCCTTTTATTAAGGGACTTCCAAAAAGAAAGAGAGGAAAAATGGCGAGATTTATGGCTTCAAAATTAGCGATAGCGGTGAGAATAGATTACTTCAAAGGTGAGCTGTATGAGAAATTAGCGGAGGAGGTTCGAAAGAAATATGAAAAACTTTCAAGAAATCCTAAATAACGTCTTTTTAGCGGAGGGTCGGAAAAGGCTTTTCACTCGCTCAGACTATCCGCCCCATTACGGTGAGCGAAAGATCAACAGCTACAGAGAGTGGATTCCATCGAGGAGTAAATTGGGTGCTGTTCTGCTCAAAGGATACCGGATCGATTTAAAGTCCGATACGAAGATGCTTTATTTGGGTGCCGCAAGCGGAACGACCGTGAGCCACATCTCTGATATTCTTACCGAGGGGATTATTTATGCCGTAGAGTATTCGGCAAAGCCTTTTGTAAAGTTCTTAAAACTCGCAAGGGAGCGGAAAAATATAATCCCCCTACTTGCGGATGCATCCCAGCCCCAGAAATACAGTGGAATCGTTGAAAAGGTGGACTTTATCTATCAGGATATTGCCCAGAGAAATCAGATCGAAATCTTTAAAGAGAATTTCAGGTTCTTTGCTAAAAATAAAGCTTTGGGTCTGATATTCGTGAAAGCAAGAAGCATAGACTCGACAAGAGATCCAGAAGAGATATACAAAGACGTTATTAACGAATTAAAAAGGGATTTTGAAATTCTGAGCTACGACGATTTATCGCCCTATCACAAAGATCACATATTCGTCTACGTTAGGTGGAGGAAATGAAGCAGAGGTTCGTTTTGGATACTACGGCTATCACGGATACGGGAATGCGAGTTAAAGAGGGTTACGAGACCCTCTGTGAGTCAGCAAACGAAATACTCGATCTTATAGCAAAGGCGAGGCTGAAGTTAGAGATAAGTTGCTACATCCCTTATCCGTCAGTTTACACGGAGCTCATTAGCTTTTTAAAGAGATATAACTGCGATAAGGACGTTTTTGTGAAGCTCGATACTTGGCTAATAAAAAAAACCCCAAACAGGTTTGAAGTGAAAATACCCGCAGAAATCTTTCACGAATACATAAACACTATAAGGCAGAAAATTAACAGAGCGAGACGAATGGCTGAAGAATATATATGGGAAAGTGCCGTTATAGGCATCAAATATGAAAACAGAGAAGATGTAAAGGATGAAATCGGAGAGCTAATCGCGAGATTCCGGGAAAAGTACCGTGAAATTTTGAGAAAAGGTGTGCTGGATTCGGCCCCCGATTTGGATGTGCTTCTTCTCGCAAAGGAGCTTGACGCCGCCGTTGTTTCAAGTGATGATGGAATCAGAAAGTGGAGCGAAAGGTTGGGTTTGAGATTTGTGGAAGCCGCTAAGTTTCCGAGAATGCTGAAGGAATATTTAAAGATGTTCGATGAGAGGTGATTTGATGAAAATCGAAAGACCTCGAGGGACGAGAGATTTTCTTCCAGATGAAATGGAGAGGAGAAGATCTGTTGAGAGGATAATGAGAGAGATTGCAGAGCTTTTCGGTTATCGGGAAGTTCAGACTCCGACATTCGAGCATTTAGAGCTTTTCACGATAAAATCCGGTGAAGGTATAATCGAAGAGATTTACACTTTTAAAGATAAATCTGGAAGGGATCTTGCACTGAGACCTGAGCTGACGGCTCCCGTTATGAGACTTTTCGTTAACGAGTGCTCTGTCATGCCCAGACCTTTGAGACTTTACTATTTCGCAAACTGTTTCAGATACGAAAGACCTCAAAAAGGAAGATACAGGGAATTCTGGCAGTTTGGAGTTGAGTTAATCGGGAGTGACAAGCCAGAGAGTGACGCTGAGGTGATTACACTATCTTACAAGATCTTGGATAAGCTTAAGGTTGATTTCGACCTGCATATCGGTCATGTGGGGCTTCTAAGGGAGGTATTCAAACAACTGAAAGAGAAGGAGAAAGCCATGAGACTTGTTGACAAAAAAGACTGGGATGGATTAGAGGAGCTTCTCAAAAGGGAGAATAAAACGGAATTAATGGAAATAGTTCTCGCTCTCTCCGAAACCTCTTCAATCGATGAAGCTAAGGATATCTATCCAAACTTTGATTACAGTTACGTTGAGAAGGTGACGGAAATCCTTGACGAGCTCAAATTGAATTACAGAGTAGATTTCGGGATTGCGAGAGGTCTCGATTACTATACCGGTATCGTTTTTGAGATATACTCCGAGGGATTAGGGGCGCAAAAGCAGATTTGCGGCGGGGGAAGCTATCGACTCGCCCACCTCTTCGGGGGCAATGACGTTCCTGCAACGGGATTCGCCATAGGATTCGACCGTGTTATGGAGGTATGTCACATAGGATTCGAAAGGAAGAAAAAAGTCGTCGTGATTAACGTGAGAGACTACGTGAGAGCTCTGAAGCTCGCAGATTATCTAAGGGAAAGCGGCGTTCCAGCAGTAGTCGATGTTATGGAGAGAAATGTTAAAAAGCAAATGAGCTTTGCCAATTCCGTAAATGCCGATTTCGCAGTTTTCGCGGGTGATGAAATCAATGAAGGATACGTAACTGTAAAGAATCTAAGGGCTGGAACTCAAGAAAAGGTTGAGATCAAAGATCTCGTGGAGTATATTTTATCCGATACCTCTTAAATCCCAATGAAGATAGGGCTATACACCAGTATTTTACCTCCTCTTTTATTACATCGTCAAGGATTGTCAGCCCACCTTCATCGAGCACCGCAGACAACTCCCCCTCTAACATGAATCGGATTTCGTTATCTTTTATCTCAATTTCTATCGGCGGATCTTGAATAAGCAGGACATTTCCCCTTTCTGTAGCCTTTTCCTTAAGTAAACTTTTCAGAGCATTTCTTGACGATATTATCCTTTTGTAGATTTCGTTCCATTTCACGACCGTATTTATTGGTGTAACTTTTTAAAGCTTATGAGTGTCTATGCTCAGATGCTCGGTGTTGCTCTCGCAGTTGTATCTTCAGTATGCTGGGGTGTTGGGGGTGTCATATTCAAGCTCGGATTAAAGAACGTTAATGAGTATTCGGGAAATCTTATCAGGAGCATTTTCGCTTCGCTGTATCTTCTCCCCTTTGTGATCTATTACGGCGTTGAAAAACTAACACTCCTGCTTCTGCTGATCTTATTTGTATCCGCATTTTTTTCATTCTTTTTAGGAGATCTTCTATACTTTAATGCATTAAAGACGTCTCCTGTGAGCTATGTTCTTCCTTTGGCTGCCACATATCCAATATTTGTTGCGGTAATGGATAACATCATTTACGGAGCGAAGATCACACCTAATATCGTTTTGGCAAGTTTAGCTACCTTTTTAGCAATAGTTGTAATTCCCAAGGGAGGAGGAAAATTCACTTTAAAATCCTTTACTGCGGTTTTTGCCTCCCTCTCTTGGGCGGTGGCTATCGTAACCCTTGACTATTTAACGAGATATCTCTCTCCGGTAAATTTGGCATTCCTCAGACTTGTGATGAATTCAGCTATGCTGTTTATGGTAACGAAGAGCACTAGCTTCGAAAGAGATACGATCATCTACATGGGAATTATAGGAGGCATGCTTTCCGTTGTGGGAATTCTATCCTTTATCACAGCTGTAAAAATCATGGGAAGCCATTTGGTTACCCCGATATCTGCGACATCTCCCGTTACGGGGGCGATAATCGGAAAGATCTTCCTAAGAGAAAAAATTACTTTGAGGCACGTAATTGCAATGATTTTGGTGTTTCTCTCGGTCTTGCTCGTAAGCAATCCCGGTTAAGCAAAACTGTAATTAATGATCAGATCGTCTAACACTATATGATATACAGGGGGAAGAAGATAAAATACCAGACCTTCGAAAAAACTAAGGGATACGAAACGATAGTCCTATTCGTCGAGATTGAGAACGCTCAGCACTCCGGCTTTTTAATTAAAAAGGGCGACAAAATCCTCCCAAAGGGTGAAATTGCAAAAGCTGTGAGAGACGCCAAAATTGAGGGCGTTGAAATGGCTGTATCTCCACCAGCAGACACAAACGCTTTGATAATGCTAAGGATCACTCAAGATCCAGAAAAGATTTTGGATAAAGTCTTGGAGATTGTATTTGACTTCCTTGAGGAGAGGGGATTTCTTTGAAAAGGAGGATATACTTCGGGGACACCGATCCTTTCGGAGTTACCTTCTTCGTCACTTATCACAGAATATTCAAGGAAGCTCTTGACGAATTTATTCAAAGTAAGGGTATTTCTCCGGAGTTATTTTACAGAAATCTTAATGAAAATTACGCATTTCCCATAACCTATTCTGAGGCAAGATTTTTCAAGCCGACGAGATTTTACGATGAAATTGATGTTGAAACGACCATAAAAAGGATTGAACCAACGAAAATCGTTTTTGAGTTCAAGGCTTTCAAAGACAGAGACATCATCGCAAAAGGAATCTTGGAGGTTACATGCATCGATCGAAACTGGAAAAGGAGGGAAATACCAGAAGTGATTAAAAGTTTAATAAGTAGGTAATTCTCAGTATGCTGTGTCAATCACATGTTGAGATAACCAATGTCGCAATAGATAGCCTCGAAATAAAGAGAGGAGAATTTACTCGCACAATTTTAAGGAATATATGCTCGCCTGATAGAGTTAGGAAGTACAATAGAAGAGAGAGATTTACTCCACACCACCGAGGAAGATATCAAGACATCGTAAATTATGTTTTTAAAGCGCGAGTGTGCTATCTTAACAATGATCTAAGATTAGCGGGAAAGAACTTAGCTTGGGCTCTACATTTAATTCAGGATCACTGCGTCAGTTTGTCAAACCATGATACACTCGAAAAGAGTATAGCTCGAGAATCCGTGAAAGATTACATTAAGCTTTCCGAATTTAAAATCCTGTACACTTTTAGAGATCTTGAGAGCTATATACATCGCATTACACCAAAGGACAATCCGAAAAAGGCAATAATTTCAGCACTCAGTCATACCATGACTGTTCTCAAATCTGTCGTAGCGGAGAGAAGAGATCCACCACCAAGTCTTTTAGAATCAATTCATTCATTAAATGAACGTCTTAAGGTTATTCGAGCAGCATACAGAGAAGTTGAAGAAAGACGGAAGGAGAAGAGGAATATTAAGTTTATCACATATAATGCAGTGCTCTTACTTCTGCTTACTCTTCTAGTACTCTTGGTAGGAGTGCAGATTGACACAGTTGTGTTTATAGCTTTATTATCAGAGCCTGTGATACTCACTATATCACGGGAAGAAAAACTACTAAACGAGTTACAAAAATTAAAAAGAGAAGAATACTCCATACGAGACGAAATCAACAAAATTAACAAAGAGATTGTTTGGCATAGTGGTAAAGTTTAGGATATCCAATATTCGGTAAGTGGTCTCGCTCGTAAGTGTAGGTAAAGTTAAAATTTTTCGAATATGATAAAACAGTATGCCACCGATTGATCCTAACTCTGCAATGTGGGGATATGGCTTCGGTAGAATTGTAGGTGAAGGAAAGAAAAGAGAAATTAAAGAAATTTTTAGAGGTAAACTTGTCAAAGATTTACAAGTCAAGCCGCTTAAGTCTGAAAATGGAGAACTTCTAATAAAACTTGAGAATACAGGCAATGTAACGATAGGTTTCGATGATGTGTTAGATGATCCAGCTGATATTTGGTTTAACAAAATTGTTGTACGCGTTTACGAAGTATTGGATAAGCCTATCCAGAAAGAAAAGAAGATACTAGGTATACTGAAACATAAGAGAGTCATCGATAAGAAAGAAGTCTTTAAGACCGCTCTTGGTGTCTTAAAGCCCAAAGAGTCGATAACGTTGAGAACTGATGTGATTGTTGACCCGAATAAGAAATACAAGATCGTGGTTGAAGAGCACTACAACGAGTACATACGCAGTTGGTTTAAAGATTTTAAGGGTAGTGAATTGGATGAAACCTTAAAAACATTAACAGTTTCTATTTCCACGAAGTCCTATGAAATACTCGAGGATTTCTGCAGGAAAAAGAATATATCGATCGAAGATTTCTTAAAGAGGTTAATAGAGAATGCTGCTAGGCGAATTCAAAAAATTTGATTGGATTTCACGACGAGGTAATTTCCTTAAACAAGCGCAACTTTAATTTTGGGATCATGAATTCTGTTAAAAAGGCTCTTGATTTTTGATTATTTTTAAAAATAAAATTATTAATAATTCTTAGTAAATAATATAAATATGTGATGTTATAAAGAATAACTGTGCAGATCCAGTTCCAAGAATTCAAACCCGTTGTTTTTAAAGACCGTATGGGAGATACCATTCTCATAAGACAATACGATCATTCAAAGGATAGAGAAAATCTAATCAAAATGTATGAAACTTTCAGTCCAGAAAACAGATGTTTGGGCTTGCCGCCGTCAACGAGGATTGGTATAGAAAACTGGGTTGATTTTCTTGCAGAAAGAGGTTTCGCAATAGTTGCCGAAATAGACGGGAAGATAGTGGGACACTGCGTGATCGTGCCAACGGAAGATGGTAGCATTGCGGATCTCTCAATCTTTGTTCATCAGGACTATCAGGATAGGGGAATAGGACAGGAAGTTCTGAAAAACATGATTGAATACGCAAAGAATGCTGGATTTAAGGGAATCACATTGATTACGGAGAGATCTAACGAGAGAGCAATCCACGTTTACAAGAAGTTGGGATTTAGAGTTGTTAATCCCGAATACGAATACGATATGTATCTGCCGCTTAAATAAAAAATGCCAGAAAAGTTTACTTTGGAGTATTGGTCGCACTCAAAGGACTGGACTATTCTGAACAGGTAAGTTTTTTATTTTAATGTTCTTAATTTTTACAATGCTCTTCGGAACTGCCGGAGTTCCCAACTCCTCAAAGGACAGATCAACTTTTGGAGGCATTAAGAGAATTCGAGAACTCAATCTCGATTGTATGGAGGTTCAGTTCGTCAGAGGAGTCAAGATGAGCGAAAAAAAGGCGATGGAGATTGGAAAGCTTGCCAAGTCGTTGAATGTTGTGTTAAGCATCCACGCACCCTATTACGTTAATTTAAATGCGGAAAGTGAAATCAAGATCAGGCAAAGTATTCAGAGATTGTTGGATTCGGTTAGAATTGGCGTTCTTTTAAATGCAAAGAATATCGTTTTTCACGCCGGTTATTACATGAGATCGTCAAGGGAAACAGCCTACAGGAGAGTGAAAGAGGCACTGGAAGCGCTCACGGATATGATTGAACACGATATTATATTAAGGGTGGAAACCACTGGGAAACGAAATCAATTTGGAGAGATCGAGGAGGTGCTGAGACTTTCAGAAGAAATCGACAAAGTCATGCCCTGCCTCGACATAAGTCACATTCATGCGAGAACACGGGCATATAACAGCTATGATGAATTTATCAGTCTTTTCGAACTCATAGAAAGCAGATTGGGTGATGACGCGATAAGGGATATGCACATTCATATTAGCGGGATTGAATACGATTTAAAGGGTGAAAAAAGGCACTTAAATTTAAAAGAAAGTGATTTCAACTATCTTGATTTTCTGAAAGCATTAAAGGATTTCAATGCGGAGGGCAGAGTGATCTCCGAAAGTCCAAATTTGGAGGAAGATGCTCTAATGCTGAAAGAGCTTTACTTTTCAATATGACGAAATTAGTATTTGGTAACTAAAACTATCTATATTATAAGAAACTGAATTTTTCTTTAAAAGATTAATTTGGAATTGCCAGAGTAGCAATGCTGTTAGGATACTAAAGAAAAAGCTTATAAAACATGGCTACCTACTTCTGGTCCGGTTATGAGTTTAGCTATAAGAGCCAGAAGTATTGTGAGATTGTTTGCACTAGTCTTATTGCTGGTTATTATCTTTGAAGGATGTATTCAGGAAAAAGCAACTAATGTTTCAGAAAAGACACCAACAATCGAGAGTTCAACTATTTCAGGTCAAAAAATTGCTAAAATAAAAGATTACAAAATCACCGGTGATACCTCAGGACCATATATCCTTGTGAATGTATCTTTCGAAAAGTTGCCTATAACTGTTTATCTTCTTGATGAGTACGGAGGAGTCTTAGATTCAAAGACAATTAAAAACATTCGAGAACTACCCGTCAAATTGTATTTAGGAGGTCATGTAAATATCTTTAATGAGAGTGATATCATTCGTATTGTTTATAACGGACAAATAGTTGATGAGATGAGAGTACCTATTCATGGACCAAAAGTTGAAATTTTAAAAGTCTACAATTGGTACTTCGATAGATTTGGAAAGGGTTGCCTATTAAAAGATGTCAGAATAATCGTCAAAAATGATGGCGATGCTCCCGCGTATGTAGAATCAATAAAACTTATCAAGAGCAGCACAAAATTAATATCATGGGTAAGCATGCATGAGTATCCGATTCTTCCGAATGAGACAAAGACTTTATCAGCTTCAGCAGAATTTTATAAAATAGTTAACAATCAAGGAACTCTCGTAGCTTTACCAAAGGGGTTGCTACTTGATAACGCCACCCTTCAGTTAATCGGGCCTAAAGGAGAGATTTTGGCATCTACAATAGTGTCACTTGAAGTGAAATGTTAAGAAAATTTAGAAATAAAAAACAAATTAAGAAAGTTAAGAAAGATTTTGTAAAGTGCGTGCACCACTTAAGGCTCCACTAAGATTACCGTGTTCCCAGTTTCGAGCACTTCGACATTTCTCCCTTCCACAACGTTTTCGGTTTTTACATCAAACCAGTCGATGAGCAATTCGAGTTCTTTCCCGTCCAGACTGATGGTTATTTTCCCCTCTTTAACGAATTTGGGTTTATCTTCTTCCGAAAGATTGTTTACAATACTGATTATGTCCTTTACTTTGCTTTTGAACATTGGACCAAGAATGTTGAACTTCGGCTTAATCTCTTTGATTATTGTCTTTATTTCTGGGAGCTCCTCGAGAAGCTCGACTTCCGCATTAACAGCCCCCGCAATATCCCTCGTATCAATCTTCTCAGGTGTGTAGATCGAGACCCTCTTAAGGGGTGCGTTCAGAGCCAAACCGTTGTCGTGTTTGAATTTTCTTATCTCTCCGACGATTCTTTTTATAAGCTCTCCCCTCATCTCGGCTTTTTCATCAATTAATGATTTATCCGCAACCGGATAGCTCTGCTGATGGACACTTCCCTCCCCGGAGAATATGCTCCAGCATTCCTCTGATAAGAACGGAGTTATCGGTGCCAAAAGCCTTATAAGTGTGTCCAAGATCTTGTGGAGCGTATATCTCGCGGCTCTTTTCTCTTTTTCATCTCCCGAATAAAGACGGTTCTTAACGAGCTCTATATAATTATCGGCGAGTTCATACCAAGTGAAGCTTCTTATCGCTTTTAAAGCTTCATCAAAGCTGTAGCTATCCATCGCCCTGTCGACGTCCTCTATCAATCTGTTCAGCTTGGAGAGAATCCATCTGTCCGTGTCCCTCAGGAATTCCCTGTCCTCCTCCTTAGGTTTGTAATCTTTTAAGTGGGGCATTGCAAATCGGAGGATACTCCAGAATTTCTGCTGAAATCTTGAAGCGGCTAATATCTCCTTCCAGCTGAAAATGACATCGCTTCCCACGACTCCTCCGATTGCCGCCCACTGCCTTAGGGCGTCGGCACCGTATTTCTCGATAACCTCTTCTGGGGAGATTATATTTCCGAGGCTCTTGCTCATTTTTCTTCCGTCCTCTCCCAAAACCATCCCGTTGATAACGATTTCTCTCCAAGGTATTTCGTTAACCAGTGCCAGACTTCTCAGGATTGTGTAAAAAGCCCATGTCCTAATTATGTCGTGACCCTGTGGTCTCAGATGGACGGGATACTCCCTTATTTCCGGCCATCCCGTGATTATAAGGGGAGTTATCGAGGAATCCATCCATGTATCAAGGACGTCGTCTTCTCCGATGAATTCTGTGCTACCACACTTTGGACATGGATCTTTCGGCGAATCCTTTGTGGGATCAACGGGAAGCCATTCTTCCTTTGCCACAATAATCTCGCCACACTTCTTACAATACCAGACGGGGATCGGGGTTGCAAAAACACGCTGTCTGCTTATAACCCAGTCCCATTCCATGCTCTTAACCCATCCTTCAAGCCTCGAATACATGTGCTCCGGAACCCACCTGATTCTTTTGGCTTCCCTTAGGATTTTTTCTTTGTCAATTTTAACGAACCACTGCTTTTCTGGAACGATCTCTATCGGAGTTTTACATCTCCAGCAAACTCCAACGTTGTGAACGACCTCCTCCTGCTTCAGCAATCTCCCCTCTTTCTTTAAATCTTCGATAATCTTTTCTCTCGCTTCCTTGATTGTTAAACCTTTGTATTTTCCAGCTTTTTCGTTTAGCCTCCCGTCCCTCGTGAGAACATCCCTCAATTCGAGCTTGTGTTTCTTCCACCATTTGACATCCTGTCTGTCACCAAAGGTGCATATCATCACGATTCCGGTTCCGTAGTTCGGATCGACCTCTTCGTCAGCTATAATCTTCACTTCGTGATTTGTCACGGGGACTTTAACGGTCTTCCCGATGAGATCCCGGTATCTTTCATCTTCTGGATGGACAGCAATCGCAACGCAGGCGGGAATCAATTCGGGACGGGTTGTGGCTATTATCACGTTTTCATCGAACTTTATGTAATTTAGCTTCGTTTTCCCCTCTTGATATTCGATTTCCGCAAGGGCTATGGTCGTTTCACATCTCGGACAGTGAATGACCGGATGCTCTGCTCTGTAAATCAGCCCCTTCTTATACATTCTTACAAAGCTGAGCTGGGTTTTAGTGTAATATTCGGGATACATCGTAATGTATTCCTTGCTCCAGTCAATGCTAAATCCGAGGCGTTTCATAGTTTTTCTCATTTTTTCTATATTTTCTTCAGTAAACTTCACACATAATTCTCTGAATTTTTCTCTCGGGACGTCGTTTTTCTTTATCCCGTAAATCTCTTCGACTTTGACCTCAGTCGGCAATCCGTGACAGTCCCATCCTTGAGGGAACATGACCTCATATCCCTTCATTCTCTTATATCTCGCTATGAAATCGATGTAACACCAGTTTAACGTGTTTCCTATGTGGAAGGATCCCGTAGGATATGGTGGAGGCGTGTCGATTATGTAGTGGGGTTTTTTCGAGTTCCAATCGAAATAGAACATCTCGTCTTTCCAATTTGCAACCCATTTCTCTTCGACTTTTTGAGCGTTATATTCCTTCTCCATGATATCACCTCACGTAATTTGTAAGCCTACCGATATTTTCAATTTCGACTGTGACAACATCCCCGGGATGAAGACAACCGACGCCCGCTGGAGTTCCTGTTGCGATGACATCGTCTTTTTTTAGAGTCATTATAGAGGATGTAAAAGAGATTAAATCGAAAACATCGAAAATGAGGTTGGATATGGAAGAGTCCTGAACAACTTTTCCGTTGAGGAATGTTCTTATTCTTAGATTTGAGGGATTAGTTTTGACGATGTAAGGGCCTATTGGCGAGAAGGTATCAAAAGATTTCACTATGCACCACTGCCACTTTTTCTGTAAATCTCTCGCGGTTACATCGTTAAAACACGTGTATCCTGCTATGTATTCGGCGGCTTCTTCTCTGCTCACATTTTTGCATTTCTTCGAGATGACAACAGCTAATTCTCCTTCGTAATCAATTCTTCCAACATCTGGGAGGATAATTGTATCTTTATCGCCTATAATGGATGAGGGGGATTTCATGAATAGAATCGGCTCTGGAGGAACTTCCATTCCAAGCTCATTGGCGTGATCTCTGTAATTAAGACCAACACCGATAATCTTTTCGGGTTTAACGGGAGGGAGGAATTTCACCTCGTTGATATTAAATTTTAGATTATCGTAAACTATCAATCCGTCCCGGATTTCGAAATTCCCTTCAAATATTTCATCTTCGAAGATAAACCTGCCGCTTGCTAGCATGTTTTTACGACAAACTCTTTCTAAATATATTGCTTTCTATCCACTCAGTAGAAGCTGTAAGATGAATAAGGTATAAGAAAATAGACTGAAGATATTGAATTTAGAAGTTTTGAGAGGAAATGCCGTGAGGTAGCTCCTTGGCTGATTAAAAAGCCTGAGTTTAGAATGCAATTCACATGATAATTTTAGCACTTACAGTCGTTGTGGATGCAAGGGAGTTATAAAGCTGAAAGAGGAAATATACTAACACTTAGGATGTGTGGATGCTTACTTAAATTTCCAAAAACTTAAAATTTGCTCATTAAATTTTTAAATTACTCTTTCTATTCTTCTTTTTCTGCCTTCGTGAATTTTCCTAACTAATCCTTTTTTTTCAAGCTTTGAAATATACTCACTTACCATTGATATTGATTTACCAAGTTCCCTAGCTATTTCACTCACATACATATATTTTCTCTTGTCTAATATTTTGAGAATTTGTTTTTCAAAAGTTGTGAGTTTTATCTCTGGTGAAATTAAAGGTAGCTCGATTATCTTTCCTATTTTAGATACGTAAATCACTTTTTCTATTTTATTTCGCTCCAATATAGCAGAATAAAAGAGCGCATGTCCGACAATTCTTTTTCCTCCAGTTATGTTAATAATAGTCTTTGGAATTATATAACTTCTAAATCTTTTGACGTTCTCATTAAAGTCGTATGGATCGACTTTTATAATTATATGGGGAACTTCAAGGAATTTTAATTTAGATTCCAGTTCTTCCTTAGTCTTTTCGATTTGCTGAAGTTCATAATTTTTGGCGTCTTCATCAACACTGTAAATTAGAATCACATCACTAATTCGCTCTTTAGTCCCAACAAAGTTTGAGCTGTCATCAAATATATGATTTGCATGGTATCCGAAAGTTGCTATATACCTCACAAATATATTTTCGTCTATAGCATTTAATTAGCTTTTCGTATAGTTCTACGAAATACCTTAGCAAAATTGAAATATGTTAAGTTCTATAATATTAGCTGGTGTCGTAAATGAATGACAAAATAAAACACGTTGAGAATATTGGAAAATATCTAAGCTATCTTATCAGTGATAGATTTGAAGAATTTGCGTTTGACATAATCGACAGTATTGCAAAGGCAAGAAGCAAAAATGAACTATTGGATGCATTGTATAAGGGATTAAGGCTATCACCAAAGCTAAAAAAGAAAGCTAAAGAAAATAATTGGTCGATTTATCTACCAACGCCAGATGACATTAGAAAATTGGAAGAAGAGCTTAGAAACGCCAACGATGAAAAGAAGATAAGACAAATTGGGTTAAGTTTAGCTCTTTGGGCTTTTGCAGATTGGGAAGTAGAAATGTAAGGAGGTGGAATAAATGTTTTTGAGACTTGCTGGCAGAGTTAGGCTAAATGCCCATTCTCTCAATGCTCAAGGTGGTAGTGGAACAAATTACGTAGAGCTGACGAAGGCTAAGGTTAGCATTAAAACAGACAACGGTTGGCGTGTCATCGAAGTCCCCGCTATCTCTGGAAATATGGTAAAGCATTGGCACTTTGTAAGCTTTGTCGATTTCTTTAAGGAAACTGACTATGGACACAACTTAACGGAAAGGGCTTTGCGATACAATGGTGTGAGGTTTGGACAGGGTGAGACTAAACATAAGAAAGCTGATGGAACTGAAGTTGAATTAAAGAACGAAACTGAAATAATCCAAAACTTTGCCGATGCAGATGTTCATGGATTTTTAGCTCCAAAAAGTGGTGTTAGAAGAGTAACCCTTATAAAGGCATCTTTCCTACTCCCAACTGAAGATTTCATAAAGGATGCTGATGAACGCCTGATTTATGCAGTTAAACACAACCGTATTGATATAGACGAAAACGGAGCGATAAAATCAAGAGATGATCAGACTGCCCAGATGCTATTTAACAGAGAATACGCAACGGGTCTCTACGGATTTGAGTTAATCTTAGATTTGGGATTCGTTGGAATTCCGCAATCTTGTCCTTGGAAATTTGAAAATAATAGTAAGCGACCCAATATCGTTGTTATTCAAGAAGCCGAAAGAGAAGCCAGAATTGAATCTGCTCTCAAAGCTTTAATTCCAATGTTAAGTGGATACATTGGAGCGAATTTGGCTCGATCGTTTC
>CBEWZU010000025.1:0-26351 GCA_965561205.1 uncultured Archaeoglobaceae archaeon | reverse complement strand
ACAGTAACAGAAAAAGAGCCGCCGCCGGGATTCGAACCCGGGACCTGGTGATTACGAGTCACCCGCTCCGACCAGCTGAGCTACGGCGGCTTTAAAGACTATCAACTCAATTTGCATTTAAGTATTGCGGTAATCTTTTAAGATCAGAGCATGACTAACCAGTGTGCATGGAGATATGTATGAACTATTCGCAAAAAAAGGTGAATACCTTGATTTCGCCTCCAATATAAATCCTTTCAAGCCAAAAGATCTGAATTCGAAGCTTTTAGAGTATATAGATAAGATATTTTATTATCCAGAAAACGGATACGAAAGCTTAAGAAATACAATATCCAGCTCAATGAAATGGGATGTTAACGAAGTCGTTTTCGGAAATGGTTCGATTGAGCTAATTGAATTTTTCTTTAAAATTGTCAGAGGAAAAATCGTGATTGCCCAGCCAACTTTTACAGAATACGAAAGATTCGCAAGGATATACGGTAGCCGGATAATCAACGTGAAATTTAATGTTAACGAGATCGTTGATGCCGTAAGACGGATTAAACCTAATGGACTCGTTATCTGCAATCCTAACAATCCAACTGGAGAATTTATAAGAAAAGGGACTTTTGATGAGATCGTTGAAGTCGCTCAGAAAAAAGGCACCGAAGTACTCGTTGATCAGGCTTTCATCGATTTTGTTAAACCCTACGATGTCGAGGCTTTTCAGGTGAGATCCCTAACAAAGATTCTTGGAATTCCGGGACTGCGATTTGGATATGGTAGATTTCCCAAGGAATTCGCCAAGAAATTTGAGGAAGTTAGACTGCCGTGGAACGTTAATAATTTGGCGAAGGCAATAGCCGAACACTATCTACCGAAACTGAGAGCATTCTCAAGATTTGTTAGACGAAGAATTTCTAAGGAAAGAGAATATATGCTCAGAGGATTGAAAAAGCTTGGAATAAAAGCTCAGGGCAAAGCGAACTTCCTCTTATGCTGTGGAATCGATTCAAGCAAACTTTTTGAATTTATGCTATCGAGAAAGATTCTAATCAGACGATGCAACGATTTCAAATATCTGAACAGCAACTACTTCAGGATAGCCGTAAAGGATAGAAAAAGCAACAGGATTTTCCTAAAAAACTTAGAAGATTTCAAAGATATTTCCCGATAAATATTTCCAGTTTCCTTCTGATTTCGTCCGAAATCTTATCGGGGGATGTGGTTATGGCGAACTTTAGGGCTTCTTGACATTCGCACTTCCTCTCTTCAGGTATTTCGGGTATTAGCTCTCTAAGAATCTTTTTCACGTTTTCTTCGTTCTTTGCAGCGTTCTCAAGAACCGTCTTCACATCGACCGGAACGTCTTTCCATACATCGTAATCGGTTACGGTCGCAATAGTCAAGTAACAGATTTCAGCTTCCCTCGCGAGCTTAGCCTCTGGAAGTGCCGTCATTCCGATAATGTCGAAGCCAAGAGTCCTGTAAACGTTCGACTCCACTTTCGTTGAAAACTGTGGCCCTTCGATGCAGACGTAAGTCCCTTTATCGTGGAAACTCATTTCGAGCTTATTCAGGACTTTTACTGCAACTTCTCTAAGTTCGGGACAGAAAGGATCGGCGAATCCTATGTGGACTACGATATCTTCAAAGAAAGTATCCCTTCTGTGCTTAGTTCTGTCGAAAATCTGATCCGGGATAACGATATCGAGGGGTTTTATCTCTTCTTTTAGTGATCCAACCGCCGCAACGCTGATTATTCTTTCAACACCGAGCTTTTTAAGGGCATATATATTCGCCCTATACGGAAGATTCGTTGGAGAATACACGTGCCCTCTACCGTGCCTTGGTAAAAAGGCGACCTTTCTTCCCTCGAAATCTCCGACAAGAATTTTGTCAGAAGGTTTTCCGAAAGGTGTATCAACATCAATTTCCATAACGTTTTCGAACGCATCGCTGTCGTAGATTCCTGTCCCACCTATTATCGCTATTTCGGCTTCCATAATGCCATTTCTGTATCCATAGATATATAATTTGCTCATATTTGTTTCCAAAAATCTAAAATTCATCACAAGTTGAGACGAATTTAGAGCTGTTAGGAATCCTTTTCACTTATTTCTGCAATTAAGGATCCCGAAGAGTGTTCCCGTCTTTAACACTGGTGCATTTTCGTTCACTAAAGTTACATGGCTACACTTCTGTCTGCTTGCTTTTACGGGTTCTTCCTTCAATTCTGGTAGTTCCTCTAAATATAACTCAATGTTCTTAATGTTCTCTAAGACTTTCTTTTATCTTTTTTCTTTCTTCTTCCTTACAAATCACTACGTTTTAATTCCCCTTAGCAGATCAACAGATAAATCCCCACGCAAAATTAATTATCCCTTCTAAACAGTCCCAACATCAAACCTTCTATAAAGAAGACTTCGCCCATAAGGTTTTTAATCCATTTAACAGCTCAAAGGTATGCGAATTGACCTGAAAAAAAAACCCTTTATAATTTTCTGGGAACTAACAAGAGCATGCTTACTCGCTTGCAAACATTGCAGAGCTAAAGCTCAGAAAAATAGACATCCGAACGAGCTCACGACGGAAGAGGCTTTCAACGTAATAGATCAGATACAAGAATTCGGTTATCCTTATCCCTTGGTGGTTTTTACGGGGGGAGATCCCCTGATGAGAGAAGACTTATTCGAAATCGTTAAAAAAGCAACTGATAGCGGAATAAGAGCAGCAATAGCCTTTAGTGGAACTAAATTGGCAACAAAAGAGAGGTTAGAAAAACTAAAAGAGTCTGGAGTCTCAAGAGTTGCCATCAGCTTGGACGGGAGCTCCCCCGAAATCCACGATTACTTTAGAGGTATTAGCGGAACCTTCGAAACGAGCTTGAAAATCCTCGATATGTGTAAGGAGCTAAGAATTTCAAGACAGATAAACACAACGGTAACGAAAATCAACGTTCATGATCTTCCAAATATTGCGAAGATATGCATTGAAAAAGATGTAGCTTTGTGGGATGTTTTCTTCTTAGTTCCGACAGGAAGAGCCAAGAAAGATTTCATGCTCTCAGCTGAGGAATTTGAAGACGTTCTCAACTGGCTTTACGATGTTTCACGAAGGACACCCTTAAGCGTCAAGAGCTCGGCCGCAACACATCTCAGAAGAATCGAGATCATGCGCGATGTGGGGAGATACGATATCCCTCACGGAAAACTATATTACGAGCTCTTAAAAGGTCTAAAAAACCTACCGGAAGGAGAAGGAAGAATGGTGAAAGGAATTGTCGATGGTATTAAGAGGATGTCAGGGATTACGGATGGAAGGGGAATGCTTTTCATAAGCCACATCGGCGAGGTATACCCGAGTGGTTTTCTGCCGATCGTAGCGGGAAATGTTAGAGAACAGAGTTTAAAGGAGACATATACGGAATCAAAAATTTTTAAAGAGCTTAAAGATCCCGATAAGCTGAAGGGGAAGTGCGGCGTCTGCGAATTCCGGCATATCTGTGGTGGAAGCAGAGCAAGAGCTTACGCGATGACGGGAGATTACTTAGCTCCCGAACCGAGATGTGTTTATCAACCAAATCGTTAAATTTAGCAAAATTTATTAATCATCAAATTTTGATTAAAGAACATGGATGTTGTTATTATCGTGCTTTCTTTGGTCGCTGTCCTTTCAGCGATAGGTGCTTTGTTCTCAAGGGACAATTTCTATTCGGCGATCTATCTTGCGATAACATTGCTCGCCGTCGGAGGGATCTACGCAGAGCACGGTGTTTATTCGGTATTCGCATTAATCGCCTTCATCTTCATCGGTGCCATCGTGATCATAACGATAGCAATTGCGGCGACCTACAGATTCCTTAACCCAAGAAAAATCAACATACTCTGGCTTGGTGCCATTGAAATCCTTGCAGTAATCGTAGCTGTTACAGCCGCTTTGAATTTTCCAGCACTTTCAGGATTTACAGACGCTTTTCCCCGTGTTCTCTCGAATTATATGAGTCTTATAACGTTTCTTGTAGTTCTGACAACTCTAATCATGTTATCCGCCGTAAGCATGATAAGGAGGGATAGCGTATGATGATAGAGATTGGTGTTTCAATAATTCTGTTATCGATCGGCTACCTGATCGCCACATCGGCTCAAGATGTTGTGCGACTTTTGATCTCTCTCGAATTGATGTTCTCCGCCGTCTTTCTCTCGCTTTTGCCTCTTTTCTCGAATCCGCAAATGGTTGTGGAGGGAAGTGCCATTGCAATCCTAACAATATTCACAAGCAGCTGTGAGCTTCTAATCTTAGTAGCAGCTATAATCTTCTTAGACAGGAAATTCAGATCTGTTAGCATTAAAAAAGTCTCCTCAGGAGGAGATGTCCTGTGATTGAAGCGATATTTATCCCGATAATAGCGATAGTGGTAGCACCCTTTCTTAGGGGAAAGTGGGCAGCTTACCTTTCGGCAGCGGCTTTCTTCCTCCCGTTTGTAGTTCTCCTCTACGATCTGAGCGTAAGCAATCAATACAGTGTTCCTATCATAACTGCTGGAGAGCCAGTGGGAAAGATCTACCTCCTCGGAGACACCATCAGCCACGCATTCGGCTTCACGATAGCCTTTGTCTCGGCAATGGTCGCTTTATACTCATATCCATATATGAAACACAGATTTGAAGAAATGGAACTCGATCCCGATAGGGAGTTCAAAAAGTATTGGGTGCTCTACAACCTCTACGCCGCATCAATGCTCTGGCTCGTTTACTCAGGCAATCTGATCCTGCTATACGTCTTCCTTGAGATATCTCTCGTCACATCGTTCCTTCTGATCTACTACTACGGATACGGTAACAGAATCTGGGTAGCCCTCCTATACTTCGTCTGGACACACATCGCAGGAGTTCTCGCCTTGATAGGTTTCCTGCTCATAGGATTCGAAAACAAGACCTTAGCCTTGGACGGAATTGCCACTGTCGGATTTCTGGCGTGGGCTTTCGTATTCTTCGGAATGATAGTTAAGCTACCGGGTCTCGGACCCCACGTATGGCTACCGTGGGCGCATGCAGAAGCCCCGACACCTGTTAGTGCATTGCTAAGCCCCCTGACTGTCGGATTGGCTGCGTATATCCTTTTGAGAATTTACCTGATAGATCCGTCTTTCATTCAAACATACAGATGGGAGATATTCCTCTACGGTGTCCTCACGAGCGTTGTTGCCGGATTTGAAGTCTTCAAGCAAAATGATCACAAGAGGTTGCTTGCTTACTCTACCGTCTCGCAGATGGGCTACATTTTGATTGCGTTCACACTCGGGACGGCGGGTCTGATAGGAGTCGTAATCCAATACATCTCCCATGCATTCGGAAAGTCGATCTTGTTTATGACCGCCGGAGCGATCATCGCAAGCTATCATGGATTAAGAGATTTAACGAAGATGAGGGGGATGCACGAACAGATTCCGACAATTGCGAATGCCGCCCTCTTGGGCTTCATGAATCTCAGTGGAATTCTTGCGATCGGAATGATAGGGGAGTTCTTCATCCTTAAAGGATTAGCAGACACGTTTGGCTTCGATTTGACCGCGGTTTCCCTCGTAGTCTTGGTGTTCATAATTTCGGGTCTCTACAGCTTCTACACGATGAAGAGGATTTACTACGGAACTCCAATGGACTACGAGAAGGTGAAGATAAGCAGGCTTCTTGACACCCCCCTCTACGTGATTGCGGCTCTCTCAATCCTGTTCATTCTCCCGCCCTTGGCAACTTGGTTCGTGAACTCGGTCGTAGCGTTTATGGGAGGTGTATAAAATGGAAGCGGTGGAGTTAATGGAAATGAATCCAGCGATCTGGCTGACACTGTTTTTTGCACCGATCATCGCAAGCTTTCCGATAGCGATTGCATGGGTGACGAGGCAGGATGAGTTCGCAAGGAGGCTCTCTGTGATATCCATTCTCGGTCTTTTCATCTCCTTTGCGATAACGGTATACATCCTCTTCGGAGTCGAAGAGGGTCGCTACGTCTATCCTTGGCTTACCTCACTCGGTATCAATTTCGCCTTTATGGTTGATTACCTCAGCAAATATATGGGTGCCTTGACGGGGATAATCGCATTCCTCATCGGAGTTTACGGTTACGAATACATGAAGGAGGATTACAGACTCGGATGGTATTGGTTCTTCTTCAACCTCTTCACGGCTTCAATGCTCCTCGTCGTTTACAGCGATAATCTTTTGATGCTCCTCATAGGATGGGAAGGTCTCGGCATAGCATCTTGGGGTCTTATCGGCCATTGGTTCAGGGATGACGATGAATTGAGCTACGTCGGCGTTATCGGAAGGAAGGTGGGGCCCCTAAGCATGTTCTGGTCGCCAAGCACTGGCGGATGGAGGGCAATCTCAACGATAAGAATCGGAGATATGCCGATGTTCTTCGCAGTCGCCGCTATATTCGCCCTGACAGGATCCTTGGACATCTCCCAGATCAACTGGGAGCATCTCTTTGAGATGATTGGACCCACTGGAACAGTAATCCTTCTCGTTGCATTCCTTATGGGTCCCTTCACGAAATCAGCTCAATTACCCTTCAGTGAGTGGCTTATGACTGCGATGACCGGTCCCACGACCGTTTCAGCACTGCTCCACTCGGCTACGATGGTTGCCGCCGGAACTTATGTTTTCATGAGACTAAGCTGGTATGTCGAGCCTTGGAAGCTCCACGGAGCTGGTGTGGAGACAGTTTATCTCCTCGTCCTATTCCTTGGGTTGATCTCTTCCCTTTACGGTGCTTCCGTTGCTCTCGCAAGCCGTGAGAGGAAGGTGCTCCTTGCGGCCTCCACGATGTCGAGTCTCGGATTGATGTTTGCATCAGCGGCCGCCTCAAAGTGGGTCGGCGAGTTTGCGATCGTCATCGCGTTCTGGTATTTAATGACGCACGCATTTGCAAAGGCTACGTTGTTCCTCGTTGCCGGACATCTCATTCACGTTACCCACGACAGGTTTTTGTGCGGAGATATCGAGGTCTTGAAGAAGTTGAAGACGACAGCCGCAGTAACTCTGTTTGCTACCGTTGCTTTGGCGGGCATCCCGCCCCTCACAGCCTACTGGGTTAAGGCGGCGATGGACGAGGCACTCCACGAACTCATCCACGATGTCGGAGCTCTTCCCCTAACGTTGCTTATAATCATCTCGGTGATTTACTCCGCATTCCTCGCAAAGTTCTTCGTCCTGAACTTCGTTAAAGGCAAGAAGGTGCACCTCCACCTTCACGGCGGCGGTATCATGACCCTCGCCTATACGTTCAAGGTCTCGATGCTGGCGATACTGCTCGCAGTGATCTTAGGAGCGTTCGACGAACATGCTTACGAATTCCTTCATGCTGGGTTTGCGGCGACCTCGGCCGGCGTAGGCTTGCTCGTTTTGGCGGCTTACATAATCGGATACGTCAGACCCGAATACGATTCTCCGATAGGGCAGATCCTCTACGACAGGGTTTATGTGATGGCTCTGAACGATTTCATAGTCCCAAAAATAGGGTGGGCTATCGCTTGGATATGCGATGCTTTCAACAGATTCGTTGATTTCATTGCACACAGAGCTATACCGGGCCTGATCGAGATTTGTTCAAACGGTATTAGGGCGATACAGAGTGGTAGCCTTGAAAGATACGTAAAAATCGTAGTAGGGTTAATACTCGTAGTGCTTTTAATCGCATCAGTTATGGGGTGGTAAAATGGAGTTGGTAATCTCCGCACTGCTCATACTTGCAGTAAGCGGTGCGTTGTCGTTTAAATGGAAATACTTTGGGCTTATCGGTGCGTTAGCCGCCGCCATCATGACAACCGTCGGACAACCGGTCATATTAATGATCTTCATAATAGCTCTGCTAAATCTTGCCTCCTTAGATTTGATGAGGGGATTTTTGAGGGGCGTCGATTACACTCTCGTCGGATTGATATTCGTGGCAACTGTTTACGCCTTCTACACCCAGAGCTTGGCGATGCTTTTAACGATGTTCGTTGCGGCAAGCGTTCCCACGTATATGTTCGTGATGACAGCTGATAAGGATATAAGAATGGACGTGGGCATAAAATACATCACATTCATGGTCATAGCAACGATCCTCTTCATAATCGGTGCTGTCATCCTCATAAGCTCGGTAAGCACACCCCTATACTATATAGGGTATGCGATGCTTCTAATCGGTTTAGCGATTGAGGTGGGAGTTGCCCCCTTCCACGAATGGGTTCCAGACGTATTCGATACTGCGGATCCAATACCGATTTCAGTTGTCGCAAGTATTGCGAAGTTCGTTCCCTTCGTTGTAGCTTACAAGATATTAACGACAGTCCAGATTGATTATAACCTCCTCGTTTTCACGGGGATAATTGCGTCTATTTCGATGTTCATCGGAAACATTGGCGGCCTAACGTCAACAAAGCCAGCAAGAATTCTCGCCTATTCAACGGTTGCAAATATGGGATACATTCTCGCCACTTTATCCGTAATAGCGAGACCCGAGTTCATTTACATAGCTTTTGCGGGTGCGATGCTCCAACTCATAACGAATGCATTCGGAAAGGTTGGCTTCTTCGTAGGAATAAAGGATGGAGGTGCATCCCCACTCAGCTCCTACCTGATTGCCCTTTCATTCATAGGACTGCCACCGCTTATGGGGTTCTGGGGTAAGTTCTATATCCTCCTGTCTCTTATCTACGCCAACATCATCTGGCTTGCCGCAATTCTTGTGATAAACTCGGCGATGTCGGTTCCCTATTACATCAGACTTGCAAGACTTGTCGGGGTCGGATCCAAGACGTCCTTAGCGGCAACGATTGTCGGAATTTGCGCCCTGATAATGTTCATAACAACGGTCCCACCGGACTGGATTATCGAATCGAGCAAAATATTTATGGATTATCTGACAATAGGAGGTGTCTGAAATGGGGTTGGAAACAGCAATCGTCGTAGGATTTGTCGTGCTAATTAGCGTCGCCGTAGATGTTATTATCTACGGTTTGACTAAGATACTGCCAAAGAGAAAACCAACAGATCTCAAGTATCTCAGGTGGGAATCCGGTAACATATCCGTCGGACTACCGAAATACGTTTTGCCTTTCCAGTATTACGGATTTATGATACTCTTCATGGCTTTCGAACCCATAATCGTCCTTATGCTTTTGTTCTCTCTATTCCCCGGTGTGGAGTTTTACCAGTTCCTGTTGATTGCGTGGATCGCACTGCTCCCCGCTCTGTATTTCGCTTACAAGTTGGCTTATGTCGCCGCTGAAAGGAGGGAGATTTATGGATGAAATGATTGAATTCCTTCATAAGGGTGTTTTAGCTCCCCTAAAGAAGTGGGGGACGAAATTCAGCATATGGCCGACGCATCTCGTCACAGCATGCTGTGGTGTTGAATTAGCTCATGCTTTCGCAAGCGGATACGATGGAGAAAGATTGGGTGTTCTCAACTTCGGAATGGCAAGACAGACAAACTGTATCGTTGTTGAGGGAGCTATCACAAGAAAGATGGCGAGGATTCTCAAAATCGCCTACGAGCAAATGCCAGATCCGAAGTTCGTAATAGTAATGGGTGTGTGCGGTATTAAGGGCGGGCTTTTCTGGAACGGTTACCACTTAGTAAGGCCTTGGGAGATCGTTCCCGTTAAGTATTTCGCTCCCGGTTGTCCTCCAACACCCGAAGCTCTCTTAAGGTGCTTCGTAGCCCTCCAAAAAGAAATAATGACTGGGGAAACTAAAAACACGATAGTTTACCCCTCCGAAAGAGTAGAAAAAGAAGAGGGTAAAAAGAAAAAGAGACCGAAGAGAGTTCCGCTGCCACCGAAATACGTTGTGGAAAATCCCACGATAATCGTGGATAAAGAAAGGAAGGATAGGTGGGAGGAGGGAGAGCGGTTCGCCGAGATGATAAGGGAAGCCCTCGGAGATCTCGCCGGCAAGATTACGATAACTGGTAAGAATAGGCTGAGCGTTAGGGTTGCCAAGGAGAACGTCGTGGAAGCCGCTAAAAAGCTCAGAGATATGGGATTCGACCACGTGAAATCTGCTAACGTGATTGATGTCCCCCATGAGAGCAAATTCATAGTAGAATACGTTGTATCGAGTTACCTGAATCGGGATCTGATGAAGGTTTTGCTGACGATTGTGTCGGAGACGAGCCGGGAGGATCCGTTCTTCCCAAGTCTGATCGAGATATGGCCGAGTGCGGACTACCTCGAAAGGGAGCTACACGAATTCTTCGGAGTCTGGTTTGAAGGAAATTCATGGATGGGGAGGAATTTCCTATTGGCACCCGACACTCCGAAGTATCCTCTGAGAAAGGACTTCAAGCTTCAAGAAGATGTTTACGTAGGAGGTGATTGAGATGGAGGAGTATCCCCTCGAATTAGATGTCGCACCTCCAAAGGAGTATGAAGTTTACTTTGTCCCAGTTTCAAAGATATTTTTGGAGGATGCATACAAGAGTGGCGATTTTGTCATCTTTGTGGGTCCTCAGCACGGTGGAAGCGGTCACATGCGTCTCATTGTCAGGGTTAAGGGAGACTTCATCGTCGAAGTCATTCCAGATCCCGGTTACGTCCACAGGTCTATGGAGAAGCTTGCGGAAACGAAGCTATACATCCAGAACATCCCCCTGTTTGAGAGACCCTCTATCATCGACTTCGGTAACTACAACCTCGGATACGTGAGGGCAATCGAGGACGCCCTCGACATCGAAGTCCCAGAGAGGGCGAAATACATCAGGACGCTGTTAGCCGAATTGGGAAGGATCGGCACTCACTTATACGATGCTGGAATTTTAGCAGTCTTTATCGGCCACACGACTGGCTTCATGTGGCCGTTTGCACTCAGAGAGTTCATAACAGAAATCTTTGCGAGAATAACGGGAACCCGAGTCACGGGATCCTTCATCGTCCCCGGGGGTGTTCGTAGAGATATCGACGAGAAGACGCTGAGTGCGATAAAGAGAATGACGTATGCGATGGAACACAGGCTCAAAAAATTCGAAAGGATCTTCATAAAGAATCCCAATACGATAGCGAGACTTAAGGGCGTGGGTGTTCTGACAAAGGAGGAGGCGGCAAAATTCGGTGTCGTTGGGCCTTTCGTCAGAGCCTGTGGAATCGAATACGATGTGAGGGCAGTCGAGTCATACGAAGCCTACGACGAGATAGACTGGGAGGTTGTCGTTGGAACTGAGGGGGACAGCTACACGAGATTCCTCGTAAGAGTTGAGGAGATTAATCAAAGCCTCAACATGATAAGACAGCTCGTTGACAACATGCCAGAGGGGGAAGTAATAAGCAACGACATATTCTCCTTTGATAAGAAAGACATAAGAGGGAGCTTCTTCGAAGCTTACGCTGATCTCGTTTTGCCTGAGGGAGAATACACAACTCTAACAGAGGCTGCGAGAGGGACACTTCTCTACACGATAGTGAGCGACGGGGAATCCACAATGCCGTATAGGGTGAGAATAATCACGCCGGGTTGGATTTACCTCAGAGGATTTATGGAGGCTTGCAAAGGACACAGGCTTGCGGATTTGCAGGCGATTTACGGTAGCTTCGGATACTTCCCTCCAGAAGCGGATAGGTGAGGTGGTGAGATGATCGAAGAGTTAATGACCATATTCACGAGCAATTCCGTCAATATCCCCTTGATAAAGCCAATAGTGGACGCCCTGATGGGGATACCCCTGATCAACCTGATTGTAGCCTTTATCCTCTGGAGACCTATCTTCCACATCCTCGTGATTCCGGGTCTTTTGGGGATAACGATAATCCTTTTGTGGATAGTTTACTGGGAAAGAAAGCTGACAGCAAGAGTTCAGTGGAGAGTTGGCCCGAAGGAGGTTGCAAGAAGAGCCGGTGGTGTTATCCAGACCCTCGCCGACGGTATCAGATATTTCTTCCAAGAGGTGATTGTCCACACAGACGCCCACAAGCTCTACTTCATCCAGTTTCCTTTAATCTCTTTCCTTCCCGTTCTCCTTCCTTTACTTTTCATTCCAGCTGGAAGCGTCTGGGGGATTAAGACGATATACGCCCTCCCCATCGCTTTAGCCCTGATTTCGCTGATCCCCGTGTTCATCTTGGGTATGGGTTGGGCATCAAACAACAAATTCGCTTACATCGGAACTGTAAGAGAAGCCTTTATCTACTTCGCATACGAAATCCCATTCATCATATCCGTAATCGCCATGACCGTGATATACGGAACCGCCGACTTCTTTGAGATAGTTGCAAAACAGTCCCTCATTCCCGGTGTTTTCATCAATCCGATCGCCTTCATCGTGTTCTTCATAACTCTGTTAATAGCCACCTCAAGACTGCCGTTCGACATTCCAGAAGCGGATCAGGAGGTTGCCTTCGGTCCCTACGTTGAGTATTCGGGAATTCTATTCGGTCTGGTTATGACCCTTCCCTATGAGAAGCTTTATCTCCTCTCACTGATATCGGTGATTCTATTCTTCGGCGGCTGGAACGGTCCCGCACTCCCAATTTTAGGAGATTTCACACAACCCCTCTGGTTGTTCATTAAGGCGTTCATTTTCATGAGCATAGTTGCATTAGCGAGATCCATTTACGGCAGATACAGAATTGATCAGACTCTGAAGATGAGTTGGAGCAAGATAATGGCGTTATCCGTTATCGGATTAGCCCTGTCAGCGGGGGTGGCAATATGGTGAAGGTTGTCAAGCCTCCAAAGGTTGATATAACTCAAACAGTTATCGGTCACCTGAAAGCGATTGGGGAAGCTACCAAACAAGCCATAATCCCAGATACGATCACAATTCACTATCCGAGAGAGCGTCGAAAGTATCCCGATAACTTCAGAGGTTTAATGGTTTTTAGCAAGGATGAATGCATAAGTTGCTTCAGATGTGCTCACATCTGTCCGGCAAATGCAATTCAGATGTTTCCCGACGAGAGTGGGAGATACTACCCCGCCGTAGATTACGCCAAATGCATTTTATGTCATTTCTGCGTTGATTCCTGTCCGACAGCCGCTTTAAAGCCTTCAAAGATTCACGATGTTGCCTTTAAGGATGTTGAATCGATGTTCATTAGGGAGATGGACGGAATCCCAGAGGTGATAAGAGAGGACGAAAAGCTTGTAGAATACGACTTTGAAGATGATCTGAAGATAACCAAGAGAAAAGAAGTGGAAAATCTGATCGTCGAAGTTCCAAAACCGCCAAGACCCAAGCTGATAGCCGCTGTAAAAAGCTCGGAGAACTGTATCGGATGCAGACTTTGCTTCTTCGCATGCCCCGTCGATGCGATAAGTTCAAAAGTTGAGGGGTTACAGGTCATCTTAGAGACCGATCCGAATAAATGCACCGGATGCGGAATCTGTGTGAGGATATGTCCGACGGACGTTTTGGTATTGCAACCCGTTAAGGAGGGATAAAATGATAACAAAATGGATCACCCCAGAAGTCAAAGAGCTTGAAGAGCTCGTTTGTGAACGATCATCCCTCAAACCGGATAAAGCTTGCAGTTACAAAATCCTTCAGAAAAAGGTTGTTGACACGAAGCTTTGCAGCCACTGCGGAACGTGCACAATCTGTCCCACCGATGTGATTATCCTTGAGGACAGACCCCTCGACTTTGACCCTAAGAAGGGATGCATGGGTTGCGGTGCCTGCATGGCAGTCTGTCCCCGCTTCGATTACCAGCCTCTGAACGGTATCGGGGAGTTCATTGAAGCCGTGGCTGCAAAATCCAAAAGATTTGTGGGACAAGACGGAGCAATGGTCACAGAATTCATGGCTTCCGCTCTTGAAATGGGTATAATAGAAGTCGCCCTCTTCGTTTCAAGAGATGAAATGTGGAGACCCGTTGTCGTCCACATTAGGGATCCCGATGTGCTGAGGGACAGAAGAATTACCGCGACGAAATACAGCTACGCACCCGTCATGCCCGAGCTTCACAGGATAATCAGGAGGGTTGAAAGTGTAGGATTTGTGGGAACCCCGTGCATGATATCTGGATTGAGAAAGCTTCAGGAAAAGATCCCGTTATACAAGAGGGTAAAGCTTGCAGTGGGATTGTTCTGCACCGAAAATTTCTACTGGCACGAACTCTACGAATTCCTGAAGGAGAAGGGGGCAGATCTAAGAAAAGCTGTGAAAACCGATATCACAAAGGGTAACTTTATCGTGACGTTCGAGGATGGAAGCAAGTTCAGTATCCCCGTTAAGGAGATGGAGGAGATAGTCCCCTCGGGATGCAAGGTCTGTCAGGATTTCGCTGCTGTTCAGTCTGACGTGAGTATAGGGAGCGTGGGAAGTAAAGCGGGATTTTCGAGCGTTCTAATAAGAACCGAGATCGCAAAGCAAATTTACGATTACATGACGAAACAGGGCTACATCGAAACCGATGAAATAAAATTGAAGATCGTTCAGAGGCTATGCGACTTTAAGATAAAGATCCATCCGTATCCTCCAAAGAAGAAAGAAGAAAAAAAGGAGGAAAAATAACTTAGAGGAAATGTTCCCTAAACATCATCGAGAATCTGAATATTTTTTCCCTCGATTTTTTTAGTTTCTCCACTGAGAGCTCGAAGTTCCTTTTTAAAGCCTTCTCGTTCACGATCAATTCACTATTTTCGGCTACGAGCATCTCAACCCTTTCCTGTGAAGCGATTTCAACCGCAAACTTTTTTTGAGAGATCAGACCGGATCTCCTGAATCCCGATCTTTTCGCAATTTCGAGCAAATCGAATGCATCGAGGAGACTCCTGCATGCTATGTGGATGATCGGAGGATGCATCATAAACCAAGTCTGCCTTCGACCTTTCAAGATCGCCTCCATAACCTCACCGAATTCGGGAGGTTGATGCCACTTTCCCAAAAATACCGAGTTCTTTTTGTCTCCGAATTCCGGCATATCCATTACTACGATTCTTCCAGCACAGCTCGATAACGTGACGAAGGATTCTGAGGCATTGATTATATCGAGAACGGGTTTTATCTCGATATCAACATCGGCTTGTTTATATCTATTCAATACAGTTTCTCTAAATTTTTTCCAATTCAGGGATATTTGAACATTGCTTAAGACCCGCATAAACAAATACTATTATGTCCAAGCACATTCATAAAATTTTCCGTATATAAAACAGGACGTGTCCGCTTAACACAGACATTTATAAATTTAGTAGATTTAGGAAGCCGCCCATGACTACGCTAAATCCCTGAAGATGGAAAAATCCGGCTCGAAAAAGATCAATATCAAGCCGACGAAAATCGGCTGATGGATGAGATAGATTTTAAGAGAATTTCTTCCAAGATAGGTGATAATGCTGATAAAAATGTTTTTGTTTTCGGATGGGTTTTTCTGAAGAAAGAGTTCACCAACGGGAAGTCCCAAGAGGAACACACCGAACCAAGGGAATATGGGAAAGTAATCGAACGTGTAGAAATTCGAAGGGGTTATACCCAACGGCAGAAGCAATAGCGTGTTTGCGTGCACTCCATCCACGAAGAAATGGAGTAAAATGAACAGAAAAGCCAAGGGGATGTTTAAATAACCGAGGTTGGAAAGGGGAAGAGCAATAATCCATGCGAGAGCAAGGAAGTGAAGAATCCCAAAGTATATTGCTCCATCCTTTAAAAGGATTGCCGTTACCGCTGTTATAACGAATCCAAGGAAGATTAGCTTTAGAAATCTTTTTAAGATCTTCTGTTTGGAGCTGACTTGAAAAGAGATACCCGAAGTAAAAACAAAGATCGATGCGGTGAAGAGGGCGAAGAATCTCCAGAACAGGTTTTGGGGGTGATTTAGAAAGATCTGAAGATCAGTAACAAAATTTGAGATGAGCATCAGGATTATCCCCAAACCTCTTAAGAAATCAATTTCCCAGTATCTCATGTTACCGCCAAGCTTATTATTTCTTGGGATGTTGTTGAATTATGTATAGCTTTATTGATCACACGGCTGACATAGCTTTTGAGATTTATGCAAAAGATTTAAAAGAATTGCTTAGAGATGCGGCTCTTGCCTTTTACGAGGCGTTCGTTTTTACGGAAAAGATCGGGGAGAGAATTCAAAAAGAGATCGTAATCGAAGAGAGCTCGGTTGATTATCTTCTATACAACTGGCTAAACGAGATCCTTTATCTATTCGATGTGGAGCATTTCGGCGGAAAAAGGGTGGATGTCGACGTGACGAACGGCAAAGCTAAAGGGAAGATTTACGGAGACTTTCTCGATCCTCTGAAGATAAAGCTTGAGCCTAAGGCGATAACCCTCCACAATTTTAGGGTTGAAAAAAGAAATGGAGGGTATTACGCTTACGTTGTTGTGGATATTTAGTGGATTTATTCTGCTCTCGCAAGGTAATATAGATATTTTAGATGATCCAATAAAGTTATATGTAGGTAGTATATACTACATACCATATGGAGGTTAAACTACCTCGAATTCCAGAACCAAAAGATTTGAAAGAACAATGGAAAAGAGAACTTCGGAACAATAATAAATTAGCGATAGCAAGTATAAAGCAAGGAACGTGGTTTACTAAGCCTTATTG
This sequence comes from uncultured Archaeoglobaceae archaeon, assembly GCA_965561205.1. Lineage (GTDB taxonomy): Archaea > Halobacteriota > Archaeoglobi > Archaeoglobales > Archaeoglobaceae > Geoglobus. The sequence continues at coordinate 9,823 of CBEWZU010000025.1, read as the reverse complement.
GGATCAATTTAAAGATATCCTTAAAGCTCAAGGAGTTACATGGCAAAATCTTATGGAAGCTTACGGATTGAGCCAGTATAAGTTCATAGAATGGATCAAAGATGAAGAACTTTGGGATAATGTATTATCTTTTCTTGAGGAACAGTTAAATTCCATAATCAAGTTAAAAGGTAGATAGTATGGTTTCTGAATTGATTAAAAAGATTAAAACTACTCACAAGATAATAATTGGAGATTCAAGAAATATGGAAGAGATTGAAGATGAAAGTGTGCATTTAGTAGTAACATCACCACCGTATCCAATGATAGAGATGTGGGATTCCACTTTTAGACATCTCGACGAAAAGATTGATGAACTCTGGAAGAAGATGACGGTTGAATCAAATAAAAGGAGAAAGGAGCGACTTGTTAGAAAGATTTACGAACTTATGCATGAAAATCTTACAAAAGTTTGGAAAGAATGCTATCGCGTCCTCATTAATGGAGGTATAGCCTGTATAAACATTGGTGATGCCACAAGAAGTATCAATGGTGTTTTTAGACTATTTCCAAATCATTCGAAATTGATAGAATATTGCGAAAAAGTGGGATTCGTAACTTTGCCATACATACTCTGGAAAAAACCAACAAACAAGCCAAAGTATAAGGGAAAGGGAGCATTCTTAGGTTCTGGATTTTTGCCTCCAAACGCCTACGTAACCTTAGATTGTGAATACATCCTAATTTTTAGAAAAGGTGAGCCAAGAAAGTTTCAACCTCATGATCCTTTGAGATATGCAAGTGCATACACAAAGGAGGAGAGAGATAAGTGGTTTACTCAGATATGGGAAATAGCGGGAATTAAACAAACCGTTAAAGAAAAGAGAGTTGGAGCTTTTCCTGAGGAAATCCCTTACAGATTGATAAGAATGTTTTCGATAATTGGAGATACCGTGCTCGATCCTTTCTTGGGAACTGGGACTACGACTAAGGTCGCAATAACACTAAACCGAAATTCCATAGGGTATGAAATCGATGAAAGTTTGCTACCAATAATTAAAGAGAAAGTAGGAATCACTCAGCAATTTTTAACTTCAAATCACTCGGTAGAAATCGTTAAGCGAACCGAACCCTAAGGATTTTCTAACTAAGAGTTCTCTACCTTTTTCTGTTAGACTTTCGATCTTAACTATTTCGATGTTACCATCTTTATCCTTGTCGTAGTATATAATTAAGTCTCCGGCTGGCTTCTCCTCTGCTAAGCCGATTTTATCTTTATATGTTACCCTTTTTATTGAAATTGCATATTCGTCAAGATATCCATCGATGCCTTTGGATTCCTCTTCTGGAGTAGCAAGTCTATAACTCATCCCCAATCTTTTAGAAAGATACGCTAAAATTGGTTCTTGAACCATTAAACCGATATATGTCTTAACTAAAACTAAATCTTCTACCCATTTTCTCACAGTATCTTCGTCAAGCATATCTATAGCTTCTTTGAATTTGCTGAGCATGTCCATGATTTTATTCGTGGCCTCTTCAATAGCATTTGGATATTTGCTTAGATACCACTTCTTCCACCCTTCAAAGTCCCGATATGGACAATCTTTTATAAGTTCGCTCATTTGTCCGACAATTTTCGGTCGTGTCGCTTGTGCAAACCTATTTGCTAAATTAATGAGGGGAGAAGCATATTTAGGTAACTCTACTTTTTCCTTGGCTATTAATTTACGGATTTCCTCTATGCTAATTTTTGGTCTTTTAGTAAATTTCACATGAGATCTATCAACTTGCCTATTTTAAAGCTTCCTAATTTTTTATAGCTACATTAAGAGATAATTTCCATGTTGCTTAATGGTCTCTTTTTGTTATCTTCTTATACAGCCTCCCCTGAAGACCGTGGAATACCGAAAAGCCTTCGGCAAGTGATTGGTCTATTGCCAACGTATCGAAGGATGTTAGCTCTTCGCTGTAAAGGGCAAACTCCGAAAACCTCGCTACTGGGATTACCGATCCCTTACAGAGCTTTAACTTGACCCATCCCGTTACCCTTTCCTGCGTTTTATCAATGAAAGCATTCAAAGCATCAAATAGGGGATCGTTGACGAGACCGTAATAAACGAGTTCTGCCCATTCCTCTTCGACAAACCTCTTGAACTTCAGCTCTCTCCTGCTTAAAACAAGCTTTTCAAGATCTCTGTGGGCTGTTACCAGGATTGTGGCGGCTGGGTGCTCATAATTCTCCCTCGCCTTCAGACCTAAAACTCTGTCCTCCATCATATCTGTCCTCCCGATGCCGTGGGCACCTCCTATCTCGTTAAGCTTCCTTATCAGTTCGTATCCATCAAGCCTCTCATCGTTTAAAGCGACCGGAATCCCCTTTTCGAAATCTATCTTGATTATTTCGGGATCTTTAGCCTTTTCTGGGCTTACAGTCCATTCGTATATCTCCTCTGGAGGGATGTAGGACGGATCCTCTAATTTCCCCCCTTCTATACTCCTGCTCCATAAATTTTCGTCAATGCTCCAAGGCTTTTCTTTGGTTACGGGAACATCAATCCCCTTCTTCATCGCATATTCGATCTCCCATTCCCTCGTCAGATTTAACTCCCTCATCGGTGCGATTACCTTTAGATCAAACTGGTAGAAGATGTTGTCGAACCTAAGCTGATCGTTACCCTTGCCAGTGGCCCCGTGGGCTACCGCATCGGCTTTTTCCTTTAAAGCGACTTCCGCAACCTTTTCAGCAATGATCGGTCTCGCAAGAGCTGTTCCCAAAACGTATCCCTCGTATTCACCGTTAGCCTTTATGAGCTGGAATATTGCCCCCACGAAATCATCCTTAGCATCGATAGTGTAGTGTTTGTCGGCGTATTTCTTTCCCCTCTCCTCTGCCTCCTTTATCTCCTCCCTTGGCTGTCCCACATCTACGGTAACCGTGACAACTTCGTCAAACCCATATTTCTCTCTTAGAAGGAATATGCAAACGGTCGTGTCCAATCCTCCTGAATAGCAGAGAACGACCTTACTCATGTGGGAAGTAGCACGGAAAATATTAAAGCATTTCTGATAAATATCAGCGATGATTATCGGGTGTCTGCATCTCAAACCGCTCCCCGGCTCCCCCGAATTCGAAGATTTCGACGAAGTCTTGGATCACGCTGTAAGAAACGCAAAAAAACTCGAAGAAGGTGGCGTGAACGCCATTATCATCGAGAATTTCAACGATAAGCCGTTTCTGATGGAGGTCGGCAAGGAAACCGTAGCGGCGATGACTGTCGTGGCGAAAGAGGTTGGGGATGCGGTCTCGGTTCCGATTGGAATAAATGTCTTAAGAAACGATGGGATAGCGGCGGCATCCATTGCCAAAGCTGTTAAAGCGGACTTTATCAGGGTAAACCAGCTTTTCTTTCCATCTGTAATGCCCGAAGGCTTATCTCAGCCCATAGCGGGGAAACTGGCGAGGTTCATCAGATCGATTAAGCTTAAAGTAATGGTTTTCGCCGATATTTGCTCGAAACACGCCGTTCATTTCGCTGAAATAGACGATTACATCGAAAATGCTGACAGAAGCTTTGCCGATGCCTTCGTCGTAACCGGAGAATCAACTGGAAAGCCACCGAAGCTTAGCGATGTGAAATATGTGGCGGAAAGGCTTAGGGCACCGATAATCGTTGGAAGCGGAATAACCCCCAAAAACATAGAGAAGTTCAGGAAATACGCTTACGCATTCATCGTCGGAAGCTACTTCAAGCGGGGAGACGAAATAGATGTTGAAAAAGTCAGGAGACTAACCACTTTCTTTTGAGATCGTGAAAAGTCCCGTTATCAATACTCTCCCTAATCAATTCCATCAGCCTTATCATAAAATGGACGTTGTGGTATGACGCTAACCTGAAAAATGTTAGTTCGTTCGCTTTGAAAAGATGTCTTAAGTAAGCCTTCGAATAACTCTGACAGACGATGCAATCGCAGTTTGGATCGATCGGTGATCTGTCGGTCCTAAATTCGCTTCTCTTTATGTGGATTCTGAACTTATTTTTCCGAGTTCCACCCGCATCTCTTGAGACGAAAACGACCCCTCTCCTTGCCCATCTCGTCGGAGTAACGCAGTCAAAGAGATCCACTCCTCTCTCGACTGATTCGAATATGTCCTCTACACCCCCGATTCCCAAGAGGTGTCGCGGCTTATTCTGCGGAAGAAGGGGAATCACCCACTCAAGGATATTCAGCATGTCCCTTTTGCTTTTTCCCAAGGATCCCCCAATCCCGAATCCGTCAAATGGGAGTGATGAGATGAATTTAGCCGAGGCTACTCTCAGATCTTTGTATTCGCCTCCCTGAACTATTCCGAATATCTTTTGTCTTCTATCGTAACATTCCAAGCATCTTAAAGCCCATTTATGGGTTCTTTCCATTGCCCTCTTAGTGTATTCGTAGTCTGAAAGGGGAGAGGTGCACTCATCGAATGCGAATATTATGTCGCTCCCAAGATTTGACTGAATTCTCATGCTGAGTTCTGGAGTTAGCTTGAGCTTGCGACCGTATCTTGGATCTTTGAATAGAACACCGCTGTCATCCACAAAAGCCCATTTTTCTCCCTTAAACCGAACGTCTTTCAGACCTTCAAGGAATATGTTGTTCGCGATCTTCCCCACACCATGTTCCATGCCGAATCCGAGAGAGAATGCTTGAAATCCTCCCGAATCTGTCATTATCACACCATCAAATCCCATAAATTTGTGTAAGCCACCCATCTCCCTGATCAATTCGTCTCCGGGCCTAAAGTGTAGATGGTATGTGTTCGCTATGACTATTTCGACACCGATTTCTTTTAGATCTCTTGAATCCAATCCTCTAACGCTTGCAAGGGTTGCTACGGGAACAAAGGCGGGAGTTTCTACCTTCTTTCCTCTGATTTTGATTCTTCCCCTTCTCGCCAGACCGTCCTCGGATATTACTTTAAACACATCTCATGAATGCAGAGTATTTTTATAATCTCTACGGTAGTTTAGGAGATATGCAGATCATAATCCCCTTCAAGCCTAAGAATCCGAAATCAAGATTATCAAACGTTTTGAATGAAAAAGAGAGAGAAAATCTGGCATTCTACATGCTTTTGGATGTTATGGATGCTTGCGGAGATGCCATAATCTTATCGAGCAAAGAATGCAAGAGGCTGAAGGGTTATCGGGTGATCGTCGACAAAAGAAGCTTGGACGAAGCGGTAACGTCCTTTATAAAGAAGGGTGAAACCGCCGTGGTGATGTCGGATCTACCCTTGATAAATAAGAAGATTCTAGCAAACTTTTTTGATTGCGATGGAGATGTGGTGATAGCACCGGGAAGAAAGGCGGGAACGAATATGCTCCTTTCGAGAAACCGAGATTTTTACACATCCTATCATTACGGGAGCTTTCTAAAGCATATAGATATTTGCAGAAAGCTTGGACTGACTTACACGGTGTTCGATTCCTTTTACTCAAGTGTAGATATTGATGAAAAAGAAGATCTCCTCGAACTCATGATACACGGAAAAGGAAAGAGAAGCTACGAATACCTTGAAAGTCTTGGATTTTATGTGGATTTTTCCGAAAAAGACCCGAAACTCAAAAGATGCTATTCGCCGGAATAGATGTTGGTTTGAAGAAGAACATCTTGGCTGTTTTCGACGAACGTGAGCTGATATACCTCGGAGAATATCAAGAAGACATAAGATTTGATGTTTGCGGGATTGATGCCCCCTTAAGCCTTCCGTCAAAAGGAACACTGAGAGATTGCGAAATCGAGCTAATCCGAATGGGGATAAGACTGTTCCCATCGGGTGCTGAATTCTTCAAACCAATTGCTCTGATCGGAATGAAGCTTGCCGAGAAGATCAGAGAGTTCGCAGAAGTTTACGAAGTCTATCCATATGCGACGAGAAAGATTCTCGGATGTAACGCTTCAAAAAAGAATAAAGCTGGGAGAGAAGAGATCAAAAAATTCTTATCGAAGTTTTTTGAATTCGATCTTGAAAGGAGTTACAGTGCGGATGAACTCGATGCGATGACAGCGGCACTGACCGTATACCTCCTCAAAAAGGGGAAAGCCCAAGAGATTGGAAATATTGTCATCCCCTTAAAGCTTTGATGATAAGTCCCCATCCAAAAATAACCATCAAGGCACCAAAAACAACAACTTTCAGCGCCACATCCCTATTTCCTATTGATAAGAATATTCCAGCCGCTATGGTCATATATCCGAGGGTTTTTAATCCTATTCCGAAGATAAGTCTGAGTCTTCTTAGATCAATCCTGTTCACACGTGTCTGCCTCTGATTTCTTTGTCCTCCATATCGATCGCCGTTAGAATTGCATAAAGCCTTTCGGCGATCATTCTAAGCTTTCTAAGCTCTTGGTAAAATAAAGTGAATGTCGCATAGGGATGTCCGCAGGGATAGTCGTATTTGATGATCGGACAGTTTTCGCAACCAGCTCTCTGATGCTTCAAGCAGAAAGATGTTATCTGAATGCTTACATCTTCTATGGCTAACAGTGCATCAAGTATGGATTTCCACTTCTTTAAGGCTACTTCGGTGTCACTAAGCTCTTCAAGATCTTTTTTCATATCTTCCGCAGTGTAAAGCTCTATTTTCTTCATAATAGATAGTTGGATTTGAAACTTAAAACGTTAGTGCTTGAATCCCTCCCTTAAAATTATCAAAAACAGTGCGAATGAAACCACAACCCTCACTCCGAGAAGGATGAGCACATCGGATCCGAGGGGCTGTTGCGGTATCTGAGTATGGAGACTTCTGAATGTCACAGCGGATAAATAGCTTAGGGGGATTGTCACGTAAGCTGATACACCGAAAACCGCCGAAACAACTCTCGATCTTTCGATGTCGGGGATTGATTTTCTCAGAGAGATGTAAGCAGTGTAGGCAAGGAGAGCGATCAGGGTTGCCGTCTCCCTCGGATCCCAGCTCCAATAGGAATTCCAAACTTCCTTAGCCCACAGCATTCCACAGATGATGGCACCGGCACCGTAAAGGGTTCCTAAAACTGCGGAGCAATATGCGATCGAATCGTGTTTTTGGTTGCTTTTGATCAGATATAAAAGACTGAAGATAAACGTCAGGGTGAAAGCGAAATACATGTTCCAAGCGAGTGGAACGTGGAGATACAAGATCCTGTAGCTTGTTGGATCAAAAAGGGATATTGATGGATAGGGGCCGAAAAATGCCGCGTAAACTGCGGTTGCTATATCGATGGCAAGGATTATCGGGAGCATTCTCTCCACCTCGCAAGCATCGCAAGTATCTCTCCGAATAATAAAAGGATACAGGAAATCCAGACAAGGTTGATTAGGGGAATTCTCTTGTAAATTACGGACACCTTTCCCGTTGGTTTCCACTCCTTAATTACTTTAACGAATTCATCATTGTCCATTCCCATGATCTTTGCTATAATCATCACCAGATGGATTTCACCGTTTTCATATAAATATTTGGATGTAAACATGAAAAGATCGTAAGCGTAGAAATTGGGTATTATCAAATAGTAATCGTCCAAACCACTTGAGATAACGGCGGGTTCGGGGAATATAAAATCCTTTCCGCTGATTAGATTCACCAAGTTCAGCCTTATCTTGGCTTCAATTATCCTCCCATCTACTTGCATTTTGACAACTTCATAACTCTCTTCGGGAATTTCAATACCTCCAAAAAGGACGGAACCTTCCGGTTCATGAAATTCAGTGGAGATAATCTGAGCATTTAAAGGAGCATAGTCTCCGTAATAAGCATATGGCCAACTAATACTTGTTGAGATTACGAGGAGGGTGAGAGAGAAATGGATAACCTTTAGATCTATCCTTTTCAGGCTCAATACTGCTATAAAACTGAAAAGGGCAATCGGGAGGACGAAGGATACCGCCGCATTCACATGGAGAGGGGCATCCTCACACCATTTTATATACCCCATAAACGTCAAAGCCGTGAGAAAAAAGGATACCCCGTAGACTGTGGCGAGTATTTTTGTGTAACTTTTGATTTTATTACCGCATATAGGAAGAACCGAAAGAAGCGAGACTATAAAGGGCATGTTTGCGAAATTGTAGTAATCAACGCTGATATCTACCCTTTTTCCAAGGATTATGAATGCTAACTGGTAGATAAGACCGGCAAAGCAGACTAAGTAGCTTCCGAGTAGGGAGTATGTGGCGATTTTCATGGGATTCCAGTCAAACCTGATATCAAAATCTCTAACAGCATTTATCAGAAAGGGAACACCTAAAAGAAGTATTCCGAATCCCGCGGGACTGACGGCAAATCCATGAAGGGGGGATATGCCCCCTCTCGTAACGAAAGCCGCAAAAACAACGGAGAATCCTGTTAAATGAAGGAAAAATCTCTCTTTTGAATGAAAATACGCTGTCAAACTAAGCCACGGAAGGAGCAGTGCGGTCTCAACCGGATCCCAAGCCCAGTATCCTCCCCATCCGAGTGTGAAGTAAGACCATATACCCCCCAAAACGTTTGCCAAAGTTGTGAAAAACCATGTTACTCCGATTGCTGTTCTACTTTCCTTACCTGAAAAAGCGTCTATTGCTATTAAAAGTCCGAGGGCGTAACTCGCGAAGCTTGCGGGAGGATGTAGAAGCATCCAGATTGATTTGAGAAGGGGATTCAATCCCTCTCCGTTTTGGGGAACAAAATCGAGGCTGTCGAAGGCACCGTTTATTATAGCGACAAAAAGGAGACCGACAATCCATAAATTGTAATAAAAGGTCTTAAATCTCCTCAGCATTGCGATAAACGAGAAAACGAAAAGCCACCAGATTATAAAGCCACCGCTTCCAGCCCAAGATGCCGATAACTTGAAAAGGGGATTTAAATCCCTTGAAGAATGCATGAATACCTCCTTAAGCGTGAAGTCATTCGCTAAAAATGAGAAAACGTAGAGGATAAAACCTACGAAGAGAAATGCACAACCGATCCATCCGAAAATTCTTTTTTTCTTATCGAGTAAGAGAAAGATCGCCGCTATTACAAAGGGGATTAAGATCGGATGCATACCCCCCATAACTACAAAGAATTAATAATCTTTCTGAAATGCGGTGGGACAAACTCTTCAGCGTCGATTCCAGCAGCTTTGCTGAACTTATAAACCATTATGTATCCGGCGAGGTGAAAGGGGGCTTCGTTGTTCAGCTCCGCATCCCTCTCCATGCTTGCCATACAGGGGTAAGCACACTGATGCTGGTGGATATCCTTCCAGAATTCTTGGACATTCTCGATGCGATAATTCCTCATCATCTTTGCAACGTAATATGAGCATCCACACGGATCACTCCTCAAAACTCTTACGTTTTTGATGATTTTGCCGTCCATCTCCATTTCGAATTCGGGTATGCCTAAAGAGAACTTTTCCGAGAATTTCCTCCCCTCTTCCTTTGGATTGAAACTGCAAAACGGTTTTGGGGAGTAAAACTCAATTCCCCTTTCATTGCATTTTTCTTCCAACTGCTTCCTGAGACCGGGAAGGCACCATCTCTGATCGCATGCTGGGACAATCAAAATCCTGCAATCAGCATAATTCGGAAGCTCCGAAAGTAGATCCGGATGAAGGTTTATCGCCACGACAACTTCGGCTTCGATTTTATTCAGATATTCTTCAACGTTTTCTATGTAAGCGGGCAAGCTTGCAGGTTCGGGGAATTCCCTGACGAACTCGACGTAGCCGCTAAAATCGTAATCCTTGCAGTAATCGCACCTATCAATCCCGCAGGCACCCAAATATCCACAGAGCTTTGGATATGCGAAGTTTATCACAAATCTTCTACCGAATTCGCCGCTGAA
>CBEWZU010000024.1:0-26559 GCA_965561205.1 uncultured Archaeoglobaceae archaeon | reverse complement strand
CCGGCTCCTGGGATCCACAGTCCCAGAGGATAACCACTACCCCATCCGGGCCATCGTTCGTAAAATCTCTTAAGGACATAGATATATAAGCCTTTCTTCGGTTTTTCAGTTTGTTTTATGTTAGTGCTTGAGATAGCTAAGTTGGCAGTCATTGGGAAAGCTTTATATAATTTGACAAAAACGTAGATGAAATTCGAGGTGTTTGGAATGGAATTTAAAAGGAAACCTCCAGTGGAAGTTGGAGATATTCGAAAGGTAAGAATTGAGAATTTGGGTAGCAGTGGAGACGGTATCGCGAGAATTGAGGGGTATGTTGTTTTCGTGCCCAACACTCAAGTCAATGATGTAGTAACAATAAAAATCGTCAAAGTTCTCAGAAATTATGGATTTGCAGAAGTAGTAGATTAGAGACTGTTCGCGATTTTCTCGATTTCTTCAAGATATTTTTTTATTTCTTTTAGGTCTTCTTTCATTTTCTCTATTCTCTCCTCAGCACCTTCTGGGATTATGGCACCATGCTGAGATGGCTCAATTACCCCAGAATGCTCAAGGACTCTGAGAGAGTACCTAACCCTATGCTTGGGCATGTTTAGTATCTCAGAAAGCCTGAATATACCGATAGGCTGATTATCTTTTACAGCTTTAAGAACCCTGAAATGTCTCAATGTCATTTCAACCTCATGTTTTAATTTTCTTAGACCCATTTCTATACCTCCCATTATATGTTTACGGAGTAGTATATATTAATTTTCTTCACACTCCCTGTGAGCTGGAAGGCCTTTCAAGGTGGGAAGGAAGCCAGCTTAAGATAAGATTCACGATTGAAGGGAAATTTATGAGTTTCGCTTCCACCTTAACGCACTCTGGGAGGACTTAACTTGAACAAGGTAAAACCATTCCCTCTTGTTTTCCGATTTCTTTGATTTTATTACATTAAAATTCTCTGGAAATTGAAACTCCCTGTCTTTCGATACGAAAAGTATTCTACCATCGTCTTTCAGTTTATCCAAAAATCTCTGAAGAGCTTTAAAGGAATCTTCGGGTTCTAAAGTCAGATCGCAAAGAATCAAATCGAAATGGGGTAGCTTCGAAGTATCCATCTTGAAAGCGTCGTCTATTATGACTTTGACGTTATCTCTGCTTTTTTCTCTCTTCCTTAATTCCTTTTCAAATTCTCTGCTGATTTCAACGCCTATAACTTTTCCAGCTTTCTCGCTTGCGTAAATCAGAAAGCCGCCCGCGCTGCTTCCCAAATCTAACACGACATCGCCTTCCTTAATTATCCCCCACTCCGCATCGAGTTCTTTAAGCTTGAAATACCCCTTTGGTTTCCCGCTTTCAAGGATTTCTATTTTCTCATCACCTTTAACTTCATATGAAGGTTTGACTATCTTCCCGTTAACCTTAACAAGTCCCCTCTTCACGGCTTCCTTAGCTTTGCTTCTCGAATCGAAATATCCTTGAAGAAATAACCACTTGTCAATCCTCATCCCAGAATAAGGATAGGTTCTCTTCTTTAAATTTAATTTTCTCCTCACCCTTTTCAGACCATCTCATCCACTCTTCGGGGGCAATTCTTCCGGCACCTCCGTGTTTTGTCAATCTTTCACGAACCCTTATCAGAATCGGAGCATTCACACTAACCCCTGCAACAATCGCCTGCCCCTTTGTCAGCCCGGGAAGCTCGTCTATCAAATCCCTCCCGATGCTTTCGACGCTCCTTTTTATGTTCTCCTGATCCGCCGGATTCACAATCCTCATAACGATCTGAGTCATGCACTGGCTTAGAATGTCACTGTCGATTTTCGATGGCCTTTGACTGATTAAGCAAACTCCGACACCAAACTTCCTCCCCTCGCTTAGAATCGTTCTGAGGACTTTAAAGCTTCTCGATTCTCTTGAAGCAAATCTGTGAGCCTCTTCGATTATTACGAAGACCGGATATTCTAATTTTTCGCCAGCATTTCCCTTTTCAGCATTAATTCTTGCTTTTAAAATCCTCTTCATTAATGCCGACACCAAAATTTCCTGCTCCAAATCACTCATCTCTGTCATTTGAAGGATGCTCGCCTGTCCGGGTTTTGCGAGACTCTTCAATTCCATGTGTCTGTAATCGTCGATAAGATCGATCTCCTTCAGATATCTCTCTATTCTCCAAAGTAATCCCCTTGCAGTTGTTTCTTCACTCTTTCCAAGTTCTTCAATCCTTTTTATCAAATCGCTAACAGTGAAGTGATCTCCACTGAGATCTCTGTAGATTCTGTTGAGGATAGCCTCCATTTTGTCGGTTAGATTCGGGAGTATGTTCACGAGCTCATCAAATTCAAGCTCGCTTAGCCTTAGCTTTATGTTTTCTCTTCCGAAAACCCTAACATTTGATTGGTAATCTCCCTCCCTGAACTCATCCCTGCCTTCGATTTCTTTGAGGGTGTAATACTCACCATGGGGATCGAAAACGATTACGGCGGCTCTGTTGTAGGGCTTCAGGAGCTCCTCGACAATCACACCGGCAAGATAACTCTTTCCGCTTCCGGTAGACGCAAGAATCGCTATGTGTTCACTGACAGCCAAAACGGTGTCGATCGTGACAGGGATGTTTTCCTCTCTGTTCAGGAGGTAGCCTATGTGCATGCTTCCGAATTCGTTTACTTTCTTTTTCAAAAGAGCTTCCTCTATAACTTCTCTCTCTGCAATATAAACGGGCTGCCCTGTCTTGGGGGGAATTCTCGGATTTATGAAACCCAATTTTTTATCAAAATACCCCATTATCACAGCTTTTATTTCATATAAGTCGAACTCCCGGTTACTTATCCCGATCGTTCTCAAAATCTTTTCAGGAGGGACGGAGGGATTTGATAAATAAAGATCGGGATACTGCCTTAAGGGGTTCCGCTTCACAACACGGCATATGACTTTCCTACCGTTGTGAAGATAGTAGACGAACTCACCGTTCTTTAAAAGACTATTGTCGGGAGTTATGAACTTGAATTCATAGGGATTTTCGGCAGGACCCTTAACGAGACCTATCGGTTTCATAAATCAACCTCCTCTATTAGTCTGAATTCGATCTCTGCGAGGATAATCTCAAGAACATCACGGTATTCCGGGAAGAGTTCTATCAACTTTGTCACCACACGCCGAGACACATCGATGTCTTTTTTTATCAGAAACGGGAGATACGGGATATAAAGCTCCCCGTTCTTAACGTGTATCTTCTTTATCGAATCGTTATCGAGAACCTTTACATCACTACCTATTTTTGGGAGATTTTTGGGATTTTCAAGCTTTGTATCCATAAGAGCATAGCACTTTGTTATGTATTTGGGTTCTGAAATATCTGGCAAGAATGACCTTAGCATATCCATATCTCCCTTACTCAGATATTTCGTGAGTTCCTCCTCTTGATGGTATATTGTTGTGGAAACCCCGATGATGTTGTCGGTCAATACAAACGATCCCACACTTATTTCTCCTTCAACCTCAAACTCTCTTAGAGAATTAACTTTTACGACCTTCATTTTTAAATAGGTATCAGATTAGGTATTTTAACATTTCCAAAAGGGCTGTAAGAAATCCCAACAAAACTACGGAAATTCCAGAAAGAATTACGAAATATCTTATTGATTTTATAACATCCCGAACGTTCGGCTCCCGACCGCAGTCTATCACGTATTTCCCCGGTTTTTCGAGTCTCACTCTAAGTAAGCCAGCCATTGCCGCAATCGAATTTCCGTTCAACTTTGGATTCTTCTTAATTCCACAAATAAATGATTGCCTACTGAAAAGAGCGTAAAGCAGAAGAGATAATCTTGAGGGAACAAAATTCAAAATATCATCAATCCTTGCAGGTATCTTCCCGAACCTCTCGTATTTTCCAGTTCTGTATCCAAGCATGGCGTCGCAGGTGTTTACGGCTCTGTAGATTAGGGCTCCTTCAAGTCCAAAGAGAGCATAGTAGAACAGCGGGGATAATACACCATCCACAAAGTTTTCCGAAACGCTTTCGATCACCGCCGAGCAGAGTTGCGACTCCGAGAGCTTCGAGGTATCCCTGCTGACGATCTTCTGAACATTTTCGGGCAGCATCCTGTCACGATGTATACAGTTTTTGGCGTGTTCGATCATACTTCTTATAGAGATGGCTGAATAAAGCAGATACGCCTGAGCCATAATCTTAAAGGGAAATGGAAAAAATTCAGGAATTTTTGACAAAAAGTAAGCAGAAAAAACAGTTATCAGCAGAGTAATCCCTCCAAAAAATAGTGTGGGTGGCAACCTCCTGTCCAAGTATTCTATGATTTTTCCGAACCATACGGTCGGATGGATTATTGTAGGAGGCTCAGATTTGAGGATTTCGAATAATAAAGACAGGAGCAAAACCAATAATTTCATTGTCGGTCAGTTTGTTCAGTGCCTATTATCTTTTTTGTTTTGATAATTTACTTCTGGATAATAATGATTAATATCGAGTCTTAATCAGTTATACCGAAAAATACTAATAGACCCAGATACCTGGAAGTTCATGGTATACAGGACATCAATAAGTCTTGATTCAAAAACATTAGATATGCTCGGAGAGCTTGTAAAAAAAACCGGAAGAAGTGCAAGCGAGATTATAAGGGAATCAGTCGCTACTTACTACGATTTGGAATTCTCTTCTAAAGTATCAAGAAAAGTTTTGAAAACGTATATCGATTTCCTCTCAGAAGGTGAACATGTCATAGTTGATTTAGAGCATTGGGAAGCAATCTGGAAAATCCTGAACGAGATTGCCGATGAGAAATTCTGGAAGCTCATTGAAGTTTCGGGACAGGAGCATGGTATACAATACTACAACAAGGGTTTAAGGGATGTAAAAAGCATACTTGAATATATGGAGCCCGGAAATTTCTTCAGAATTAAAGAAGACGCTAAAAACAGCTTCACGTTAATATTGAGTTGTCCTTCTGAGATAAAATTCCTGAAAATATTTTTAGAGAATATCTTTAAAGCTCAAAATCTTGATGTCGAAATTCGTGAAAGTATAGGAAAACTTAGAATAGTCCTTAAATGATTAAGGTTCTGCTCTTTCCTTAGGTAAGGCTTCTTTTATCTTTTCAATCAGTTCATCATCACTCAGTCCTTTCGTATCAATTTTCAAGGATTTTGCAATCTCCTCAAGTTTCCTTCTCTTCTCCTCATTAGATTTGAATTTTCCCTCCCTTAACTTCCTTTCGAATTCTATTAATTCTAACTCAGCTTCTCTTTGTGCCTTTTTAAATTCGCCGCTCGCTTTTCCGAGATTCCTTGCGAGTTCTGGTAGCTTACTCCCTCCAAATAAGATTACAACTAACAGCAATATTATCATCAACTCGTTTGGGCCGATCATTTTTGTCACCCATTATCCTTATTTCTGTCAGAATATATATCTATCTCCCTCTCGATTATACTATCGTCAAGGGGGATACCATATTTTATCTCTAATTCAAGCCTCTTCTTAGCTCTATTATATTCAACGTAGAGTTTTCCAAGCTTCTTTACGATATCCGCTAAGTTTTCGGGTCCCAAAAGAACGATAGCTAATATAACTATTAAGATGAACTCCTCCCATCCTATCATTACAGGATGTTTTGTTAAATTAATAAAAATCTTTTCGAACAAACAATTTTTAAACAAAATCACCAAAACAGATTAGCTTATGAAATTAATAATCGCTATTGATAGGGACAACGATCTTGGAAGGAAAACTGGTTTATCATCACCTGTCATAGGTAGAGAGGCTTGCCTAAAAGCAGCGGAGAAACTCGGATTGGCTGATCCAGAGGACAGTGATCTGAACACAATATACGGTGCTTTAAAGCTCTACGATGAACTTAAGGATAAAGAGGACGTGGAAGTCGTGATCGTAGCTGGAGATGAAAACGTCGGTGTAATCTCAGATTCTAAGATATCGGATCAAATGGATTTTTTAAAAAGAACAACAAATGCTGATAGCGTTATCCTCGTCACAGATGGGAGCGAAGATGAATTCGTAATCCCGATAGTTGCCTCAAGGTTTAAGATTGATGGAATAAAACGTGTAATCGTGAAACAAAGCAAAACAATCGAGAGCACCTTATATCTCATTAAGAAAATGCTCGAAGATCCTAAAATTGCGAAATCAACCCTTACACCTCTCGGAGTTCTGTTAATAATATACTCTCTGTTTTCAATGGTTGGTTTTTCAGCATGGGGTTACGGATTTCTGATATTTATCGTTGGATTGTATTTTCTTCTAAAAGCCTACGGTATGGAAAACGTGATTGAAGAATACTTCTCAAACTTAAAAAAATCTCTCTACGAGGGAAGATTTTCATTCATAACATACCTTATAGCTCTCATTCTGATAGTTGTCGGGATGATACAGGGGGTAAACGGTTTTTGGAGGCTTTTGAATGATGCTGTAGCCCCGGGCCCCCTGATTCTTTTGGTATCTTTCATTTATTCAAGTCTGTGGTGGTTAATCTTTGCAGGTGTTAGCATAATCATCGGGAAAGCATTTGATGCATTCATAGAACGCAAATCGATCGTAAGATACGTTTCAATGGTTTTTCTATTATTAGCCGCCGGTCTAATTGTATGGGGAGGCTCTATCTTCATCCTCTCAACGACAACCGAAGCCTATTCGTATCTTAGAGATAACGCTATTTCTTATTTCCTTATGGCTTTATTTGGCGGGTTCCTCTCAGGATTCCTTGGAATAATCCCGTATAGATTAAAGCAAACCTAATTCTTTTTTCAGAACGCATGCTTGACAGACATCTTTTGGTGTTGGTTCTCCGCATATCTCACAGTCTTTCAATTCAATCTGGGGAAACATCTCCCTTAAGCAGGGGATTAGCTCTTCAAAACTTCTCATTACAGAAAATTTTCTTCCCGGATACTTGTTTTCAAATTCGTAAAGGAAATCTCTGACCATCGCTCTGACGGGAAAGTGGCTGTAGGGACATTCCTCTAAGGAGATCGGTAAACCCTCAATTAAGGCGTAAGTAACTATCTCCTTCTCATACAGTTCCCTTAAAGGCTTTATTCTCATTATCAAACCTTTTTGAACTCTCGAAGGAATCAGTCTTGCAAGCCTCTCGATGTCTGATTGAAGAAAATTCAGCAAAATCGTTTGCGTCTCATCATCGAGGTTGTGACCGGTTGCGAGTTTATCCGCACCGATTTCCCTCGCCTTTTTATTGAGTAAGTATTTCCTGAAAACGCCACAGTAAGTGCAAGGCTTTTTATCACCTATTTTAACCATCTCGTCTAATGTGAGACCTATTTCCCTCTCAAAGGAGACTACGTGATGGGGGATCCCCAAATCTTTCGTGACTTTTTTCGCTATTTTCACAGTGGGAGGTCTGTAACCCTCTATCCCCTCATCGATAGTTATAGCATGAAATTCGAGATCTCTCCTATCTCCGTAAAGCTCGATGAGAATGTGTGCCAGAGCAACGCTGTCCTTACCGCCGCTCATTGCTATTGCTATTCTCTCCTCTCGTTCAATCATTCTGAACTTTCTTATACTTCTCTTAACGTTTTTTAAAACGTATTCCTTCAGGTGTTTCGAGCACAAATGCTTCCCCGAATGCCTTTGATAGTATACGGCTTCTCGGTTGCACCTGCTACACTTCACGGAAAGTTTTATGGAGCGACGCTTTAAATAAGTATGTGGATCTGGTTGAAACCTACAAAAAAATAGATCGGAAATCGGAGTGCGTAATGGATGCGATATTCGAAAACATGTGGGATTTTGAGTTCGTTCCAACCCATGCGATAGCGAGGCATTGTGGGATTAGTGAGGAGAAGGTGGAACCCATTTTAAAGAGATTAGCATCTATAAAGCTTGTGGAGAACAAATACACCGAATACATCGGCTCTTGCTTTACATTCAAAGGTCTTTCAGTGTTCTCTCTTAAAAGACTTGTCAGGAAAAATGTTGTGGATATGCTTGGGAAGCTAATGGGTGAGGGTAAGGAAAGCGTCGTTTTCAACTGTTTCTCAGAAAGATACGGTGAGCTCATTTTGAAATTTCACAGAGTCGGATATCCGAGCTTCAAAAAGGTTAAGGAAAAGAGGGACTATGGAACCCTTCACTACACAGTCCTCACGGTCAGATCGGCAAAACGAGAGTTCACCGCTTTAAAAAGACTTTACGGGAAGGTCAGCGTTCCGAAACCGATAGCCTGGGAGGGTAATGCAGTTGTTATGGAGCTGATAGATGCCAAAGAGCTTTACAAGGTCAGGCTTGAAAATCCTGAGGATATCCTCGAAATAATAATCGACGAGATTAAAAGGATGTATAAAGCGGGAATAGTTCATGGAGATCTCAGCCAGTTCAATATCCTCGTAAGCGAAGAAGGTTTGTGGATTATAGACTTTCCCCAATCGGTTGATGTTGATGATGAAAGAGCTGAGGAGTATCTCATTAGAGATGTTGAGAACGTTTTAAGCTACTTTGAAAGATCCTATGGCGTTAAGAAAAATTTAAATGAAATTCTGAAATATATTAAGGGTAAAACATGATAGTGTTTGGTGTTGATATCCTTAAAGGATCCTCGCAGGGGAGAAACCCGAGATACGCCCTTTACGTCATCGATAAAGATCAGGAGTGGAGC
The DNA here is from genome assembly GCA_965561205.1 of uncultured Archaeoglobaceae archaeon. Taxonomy (GTDB): domain Archaea; phylum Halobacteriota; class Archaeoglobi; order Archaeoglobales; family Archaeoglobaceae; genus Geoglobus. The sequence goes on along the minus strand of CBEWZU010000024.1, from coordinate 17,935 downwards.
AAAGAAGTATCTAAAAACAGATTATTCAGATTGATCAGAGAGAAAAAGCCGGATTACGTAGCGGTAGATAACATTTTTGAAATATTTAGAGATAGAAGAGACCTTGTTGGATTTTTGAAATCAATGCCCCCCAATACGAAATTGATCCAGACCGCTGGGAAAACTTCGCTTCCAAAGCTCTCAAAGAGATTTGGCATCGATATCCATCCAAGAAATCCTTTTGATGAGGCAAGGGCGTCAGCCTTATTGGCAAAATACGGTGTGGGGGAGATAGTCTCAGTCTTCACGGATAAAACCATAATCAAAGTGTCCAGAAACAGAAGTCTTGGAAAAGGGGGATGGCGTCAAAACAAATACAGAAGAAAAGTCCACGATGCCGTCAGGAGGGTTTACAGAGAGATAAAAGAGGTTTTGGATAGAAACAGATTGGATTACGTTGAAGACGTTCGAAAAGGATACGGCGGAATTAGCAGGGGTGTTTTCGTCGTAAATGAAGTGCGGGAAAAAGTCCCGATAAGCTCTTTCAAGCTGAGGGATGTTCAGGTAACAGTTGAAGCAGTTGAAAAAGACAAGATAGAATTCATACCGATGAGAAAGCAGAAAAACTATCTCATTGTTGGAATCGATCCCGGGACGACGGTCGGGGTGGCGATAATCGATCTGAGCGGAAACGTGATCGCGATAAAAAGCCAGAAATCTTGGAGCTATTCAGATGTTGTGGATTTCATACTAAGTCACGGGAAACCGGTAGTCATCGCAACGGATAAGAAGGCTGTCCCGGACTATGTTAACAAGCTTAAGGCTTCATTTAATTGCATTATTTACTCTCCAAAAGAGGATTTGCCTGTTGAGAAAAAGAAAAACCTTGTTAGTGGATACAAAATTTTAAATGACCATGAAAGGGACGCGTTAGCCGCCGCAAGGGATGCTTACAACTCTTATAAGAACAAATTGAAAAACATTGAAAAGAGGATTCCCAAAGGTTACGATCTCGAAGAGATAAAAGCGGGGATAATTAAAGGCATTTCGCTGAAGAGCATGCTGGAGGTTAAGGAAGAAACAGAGAGTGAAGAAGTTGTTGTTAAGGTAACTTCGGAGGAGATAAAGAAAAGGGACAAGATTATCGCCAAATTAAAGGAGGAAAATCAAAAGCTCTACGACGAAATCAAGAGATTAAATCAGAAGATAAAGAAGCTTGAAGATAAGATTTACGCAATCTCCTCCGAAGAGTATCGCAGGATAAGAGAGGAGAATCTTGTAAAGTCTTTGCAGTCCGAAATAAGGCAGTTGAGGAGAATCATAAGGGAGAAGGATAAGACGATAGAAGAGCTTAAAACGAAACTTGAAGAGCTGAAAAAGATGAAATACTTAGAATTCAAGGGATGGAAGGCGATAAGGGTTTTGAAGAAATTCACAAAGGATGATATTGAAAGACTTGAAAGAGAGGGAATTGAAAGGGGAGAGGTAATTTACATCGAGAACGTGAGTGGTGCTGGAAAGACCGGTGCGGAAATGCTCGTTAATCACGGGATTCGGGCTTTGATAGCTAAGGGTGACATGTCCCACCTCGCAAAGGAGGTATTTGAGAGGGAAAAGATACCTGTAATCCCCGTTGAGAGAATGGAAATCAAGATCTTTGACGAATTTGCCCTTGTGAGATCGAGCGAATTGGAGAAAAGGATAGAGGAAGCCTTAGAAGAGTTGGAAAGGAACAAACTCAAAAGACTTGAAGAGTTAATAATGGAATACAAGAATATGAGGCAGTTTAAAAGCGGACAGTAAGTGTTATCTATCCGCTTGTTAAGGGAGCCACATGAAACTCAGAGTCAACAGATATAAATGTGGTTATTGTGGTGCCTGTGTTGCAGTCTGCAAATACAACGCAAACGAGTTAATCGAAACTTTCCTTGAAATTTACGAGGACAGGTGCACCCTCTGCAAGATATGCATTAAGGTCTGTCCCATGAACGCCTTAGAGGTGGTTGAATGATAGATTACGATGTGATCGTGGTTGGAGCTGGGCCTGCGGGAAGCATTGCTGCGAAAACAGCCGCTGAAAAAGGTCTCAAGGTTCTTCTAATAGAAAAAAGGCAGGAAATAGGTGTTCCCGTAAGATGTGCCGAGGGTGTTAGCAGGAATGGCTTGGAGGAATTCGTCAAGCCGGACAAGAAGTGGATTGCGAGCGAGATCGAGAGTGCCGAGATCATCTCACCCTCAGGATATAAGGTGGAGCTCTCAGCGGAGAGAGCCGGAAATGAAGTTGGATACGTTCTCGAGAGGAAAATATTCGACAGATATCTCGCAAAATTAGCATCGAAAGCGGGGGCCGAAGTGCTCACAAAAACCACGGCAATAGATCTGAAAAGAGAGGACGGTTTTGTAAAACTGAAGATAAGGAGCATGGGTGAGGAGGAGGAGTTGAAAACTAAGATCGTGATAGGTGCCGATGGGATTGAGAGCAGAATCGGAAAGATGGCTGGAATAGATACGACTCTAAAGCCCAATGAGATTGACAGCTGTGTTCAGTATCTCATGACAAACATAGATTTCGACGAGAAAAAGACATACTTCTGGATTGGAAAGAAATACGCTCCCGGCGGCTATGTTTGGCTGTTTCCCAAGGGAAAGGACGCCGCAAACGTTGGTGTGGGAGTTATGCCAAGTTTGGCAGAAAAAAACGCTAAGTGGTATCTCGACAGGTTTGTCAGGGAAAAATTCCCCGATGGGGAGATAGTGGAGGTTGTGGTGGGCGGAGTTCCCGTCAAGGGTGCAATCGAGACCGCCGTAGCCGACAACGTCATGCTTGCTGGAGACGCAGCGAGACACGCAGATCCGATAACGGGTGGTGGGATTATCAACGCAATGAAGGCAGGATATTTTGCTGGGATAACGGCTTTTGAAGCCGTTGAAGCGGGAGATTATTCAAAAAAGTTCTTGCAAAGATACGACGAAAGGTGGAAGAACGATTTCGGGAAGAATCTTGTTAGAAACAAAAAAATTCAGGAGAAACTTTTAAAGCTTGATGATGATGTTATTGATAGGTTAGCCCAAAGTTTGGGGGGATTACCGATAGAGGAAATGAGTGTGAAGAGATTGGCTCTTGAAGTTTTCAAAAAACATCCGAGGATATTCTGGGATCTAAAGGAGTTTTTGATATAGCTTGCGATTTACATTTCTTTATAATCCGGCAAAAAGATAGCCACTTGGATATGAAAACCATCAAAAAAAGCTATCTACAATCAGATACGATAAACCCGCTATAATAGGAATTGTAAAGTTGTCGTCAAATTTTTTGCCATCCGCTAAGCAAGACAAAACTGTGGCGATTAGAGATGGAAACGTAGAAGCACCGAAAAATATGGAGAGAAAAAATGACACCACTATAAAAGAAGGGATGGACATACGTTTTTCAAATCGCTTCACTATACCGCTAACTCCATCACCACCGAAGGCACAACAAGCCGCGACAACGCACGCATCGGTGGGAAGCGGCGTGATCAAGGAGAAAGCTAAGCCCGTGTAGAGATATCCGGCGAATCTCCTCTTTTCGTACTCTCTTACGAGTTTTAAGTCGATTTTGTTTTTTAGTCTTAATATCTCCAAAAAGAAAGCGAAAGCTGTTAGGGATAGAACAATGCCCCAAAGAATATATCTATCAAGATAAAAAAGGGCTGGAACGTAAAGTAATCCTAAAAAATGAATGGACTTTCTTGCAAGCTCTTTAGATCTCTTCAAATCTATCCTTAAGTTTTTCCATAACCTTTGGGAGAGTGGTGTATTCCATATCCTCTAAGGGGAGTCTGTGGGGTTCAAAGGGTCCATGCCTTCTGATGTAATCCGTAATCTCCATGGCTTTTTGTCTCGTGTAGTCAAAGGCGGGATCATCGAAGAGATCAACGGGGCCGATCAGCCTCCCGTCGGCAAGCTGGAAACCTGCCGCAATGCATCTTGGCGGCCCGTCAAATCGGGTGCATTTCGCATATCTGAAGGGAACGGGCATTATGGGGCCGTTGTGGCTACCTCTCATCCATCCGCTCACAAGGTGGGGGAATCCGAAAGGCTCTAAAACCTCACCCACAGCGGGAAGACCGCTTTGAGCCCTTACCAAGGCAACGGGATCGTCCTTTCCGACGTATTCTCCCGCAATCTGGTAGAGCTTTTCGGTGCTCACAACAGCCACTGGCTCGTCGGCTGGAAGTTTTCCACCCGGCTTCGGATACACTCTCTTTATTACAAATCTCGATTTCGCACCGATTAGGGCAAGTATGTCATACATTTCTTCGGGAGCATTCATCATCACCTTTTTGTGCTCGTAAATATCCCAGATCTCGAAGACAAAACCGTTGTGGAGCGATGGATCTATCACCAATCCGGCGGTGTTAAAGGGATCCGCAAACATCCTAAATATCGGGAGGTTAAACGCCCCCGGCTCCGTTTTATCCATCATGAATGCGATGAGCGGTTCCGCCTTCCTCTCCGTAAATTCCATTTCGGCAACGCCGGGACCCATTCCTCTGATATTCCCGCTAAAAGCGTCTTTAAGGAGATCTTGACCAGCACCGTAGAGTTTAAGCTCTTTGGCAACCTCAGTCGCCTTCTCAAACGTCTCCCAAGCGAGTCTGTGAATTTCTTCGTTATCAACTCCCTTTCTGTGGGTCATGAGGAGTTGTAAATCGTCTCCAGCTCTTAAAACGCAGAAATCTACAATAAGTCCGGTATCTTTTGCTTCTTTTAATTTTTTTTCGGCAATCTCTACGAGTTCGTCGGCAACGCTGACGTGTCCCGGTAGTCCGCCAACATCCGCCTTTATGAGGCTAACGGTTATTTTGCTCATAGTATCCATATATTTTCGAGTGTTTTTTAAACTTTCCAAGTTAAATTTATATAGATCAGCGTGATCATAATTATGAAGGGGATGTTCATGCTGGAGAGATGTCCTGTGGGTATTCCGGGAATGGATGAGATATGCGGCGGTGGTTTCATCAGAGATCGAGTCTACTTAGTTTCGGGGCCATCGGGGAGTGGAAAAACAATATTCGCAATGCAGTTCGTATACAGTGGAGCTGTCAAGTATAACGAACCGGGAATTTTCATAGCCACTGAGGAGAGACCCCAGAACCTAAGGGAGAGTTTCGCAACCTTCGGTTGGGACATTGAGAAACTCGAAGATGAGAACATGTTGGCGATAATAGATGCGACATCTGCAAAAATCGGTTTGCCAAGCGATGAGAGATTCGTGGACACAAGACCTTTCGATACAAGAAGTCTCATAGACAACATACTAACAGTTCAAGACGAAATACGGGCATTAAGAGCCGCTTTAGATTCTACAACCTCAATCGGTTTCGCTATAAATGATACCGCAAAATTTAGGGTTGAATTACTGAAGATAGCTACAACTCTCGAAGTTCTCGGGCTAACGTCACTCATGACAGCGGAAGTTGTAGAGGAAGGTCAGATTTCAAGATTTGGCGTAGAGAACTTTATCGTGGACGGAGTTATCGTCCTGTACTACACGAAAATGGAAAACACGAGAGTGAGGGGGATCGAGGTCTATAAAATGCGGGGATCCGATCACAGCAAGAAAATCCACCCCTACGATATAACACCGGAGGGGATATTAGTCCACTCAAGGGAAGAAGTTTTTTAGATATAATGAGAATCCTGTCAACCGCAATCGTGTATGGGATCTTGGTTATCTTAATTTCGTATGCACTTGCTTTTCCGGGCTTCGGTGTTTTGATATTACCTCAACCTTTCTTGGATGTCTATGTTGGTAGGTGGACTATGGTTTATGTGATAAACTCAAAAATTATCCTGTGGATTGGTTACGTGATTTTTATTCATCTCGTTTACTACAGCTTTATAAAACCCACAATCAGAACGGTAATCCTCGGTGGCATCTTATTCTTTATTATTTCTATTATTCTGACTCTCTTCACGAACGTAGTTGACCCCGATTTACGAATAAGGCTTTCAAACTATCTTGTTGGAGAATACTCTCTCGTCTACTGGACGGCGGCTGTCGTCGTAAATTCCTGTGTAGAGTTGTTGGCATGGATGCCAAAAATAAAAAAGAAAAAAAGAGAAAGTATTATAACTACAATATCTAAATTTTTTATGGTGATAAAATGGTAAAGGTTGGAGTTTTGAAAATGGGTGCCATCGGCACCGCACTGCTTGTGGAGTATTTGCTTGATGAGAGAGCTGATAGGGAAGACATCGAAGTTAGGGTTGTTACGAGCGGAGCAAAAATGCAACCGGAAGAGGCAAAAGTTGCTGAGAAACTTAAGGAGTTTGATCCGGATGTTGTGATCGTCGTGTCGCCAAACGCCGCCCTTCCCGGCCCAAAGGCGGCAAGAGAAGCTTTCGAGGGCAAGCCCGTTATCGTGATAAGTGATGCTCCAGCAAAGAAGGCTAAGGAGGAATTCGAGCAGAAAGGCTTCGGATACATTTTGATCAACGCGGACTCGATGATCGGAGCCCGCCGTGAATTCCTCGACCCGACTGAAATGGCTCTGTTCAATTCCGACGTCGTGAAGGTTCTTGCGGCAACTGGTGCCTTCAGACTCGTTCAGGAAGAGATCGACAAGGTTATCGAAGCTATAAAGAAGGGTGAAAAACCGGAGCTTCCGAAGATCGTTGTGACCGCTGAGAAGGCTGTAGCCGCCGGAAACTTCCAGAATCCATACGCTAAGGCTAAGGCGATGGCCGCTTACTACATAGCGGAGAAAGTAGCCGACATCGATGTAAAGGGATGCTTCATCGAGAAGGATCCGAACAAATACATACCGCTTGTTGCATCCGCACATGAGATGATGAGAGTTGCCGCAATCCTCGCAGACGAGGCGAGAGAGATAGAAAAATCCAACGATACGGTTTACCGCACACCGCACGCAAAAGAGGGTGCTATTCTCAAGAAGTTCAAACTCATGGAAAAACCTGAATGATAAAAAAGGGAATCTTTGTAATATTTTCGTTTATTTTTTCTATTATCGCCCTTTCTGTTATAGCAGTTTATCTAAAATCCCTCGAAGGTGACCCAATAACCCTAATCGATGGATTTTACTGGGTTATCTCCACGATAACCACTGTTGGCTACGGGGATATAGTCTTTGTCTCTGGTATCGGAAAGCTATTCTCAGTTTTCGTTCAGCTCTTTGGTATCGCCTTTATCTTCGGCATAGCCTTTCCCTACCTCATTATGCCATGGGTGGAGAGAAGACTTCTGATAAGTCTGCCCGATGAGGTTAGATTAAGCCGGCATCTCGTGATATTCGGTTACACGAACATTACCCCTTTTCTGTGCGATCACCTAAAAAATCTCAATGTAAAATACGTAATTGTCGAAACGGATAGGAATAAAGTAATAGAAGCATTAGAAAAGGGATACACCGCAATAATCTCAGATCTCAGTAAAGGGATTATTGAAAATGCAAAGATTAATGAAGCTCTCGCTGTCATCGTGATGTGGGATGATGTAGAGAAGAGCTTAGATGTTCTCCTAACGTTAAAGGATGTAAAGACCCGTAAGTATGCCGTGCTTAGCGATCCCTTTTACAGCAGGTATCTCCATTATGCCAGTGTAGAGAGGGTGATCACTCCCAAGGTTGTTATAGGTGCCCAATTAGCAAAGATTATCCTCGAAAGACACACGGGATTCATAGATGTGAGGGAGGTTTTCCCCAACTACGGTGTAACTCAGATTATTATTCCAAAAAATTCTTTTATCATCGGATTTACTGTGAAAGAAGTTGAAGAACACTTTAAGGTAAAGATTATCGCAATTTGCGAATACGGAAAAATGAACTTCAATCCGGATAAAAGTTTCAGAATAAAGGTAGGACACAATATCCTTGTGTTTGGGGAGAAGAACAATCTCATCAAGTTTTACGAAGGTGTGTATTGATGAAGGTTCTCGTCATCGGCTTTGGAGATGTGGGCAGATCGGTGACAAAGATCCTGCTATCAAAGAACATTGAAGTTACAGCAATAGATATAGAGGAAGTAACGGCGGAGGGTGTAGATTTCCTAAGAAGAAATGCATTGAGTGAAGAACTTTGGGAAGAAATTGATCTCAACGAATATTCATCCGCAGTTGTCGCCCTACCGAACGATGTTGATGCCCTTCTTTGCATAATGATGTTGAAGAGAAAGAGAGAGGATCTACTAATCCTCGCAAGATGCAACAATCCAAGATACAAAGAGAAAATGGCTTTAGCGGGTGCCGATTACGTGATAGACCTTCCGACTGTATCGTCCCAAATGATTATCTTAACGATCTTTAAAGAAGAGGCTGAAAAGAGGCTTTTCTACGAAAATGTCCACTTCAGAACCTACACGATTAAAGAAAACTCTCCGATAATTGGAAAGAGAATCGATGAAATAGAAGATGTTTTAGTCTTAGCTGTAAAAAGGGGCGACCGAGTCCTCGATAGCTGTGAGATCACGAGAGGGGATACGATTCTCGTGGTAGGAAAGCTCGAAGATTTGAAAAGATTTGAAGAAAAATTCATAACTCCCTTGAAGCAATAATCCTCCCCCCTTCCAGCTCTTTTATCTTTGCAAGACCATCGATTATTATTCTGTTAGCTTTAACCTTACCTAAAACGCATCCCTCTTTGATTATTACAGAATCGGCTTGAACGTAAATACCTTTACACTTTGGAAAGATTATCACATCTTTCTGAGCTATCAATCTGTTGAATTTTGTTTTTGCACCTATCACAGCCTTTTCACATAAAATATCTCCGTTAACGATGTTTTTCCCCGCAAGATTTACCTCCTTCGCCTCGATATTTCCCCAAAAAATCGTCATAATTCCCGCGAGCACTTTCCCATCAAATCTCAGATGTTTATCGATGATAGAATCTTTAGAAACTATGAGCGTTCCATCTCTGCTTAATCTGTATTTTTTCACTTATTCACCCCCTGCCTTACTTTAACAGCAACTCCTCTATCGAATTCGAGCATTTCAAAAGCTGATAAAACAGCCTTACCCGTAGCCAAAAGCCTATCGTCTTTGTCCACTACTATGACCTCGTCGTTTGCCCTGATGTTTGGATCGACATCAACAACATGTCTTGAGAAGACGTTTTTTCCTTTTGAGATTATGTCGGCGACCTCTCTCAAGACGACAACCCTTAAATGAGGATATTCAAAGGCCTCTTTCAGTCTTTTAGCCCCTTCTATGCTTATCGTTAGCAATCCGGTATCCGCTTTTATCGTAGCTATTCTGACACCGTTTTCCAATATCTGTCTTATCTTTCCAGTCTTCGGTGAAACTATGAACTCGCATTTATCGCTGAAAAGTGCCTTTCCAGCATTTTTCCCGAATTGATAGTCCGCAAGCATCCTGACAAATCGAAGATTATCTTCCATATCTTCTTTCCCTCCTCTGGTAATCTCTCAGTATTCTTAGAAAGTCGGTATATCTTAAATTTTTCCAGTCGGTATCAAAAAAAATGTGCTCACTGTAAATGCTCTGCCAGATCAAAAAATCTTGGGTCTCGGATCCCGCTCTTATGATTATATCGGGTTCCGATTGAATTTTCAAAAACCTCTCTATAGTTTTTTCGTCGATTTCTTCGATATCTATCGCTCCACTTAAAACCAAGCGGGCAAGCTCCTTTGTAGCGTTTACGATCTCCCTTCTTCCTTTCAATCCGAAATTTAAGTTGACAACGGGAGGAGATCCATCCAGCTCACACTCCATCTTTTCACTAAGAATTTTTATTTTTGTTTTTATTTTTTCTCTAAATATTTTTGTTACGTGTTCTATCTTTTCCTTATTTAGGACAGAGTTTACAGCGATCGTGATTTCCTCTACAGAAAATTTTTTGCACCATTCAACGAATTCTGCAAACCTATTGATATTTTCAAAGAACTCCTCCTCACTAACGATGATAAGTATATGTCTGGGAACTTTTTGCGATTTAATTTCGGTTTCGAGTTTTTTATCGTAAATTCTTCTCAGCATTGGTTACCTTTATATTCTAAATATTTTAAAGTTGCCGTAATGGATTTGGCTCTTGCATTAATAGCACTGCTGTATCCGAAATTGAATTTCAACGAAGTTCTCACTCTATCGACGGCTCTTCTCGTATTGAGAGGATTGCAGAGTAGGGGAATCAGGATAAGAAATCCAAGTGATAAGGAGGACTCTCTTGCTGGCGTTATTTTTGCGATTCTATTGATTATAGCTGCTCATTTTGGGGGGATACCGGTCTCCTCAGCAATCCCCTCCATTTTCATCGCCTCTTTTAGAAAAAAACTTCACTATCTTCTGAATCTAATTATCTATTTTTTCATGGCTTTTCTTTTTCTTTTTTATCTTGGAACAGAATGGAATCTTCAGATGATCCTGTTGATTGCCGTGGTAGTTGCACTAAGCTCCACCCTTATAATACATGCGAATGGAGGAGCGAGTAACTCCGTTCTTCTCATGTTACTTAACATGTCGATCTTAATAGCGTTTGATATATACAGAATAGATTTCAGTCTCTATGATCTGCTTTTGGGGTTTGCTGTAGCTTTTATTCTGAGTTTTTTAGCAATGAAAAGCGGTGTGGCAGATGAAACCGGTTTAATGGCTGCAACAATTGTCGGTATGCTTATAATAATCTCCACAGATTTGAGATTTTTTGTTACCCTGTTACTATTTTACGGAATAGGATCGGCGGCCACGAAATACAAATATTTGGAGAAGGAAAAGCTCGAGATCGCAGAGCCGGCCGGTGGAGCCCGTGGATATTCAAACGTTTTCGCCAACAGCCTTACCGCCCTCTTTTTTGCCCTAAATTACGGATACTTTCATATAGATGCTTTTAAGGTGGGATTCGTTGCAAGTCTTGCAACCGCCTTGGGAGATACACTGGCAAGCGAGATAGGTAAGACCTCCAAAAGGGTTTACTTAATAACAAATTTCAAACCAGTTAGACCGGGAGAAAGCGGTGGCGTATCCCTAATAGGTGAGATTTCCGCATTCGTGGGATCCTTTATCGTTTCATTTTACGCATTTGTTTTTGGAATGATAAATGAATGGGGTTTTGTAATCGCTCTTCTGTCCGGATTTATCGGGGTTCACATAGATAGCATTCTCGGAGCCACCTTAGAAAAAAGGGGATATCTAAACAACTCCGGTGTGAATTTTACAGCCACCTTCTCCTCAGCAGTATTAGCAACGATAATGTCGCTATGGTGAGCGTGGCGGAGAATCCGGGGATCTCAGGGAGGTGTTCTTCAACTATGCTCTTAACTTTTGGTGTTATTGGGATCTCAGGAATCTCGTAACTTACGCTGACAATTTGGACTTGTTCCTTTCCAGCTAAGAATAAGATTGTTTTTGCAATTCTTTCCGAGAGCTTGTAATAGATCAATTTGTAAACACCCTCAGATGTTTCTGCAAACTCGTAGTAAGAATACGCAAGAATAGGAGTGGATACCTCTTCAGCCAAGCCTATTGAGTTTTTAGCAGAGTCCTTTGCGGCATCTATCCTGTCTGCGAGCTCATCCATATTTTCGATACCTATGAGTTCGATCGATACCGCGGCTTTGACCATGCTATCTATTGAAGCGAAGATTGATCCGGCATAGTATCCGTTGGTGTATAGGTATTCTGCAAGATTTAAGCTCTCTTCAGCCGAGTTCAGGAGGTCTTCATAACCTCCAATTGAATTGGCGTATATGTAGAGGGACTTGGACATACTCAGATAGAAATCGCATCTCCTCTTTATTTCCTCTTCATTGATTAGGTAGTCCTTTTTTATCTCCTTTAAAAGGGATAACCATGACTTGGCACTCTCAACCCTCTCCCTCGCAAGAGCTAAATAGCTCAAAGACTCCTCGCTGAGAGATTCCGACATCCTCGCCTTCTCCAAATAGCTCTTAGCCTTTGCAAGTCTTTCCTGTGCCGCTCCTATTATCTGGAAGGAAACGAGTCCGAGCTGATATCTCTTGATCGAATTCTCAAGGTATTTGATTTCTTCTCCAATGAATCCGGCTTCTGAGCTGAAATCGTCTTCGTTTGAGATTGTCTTAGAATAGATTTCATCTCTCATGATTATTTTTGCCGTGAAAAACATGCTCGTTGCCGAATAGTAGTATCCCTTTGAGTAGTAATCTTCGGCTATTTTAATTTTCTCATCAACCTCTTTTTTAGTTTTCCAGTCGGCAACTTTATCAAATTCTTTGTATAGGGATTCAGCATCTCTTTTCATGTTGTCGGCTAATTTCTTCAGGAGATCGGAATACTTCTGGACGGTGGGCTGACTGATTTGCCTCTTAAGTTCGATACCGGCGTAATATTTGAGGGCATCGTTAACGTTTTCAACCTCGATTACCTTGACGCCCAAATTCCTACCGTAGGCGACCACGTCAACTTTCTTTGGTTGAGTTGTTACGAAAACGGTGGGCCCTATCTGTATCCTTTTTGTCTCCTCTACGTAAACGAATCTCTGTCCCTTCGGAATTAGGAAGATTTTTGCACCGCTTTCAGCCGCCGCCTCAAGCTTGTAGGGGATCCCGCCAACCGGGCCGATGCTTCCGTCTGGATAGATCATCCCAGTCATAAAAACGTCATCCCTTAGGGAGAGATTTTTAAGGGCGGCTATTGTCGCTACGGTCATCACCCCTCCGGCTGATGGGCCTCCAACGATTGGGGCGTCTGCTTCGATTATGTAAAAGAAATCATGCTTAAGGAAGTCTTCCCCCGTTAGGTCGCAAGCTGTCAGAGCGGCAAGCTGTGCAGATCCCTGCATATCTATCTCCGTGAAGGGGGACACTGAAACGAAGACCTTACCGTTACCGGGCGTCACGATCACAGTGATATCAATAGTGGCACCCCTGTTCTCACCACTTACGACGGCGACAGCTTTTATCTTTTTTTCAACGTAGTTCTCAAACTGGGAGGATGCCGGAAAGATAAGGAGAAAAACAAACAGCAGTGCGATTATTTTTTTCATAAGTTTTGTAAAAAAAAGAGGTTTTAAAAAATTTATTCAGAAAGAAAATCGTATAGGAAAGCTGCGATCAGAGCTCCCAAAATCGGTCCTATCACGTATATGGGATAGTATTGCCATAGATCTACCCCGAAAAGGCTGTCTCCAATGTAAGGGCCAAAGGTTCTCGCGGGGTTTAGAGACGATCCCGTGATGTTCCCTATCGTGGTGATAATGCCACCAACGGTTAGACCTATTATCAATCCCGCAAACTCTCTCGGTGCCCTCTCATCAACGGCAATACCCATAATCACGAGCATTAAGACAAACGTCCCGACAATCTCGGTCAAAATTGCCTGTCCGTATCCAATACCGGGGAAGGGTGCCGTCGCCCCTAGTCCGCCGATTAAGGCGGCGTCACTTCCAACGCATGCTAAGAACAGAAGGCTGCCGAATGTGGCTCCAGATAACTGGGCGATTAAGTAGGGGATCACGTCGGATGTTGGAAATCTCTTGGTAGCCCATAAAGCGATTGTGACTGCGGGGTTGATGTGGGCTCCGCTAACCCTTCCGAGAGCGTAAATGACCGCTGTAATGACTATTGCAAAAGCCATTCCAATGGCTAACCAGTCTCCTAAGCCACCCAAAGCTCCGATGCCGATGTTGAAAGGATTTGGAGGCGTCTGACCCTTAGATATCATCAGAGTCATGGCTGCGGATCCGGCACCGAAGAAAACTAAGAGGGCTGTCCCCACAAATTCGGCGACAAATTTCTTGGCAAGACTCATTATCAACCCTCTTCGTAAGCTTCATGACATATCACGCAGAGAATTCTTGGAATAGGCTTCTTGAGCTTCTTTGATGGAAAAGGATAGTCACCTTTCCACAGTTCAACCTCCTCTCTGACGAGGTGATCCATACAAACGCCCATCCCGCACACGATGCAAATTGCAACTGCATCGGTGTCCTTTCCCTGCTCCTTACAGATGTAGCACTTCATTGGAACCACCTGAAAAGAAAAAAGAGAGATTAAACGGCTTCTCTCCACTGACAGTAGTCGTGTCTGATAGTGATAAGGGCGGCTGTAGCACAGTCCTTACAGACTCTTGCGGGTGATCCCGGCTTCTCCTTATGGAGAGCAATCACATTCGTCATCATCGTAGCCGTAACGGGTTCGCTCGTCAGAAGACATGGATAGTCCGCCAATCTCATTAAAGCCGAGAAACGGACGCTTATCGCACATCCCGGATAGGCGTAGCGTTGCGGATTCATAAGCACCTCGTTTTCGTGAATCGGATCCAAAATCACGTCAAATCCACCGACTTTTGGAACTAACTTTCCTCCGCTTCCGTTCTTCATCCTTCTTGCTTTGTCGAGGTATTTCCATCCCCTGTATATCATGTCCATGAAGTCGTTGTTGTGGAGTTCCGCTGCTGCCCCTCTTGTCGGATAAAGCTGGACGTAGTTGTGGAACCTCTTTGTTAGAAGATCAACGATCATGGGTGCCGTAAATCCATCAAGTTCCAAGATGTATTCAACAGCAACCGCCGTCGATCCAGTGGCAACACTCAGTGGCTGATATTCGTTTGTGAATTTATCCATATTAGCTCTCAGAGTCTTTTCCATTACCTCACTTGTTGCCTCTATCACCGCCATGATAACGTCATCCTTACACATATTGTAGGTGGACTGGGCTATGTGGTGGGCGATATCTCCAACGCAGTATGCAGGGACTGTCACTATATTGCCGTAATGGACACCATCGTCAATTGCTTCTTTTACAGCACCCTTCATTCTGTTCTTGTATTCGTTCATGTATTTTCTGACATCGAAGCTCTGATGCCCGAAATCATCCATCAGCTTTGCCTGAGCTTCAATTGGCTGGTCGTATATGAATTTGATCATCTCGATTTCCTTCTTCAGTGCATCGCTCAGCGTTGATCCCCTCTCCAATTCGTTTGCAAAAACATCTCCGATTCCGTAAGACGTGTTCATACCCCATGATTTTGCAGCCAAAATAGCCTGTTTGTGGTGATCGGGAATATCCGTTGTTTTGAGGATCCTGTTGACAATGTTGCTCGTGCTTCCCGGTATAAGGGCAAAATCTACAACGCAGGTGGGTCCGTAAAAACCGCCGTATCTTCGAACAACCTCTTTACCGATTAGAGCTTCAGCTTTCTCAATAGCTTCCACAAATTTCTCAACACTCTTTCTAAAGCTTTCATCTTCTTCGTAGAGAATCTCCATTATTGCAGGTGTCTGATAGTGCTCGACAAACGGGTCATCCTCAGGTCTCACAGTTTTTGTCAAACTTCTCAGGATCTCGTAGTGAGCGTTTATAGAATCCACATGCAATCTGATTACGGATTTGCTTTGATCTCCAACAGCTTTCATTTTGTTTGCGGCATCCACATACGGTTTTACGTCGTCTATTACAAATTCCTTGCCTCTCTTTTCTTTAATTACGTTTACATCAGCCCATTGGGCTGCTACCGCCTCTTCAACCATTTTTTCGATTACTTCTTTCATGATAGTTTACTGTTTTAATCATAGAAATATCATTTGGTGAACATTATTATAATCTTCATATGGACATGCCCACCCTTATCGTTAAATAGGATAAATGGAAATTTCCATGTATGTATCTTGCAAAAATTTGTGTTCATCAACACACCTGCTCTCTTGCAAAAGCCACAGAAAACGGTAATGTTAGTATGGAACTCCTTGAATACATCCTACTGAATGATGAGGAGGCTCTGTTCCTCGGAAGAATCTCAAGAATTGATGGAAACCCAAAAGAATGTTTTGACGTGATAATGAATCACGAGAGCACGAAATTCTTTCAAATTCTTGAGAAAACAAAAACTAATTTAGATTTTCTTGCAGTTGTGAAAGACACCACGGGAATTAAGGCTTTTGAAGAATCCTACTGCTTCGTAAAACCTCCGATTATAGTTGAAAACGGATGCAAAACATACACGGTTTACGCTCCGGATGTGGATCTTTTAAAAGAAGCCTACAAGAAGTTAAAAAAGCTGGGCAACTGGCAGATCTTAGAGGTTAAAAACGTTAACAGCAATATGAAACTAACGACAAAGCAATATAAAATCCTAAAGACTGCTTATGAGATGGGATACTTCGATAAGAGAAGAAAAGTGAATCTGAAGGATATTGCGAGTGCCCTGAACATCTCCAAAAGTGCCGTTCACAAACATCTTCATGACGGTATATCAAAAATCGTGGAGATGTTCTTCAAGAATGAGGAGCTCTGAGGATTTTTAGGAAATAGGAAACTACCGATTATAACTTTCTCACCACTCCACCTCTTAGCCGGAGATATCGTTGTTCAGGGAGCTTTGATCAATCGAGTGGATCCGCTCTAACGACTTCTTTCACCTCGTCGAAAAGGTGATCGGTTGATAGAATTCTTTCCCCCTCCAAAATCGCATGGGCTAAGTGAATTGAGTCGAAGATGTTCAGTTTGGGTTATTTGGACAAAAGTTCCGTAGATTTCTTTAGAACTTCTTTCGTTAACGGCAGAATTCTCAATCCAAGCGATTCAATTTTTCCCATCACCTTAATCGCCACCTCTCTGCTCTCCTCCCTCAGCAGAACGATTTGACATTCAACGATAGTAATTGCGGATGTGCTTGGTTTTTCATCTATTTCCGAAAG
Source organism: uncultured Archaeoglobaceae archaeon (assembly GCA_965561205.1). Taxonomy (GTDB): domain Archaea; phylum Halobacteriota; class Archaeoglobi; order Archaeoglobales; family Archaeoglobaceae; genus Geoglobus. Next base: position 1,322 of record CBEWZU010000024.1, on the reverse strand, counting down.
TTTACGCTTAACGATTTCTTTAAGCCAATCTTTCCTCTTAATCTGCGAAAGAACTATGTCAGTGTCGAGATACACCTTTTTCCCGCCTTTTGAGCCTTTCTTTGATCATCTCGTATGCGTAATCTTCAGCCAATTTGTGAATCCCCTTCTCGAAAAGAACAACCAATCTTGCCCCGTATCTTAAAGCTTCGGATCTTGAGGAGAATATCCTCCTCTTCACAAGTTCATCGATTTCCTTTACCAAGCCCTTAGGGAGAGATACGGGAATTATTTCCCTCTCCTCGCTCATCAATAAAAAGCTCTTATACAATTGTATAAAAATTTTCGGTTAATTCAGTTTCCGTTCATCCGTTTTCTTGAGTGTAAGATGAGTCGATGCTGTTTAGAGAGTTAAGGGCTGTTTAGAGAGTTAAGGGAGCTATAAGCGATCGTGAACTCTTTCTCGTTTGTCCACAAGATGGACCGAGATGATTTTGTTCTTTTTATCCACACGATAGATGATCCGGTAATCTCCAACACGAATTTTGTAGAGGTCTTTCCTCCCTTTAACTTTCTCGTATGGCTGGGAAAACGGATCTTCAAGCTTTTCAATTACCGAGAAAATTCTTTTTCTGTCGCTCTCGTTTAATTTCTGCAGAAACTTATTTTCCTCTCCTTCATCCTAATCAACGCATGCGGGGTTAGTTTAATCATATCCCAAGCTCTTTCTTAGCTTCTTCAAGCTCGACCTATCCATTCCTCTTCTCTCTCTTTTAAGACCACCTCAGCTAAGGAGCCTCTGGTTCTTCCTCTAAGCTGACTGCCTCTTTTACCACTTCCCTGAGGATATTCAATTTCGAGCCTTATTCTTCAAGTCGAATTCACAAAGTTGGATAAAAATGTTGCTACGGATTTTTAAGCTGGGATAATTCCGTTTTTCTCACGATACTGCTTATTTGATCCTCATCCCCTCCTTTAGATCAACCTTTTGGAGAGGCTTGAACACACTGTTTTCGTATGACTTGTAAATAGAAACTTGTAAATAGAAATAAGTTTCGTTAGTTAGATTGTGTTGGATAAAAGTGAATGAGATCATAACGAAAAACAGCATGTCAAACTTCAACCACTTCAAGAAAATCCACTCGCTTAAAATCATCATCGAATGTTGCTATCTTCTTGATGCCATAGTGTTTACAAGTAGCGGCTATCCGGGCGTCGTTTGGGAGAAGTCTGTAATCCTCCATGATAGCTCGTATGGAGCTGATATCTCCAACATCTCTAAGAACTTGGATCTCGTCAAACGTTTCGTGCAGAGCACTTATGAAATCGGCTGCAAATTCGTA
>CBEWZU010000023.1:0-28006 GCA_965561205.1 uncultured Archaeoglobaceae archaeon | reverse complement strand
GTAAGCTGTTCATGTGGTATTGTAATCATTTGAGGTGGTTATGTTGACATGTCCAATTTTTGAAACATGAGTCTAAAGCATGGGGGCGAAGAGAGTTATAAAGACGTCAAATTAGAGATATATGGTGACAATCTTGGGGCTAGTTACCGCTGATTATGGCTGTGATAGGATTTGTAATTTTTTCAGTGTATGAAAGAGGTGGATTTCAATCGCCTTGATGAATCCCTACGCTTGGGCATTGCTGGCAGCACATTCTTCTCAATCGCTACTGGATGGAATAGAAGCTACAGAGGAGAGAGAATAACATATCTCACATGGTGCTTAAAAGCTTGTCATTATATTCGAGCAATCTTTCACCTCCCATTCTGGATTTTCCTTGCCTAACCACTCTGGTTTGTTGTAAAACCACTCATCTTTCCAATAAAATCGGTAGTCTTCAGCTTCGCCAATGCTTATGTAGGCTATTGGAACAATTCTAGCATCCTTGATTTTCTGAATTTCCTCTTTTGTGTATCTTTCATCTTCACTTCCGTCTCTTGAGTAATCCATGACAATCAAACTAAAGTTGGACTTTGCTATCAGATCTGGATCAGCATCCTGCAACTGAATGGCCCAGTTTTTTATTTGCAGACTTGAAGCAGAACAAACTTGAAACGCTAAAAGAAACGTGAGTGTAAGCATTAGCAACTCTACTCTCATGTCTACGTACTTTATTTTTTACTTTATTATTTTTATTTTTTTACTATTTACACTTTCGAAAATTAAAAAATTAGTAAAGGTGGTAAATTGTATAGCAGTTGTTGGCTTCATTACTCTCGGCAATTTTATTGTTCCCATCAGCGCAAATTTTTATGTCCGCATAGCTAACATCTCTATTGTAAGATACTACCCTTGTTTTTATCTCTCCAGCGTTTAAGGAGGGAACCACATCTGTTTTTATCAAGCTCAACTTTCCACCTATTCCGACTTTGTAGATGTACGTTACACTCTGAGCAGCTTTACTGCTGCCAACATTCTTTATGCGATATGTAAACGTGGTAATCTTTTTCTTCGCATCATAACTTCGATTTGCATCTTTAATCATCAAATCCGGCAGGGAAATGGTTACTGTTGTTGGACCTTTACTTCTAAAAGCAACATCAGAAATCCAAGTCTTGCTTGAATTGAAATAAACAACACTCTTTTGCATATTACTCAAATCCAGCTTGTATATCTTGTCTCTCCAATTTGCGTAGTATATTGCGTTGTCTCTAACAATAAAACCCTTTATCGGCTCGTTAGCCGTGTATATCTTGATAGGCTCTCCATTGACAACTTTATAAATGCTCGCAGGAACTCTGTTTCCAGAGCTCAAGTATAAATTGCCCTCACCATCAAAAGCAAAGTCACCTGCCCATGGAATCTTAACCTCATAGTAAAGCTTGGCTTGATTGTTTTCAATCTTGTATATCTTCCCGTTCCCGCAAGCTCCACAAGCCTCACTGAAGTAAAGATGCAAGGTTGAGGGATCGTTTGGATCGTCGAATTTGAACGCTATATCTCTAACGTAAGTGCTATGGCTAAAGACAACCTGCTCTGGATACCAGCGGTTGTTTGTGTACAATGTCAAGTATATTTTGTTATCATTTGCATTCACAAAATACAGCTTTTCAGGAATACCTGGATGGAATGTAAAGCTAAAAATTTGCCCTCGCTCTCTTGTAAATATTTTCTTCTCCTTCTTTGTTAAAGTGTTGTATTCGTAAATTGAGCCTGGATTTTCTTTGGCTGAGGTGAAGTAAATCTTTGAATGTATTGGATTAATTAAAGGTAAATTGCTAACACCCAAAATCTTGGATTTATAGTTGTTCCCCTCGTTTATCTCATCCACTTCTTTACCACCATCAGCTTTTACTGTATAAACGTGCTTACCTAAGCATTCAAATCTTTCAACTACGTAACTGTTGGGAGCGATTTCACCAATTGCCTTTGTATCGATAAGTCTGCCATCGACATAAACGTAAACCTTTGATGCGTTTGCAACGTCTTTTCCAACATTCGCAACTTTAAATTCAACGTAGGATCCATTAACCTCTAAATCTTTAACAATCAAATCCGGCATCTTTTTAGTAGCATAGAATCCGAAAGGTTTCTTATGCCACCAAGTAATCCCAGCCATAGCATCTTTTGTCCAAGTGAACAGGTATCCATCGAATCTCTGCCTTTCTGGAAATTCTATGTAAAACTGTATCTTGTTTGATGCGTTTCTGTCATCAAAACGATTGTAGCTTAATGTTACATCTAAATTACAATCAGTTGACTCTATATTGTACAAATTGCAAAAGTTGTCTCCTAACGTGGTTTTTAAAGTCCTGCCGTACACTTCATAACTTTTACCATTCCATAACGCTTTGTATGAACCTTTTATGTTGTCGCAAATAGCGTCGTTATCAAAACTTGGATTGTGTTTTAGCGTAAGTATGCCTTTCCACCTTCCGTCATGTACCATCTCGTACTTTCCAAGAAAATCGAGCTCGTGAATGCTTACAATACAAATTCAACTACTGTATCGGCAATTGGGATGTAATCTCTTTTGTTAACCATCCCTTCAATTTTGTAAAATGACGTGGCATCCTTTTCATTTGGATGCTTTATTCTTCCCGATGTTATTTTTTTAAGGGTAATGTACTGATTTTGAAAGTCTTCTCCAGCTCTTGGAGCGGGGTCGTGAATGATTAAGCAATCTTCACATAAATTGCTTCCATTAATTCCGTATCCAACAACAGTAACCCAGTGACCACCCTTTCTTACGTATGTATCATTGTTAGCGTAATACTTGTACCACCCAACGTTTAGAAGCACACCTGAATTGCTTTTTTTAACGGCATTTTTGATCCATGATGGATCTACATTATTGCTTAGCTTAACACAGTATTCTGGGACATCGCGCCATCCCTGAGCGTAGAAATTGACATCGTAGCCTCTTTCATTGAGATACTTCTTTAGGCCAGCAATCAGATCGTATGCACTTGTACCATCTATGCTATCCATGTAATGCCTTCCCAGCTTGTCAATCAAATCATGCTGATCCTTTTTTCTGTCAGAAGTGTCATCGACAATGTTGTCAAACCCGTTATCGTCTAGCCACATTAGCGAGTTGCTTACTGCAACTGGACAGCAGTAGTTTGCACCACCACCTTCAAATCCGCCGTAACTTGTATCAGTCTGTGTGTAATCGGGTGTGTTTATTTTGTCTAAGTATTGTGCGTTAACTGGTAGAATGCACAAAAATGCCAGCAATATCGCTATTTTTAATTTCATTTAATCACCAGTTTTAGATATTTTTTAAGCTAAATAACTTTTTTGGGAAAAATTAAGTTTTTTTGAAAAAATTAAAAAATTATGGAAATAGTCCAATTAACAATCCTTTTTGTATAACATGCCCTTTCATCGCATTTAAAACGTCATCCTTCGTTGCAGTAGTTGGCAAGTTTAGCATCGTATCTAAAACGTAAACGTTGAAGTAGTAATGATGTCTTTCACCAGGAGGTGGGCATGGGCCGCCATAGCCAATAAAGCCGTAACTATTCATTCCTTGTGTCATATTTGGTTTGTTAACGGTCACTTTATTTGGAATACTCTCTGGGATTGTTGTTACTGGCTCAACGTTCCAAGCAAGCCAATGCAAAAAGTTGTTTGCATCTGGATCTTCAACTACTATTACCAAACTTTTCGCTTTGTTTGATAGATTTTTTAGATACAATGGGGGATTGACGTTTTGCCCTCCACAATAAAAGAATGCATATTTTCGCGGTATGTGCGTGTTGTTTGCAAAAACAGACTCAACAACGAGTTGTTGCTCAGTTTTATTTACTTCGATTATGAATTTTCCATAGGAATCAAATTCAGAACATTTATACATGCAATATCCTAGATGGCAAACTTTATCACAAGCTCCAACGTATACTGTGTAGTTACCTTTTGGAAGTGTGCAATTGATGAATGTAGATGTAAAATTGAAGTAAACGAGTTCTTTGCTATTTAATTCATAAATTTCTACATGTATCTCTTTCAGAGATGTGTTTATTTTAAGTTTTACGTTTTTGGAGTAAACATAGACGTCAACAACTTGCCCATCCATCTTTGCTGTAGTTTTTGCATCGTATTCAATTGGATTTACGCTGATAAGACCATCATCGGACTGGTATGCTGCTGCATTTAGCACTGCTAAAGCTGCTAAAATAATCAACGTTAATATTGGTATTTTTCTCATGTTTCACCTCCAATTTTTTAATTTTTAATAGACATATTTATTTAATTTTTTTCCGAGGTTGATAAAGTAAAAATTAGTTGACTTATAAAAAATTAGATCGGAGCAAAGTATATATAGTATGTACTATAAATCTATATACATGAAGGCTGTGTTAATTGCAATTGCAATAGCGTGTATTATTGTAACACTGCCAGCATCAGCCGTTTCAATTCATGCGGAGAGAGATATAGTGGGACTCGGACATACAAACGTCGATACTGAGATAAACACACACATCCAGTATTCTGGTGGACATACAATCATAGTGAAAGAACGTGGAACGGGAATTGTGAATGATACGGTAATAGTAAAAGCAAGTACTGCAAATGAAACGGCTTTTGTGCATACTGAGATATCTAAGGAATATCAACCTATTGTTTACAACAACGCATCTTATGATGACTTGTGGAGCTTTAGCGTTGCAGCTCAGAATTACATTGTTGGAGGAGCAGTTCATTCAGCCTACAACAATTCTATGAGCATAAATGAGACATCGGATTGGTTAAATAGCAATGAATTAACCGATGTCTCATTAGCGGCAAGCTACGTTGGAGAGAGACATTTTGGAATTGAAGTTGTCGATCCACATGATGTGACGAGAGAGATAATGAAAAGCACTGAAGATTATGTTGGTATGTTTGATGAAAACAGAAGGATAATAATTGCTGAGGATTATCATCATACCCAGTATGCAAGCGATTTCCTAGGTTGTCCATAAAATTTTAAAGTTTAAAAAGTTTAAATTTTTTAATTTTGGCAAAACTTTTAGTAGTTTAAACAAAGTTAAATTGGTGGTAGTATGAAGGTTAAAGTGGCTATAATTTTAAGCATTTTACTTGTGGCAATTTATCTAACCTCTTCAATGGAAACTTTTGTTGGTTTAGAGCCGAGACATGCGACGTGTAAAGTTGGAAAAGGAGTGGAATACACTTTAACAATTCAAACTCAGCAACCAAAATGTTTTTTTATTGAAATAAGTGGGATAAATTCAAGCTGGGTTAGAAACTTGCCAAGTAGAATTTGTTTAAGCGATGAAAAAACGATAAAGTTTAGTGTAATTCCAGAAAAAGAAGGTTACTATTCTTTTGCAATTAGAGTTTCATCTCAACATTCTGAAAACATCGTTAGAGCCTATCTTAACGTTGTTAAATCCAACAATCCACCAACAAGCATAGCAGTAACTCCTGATAAATTTGCTCCACAACCTCCGGGTAGTATAATAAACTGGACAGCCTCAGCATACGACCCAGATGGAGATACCCTTTACTACAGATTCTGGCTTTTAAAGCCTGGAGAAAGTCAAGAAAGCATTGTTAGGGACTGGAGTACGAACAACGTTTGGACATGGAATACTGCTGGATTGCAAGAAGGAACCTACACGATCTTTGTTGATGTTAAAGATGGAAAGCATGGAGAAATTGATAAGTTTGTGAAGTTTAAGTATGTGCTTAAATCCAACAATCCACCAACAAGCATAGCAGTAACTCCTGATAAATTTGCTCCACAACCTCCGGGTAGTATAATAAACTGGACAGCCTCAGCATACGACCCAGATGGAGATACCCTTTACTACAGATTCTGGCTTTTAAAGCCTGGAGAAAGTCAAGAAAGCATTGTTAGGGACTGGAGTACGAACAACGTTTGGACATGGAATACTGCTGGATTGCAAGAAGGAACCTACACGATCTTTGTTGATGTTAAAGATGGAAAGCATGGAGAAATTGATAAGTTTGTGAAGTTTAAGTATGTACTGCTTTCCAGCTAAAAATAGATTAGATTTTTGTAATTTTTATCATTCTTGCCATTTTTAATCAGCAATTAACAGTCAATTGCGGCAATAAATACTAGCATTAAATTCTACGAAATCTTAGAAATTACAAAAAAACGTTTAGCAGTGTAGTGTAGGTGTTTTAATTGTTTTAATTGATTGAATGAATTGATTGAATGTTAATTGATATTGTAGAAAGTTTTATCAACAAGAAAAACTAATGTATCGTATGTATAGAAAATTAATATTCCTGGTTTTAGCTTGCATAGCCTTAATACCATTAGCAAACGCTTCGGGGATAAGTGTTTCCATCACACCGGATGAAGAATACGTAACCCCAACGTTTTCGTCAGTTTCAGATCAAAGTTTGGCTTTATACACAATTGCAGTCAAAAATTATTATAATTATACGCAGTCTGTTAAGGTTTACGCATATTCTTCCCCACAAGTAACCCTTAATTGGAGTCAGAAAGTGGTAAACGTAGATGCTTACGGTGTGGCAACGCTATCTTTAGTGGCTCATTCAAGCCAAGAAGGTGATTATGAGATTAGCGTTGTAGCATCAACGCCCAATGACATGGCTTCAACTTCTTGCAAGTTGGTTGTTCAAGACTTTGATTATGCATCGGAAACGGCAATATCGGGCGTTGGAAATTTTGTTTTAGAAAAGAAGGTCTTTGACATGGATGCAGCAGTTAACGCCAAAAGTATTGCGGTTATGAATGGCGGAATGGTTGAGGGTTTTGTTAAAAATGATTATCTAATAAGGCATTCAAAGGATAAGATTCCAAACTTTAAGAAGACAAGCAAAGTGTCCGCATACTATGGAAACAGCACATTTTTGGCTGAGCAAGAGAACTTCATTCATTCTTTTGCTTTTGGAGGAACTGGGGCGAGAATAAGTGAGGAATACGAAGTTGACAGCATGGATGGTAGACTTGAGAACATTGTAGCACATACAGACAGCATAGCTGATGCAAAGACCGAGTTTACAACTTTTGATGACTTCAGTGGCCACTTCAAGCTTGACGCCAAGCAAAGTTTACCCGGTAAAGGCAGTTACGAAGAATTTAATGAACTGTTTGGCAAGTATCAATTCTACAGGCATATTGTGTTTAAAAAGGATTAAATTTTAAATTTAATTTTAAAATTTTTTATTTGATTAAGTATCTCCTGAGAAAGCTGAAACACTCAAAGAGAAGGCAATAAGGTCAAGGATATTTAGAGAAATTGGTATCGCATCTCCATTTAGACTTCATTTAGTAGATTTAAAAGGATTGGAATGGTACAAGAGATTTAAAAATTTGAAAAAATTTAGTTCTACTATGGCTTTCTCGTCTGAATTTTGTTTAATTTTGGTAAATTTATAGTACATGTTTAAAATTCTGAAAATCAAAATTGGGCCAATTCTAAAATAACAACAAAAATAGAATGTTTTGTCAAATCAATAAAGTATTTGATTGTTGCAGTATCAGCATTTGTAATTTGAAGCAGTCTAAGAAATAGATAGGTTTAGAATAGTTAAATTTATATACTTTTGATGCCTCAATAAATAACGGTGAGAAGCATGAAAAAGGTATTGTTAGCAGTATTGTTGGCAATGGTAGTAGCGATCGGCACAGCATCAGCGGCAGACTACATCTACATGAAGATCGATGCAAAGGGTGTTGGATACAAGAACATGGAAGTTAGGGCAAACACAAATCCATATGATAAAAATTATGGTGGCAGCATTGTTTTGAGCGAGCTTGAGACTGGAACTGGCTTGGTAGCTAAGGAAAGATACGAGATTGAAGTTTATGCAAATAGTAATGGAACTGTACACAGTGGTTGTCTTAATGAAACAATACGTGAAAAGAAAGAAGTTGACTTCGAATACATGCCAGTAGTTTATCAGAACGAAAGCTACGACTTCAAGTGGACTGAGAAGAAGTGTGTGAAGAACTACCACATTGGTAGTGTTGTTGATGCATTCTTCACAAAGGCTGAGAAGTTGCAGAAGAGCGAGGAAGCCAAAGTTAACAAGACATTTAACACGATGACGGTCACAGCATCAGTAGCTGGTAAGGCACACATCGGTGTCAAGTCGGTTGATCCAAAAGACAAGAAGAGTGTAGTCTTTGAAGGCACTGAGACCTGGGTTGGTGTCTTTGACATCGATTCATACATAGAGACTAAGTTGAACTGTACAGCAGGTCAGGAGCAAGTGGACTGGTTAGGCTGCCCATAACTTAATTTTTAAGTTTTAAACTAATTTTTTGTTTTTTAATTTTTAATGCGAGAAGAAATACTTTTTTCAAGAAACAAAGTGTAAATGAGCTTGCAAAAAAAGCCTTTTTGGATAGGCTACAATTGGTCAATATTTTTATTGGAGCAGGCAATTCAGCTTTTGTTGAAATATACTTTAGCTTTGAGTGTTGGTTACTTTTCAAAAACTCATAAGCTTACACATCTCTTTGAAGAAGTTTTTACAGTTTATCCAGAGTTCAAAAGATTCTATCTTGAAAATAGAGATAAAATAAAGATAATTGAAGATAGTTATTTGCTCTCAAGATATCTTGGAAGAGATTATAGAAAAGAGGATGTTGAGGATAAATTTGAAGTTTACGAAAGGTTGAAGAAACTTGTTGAAGAATATGAAAGCAGTTGAAGTTGCTAAAAGGGTTTACGAAAATCGTAGAAAGTATTTTGAAAATCTTGAGTTTTATTTGAATATAATTAAGCAGAGAGTCAAAAGAAGAATTCCGGGAGCTAAACTTTATCTCTTTGGCTCTACAGTTGAGGGCAAGATTCATCCACTCTCAGATATTGACATTGCCATTGTCTCAGATTCCGTTCCAGAAAGGGTGAAAGATATCGCCAAATTTAAGCTGGAAATTCTCGAAAATTTTGAATTATCTCCCTTTGAGCTACACGTTCTGAATGAGAGAGAATGGGAGTTCTATAGAAAATTTATTAAAAAGTTTAAGGAAATTCTTTAGCGTTACGTAATAAAGCATGGCTAAGCTCTTAACACTTAGCTATCTTAGCTTTTTGCCTTAAGTTGAATTTTTATAATACTTTATATAATATTGCTACAGTTTCTCTGTAACGTTAATAATTTGAAATTAATAAAAATTTTAAAACACATCAAAAACAACGATTTTATGAAGCTTCATAGAGTAGGAATTTTACTTTCAATAGCTTTTGCTATAATTTTAAGATCGCTCAATTTTAATTATATCTTATTTTATCCGCACATGCTTTGCGGTTATGATCCTTTTTATCACATGAGGGGAATTTTGGTAATTATGCACGGTGGAAATCCGTGGTTCGATTACTACATCAACTATCCTTACGGCGCAAAAGTTAGCTGGATGCCGCTGTTCGATTATATGATAGCTTACACATCTTTTGGAAATCCAGAGCTAGTAGGATCTGTATACCCCGTTATATTCGCCACTCTGAGTGTGATAGTTGTATACTTTATAGCTAAAGAATTCGATTCTAAATTGGCTGTTTTGAGTTCCTTAACTTTGTCAACGGTATTTGCATATGCGTGGTATTCAAGACTGGGTTTTGTTGATCATCATGCAGCTGAGGTCTTTCTATTCTCTTTAACCTTTTTACTCTTAATTAAGTTATTTAATACATCAAAGCTTGAATATTCCGTTGCATTGGGATTTACAATCGCATGCTTGTATTTGTTATGGTTCGGCGCTCCAATTTACCTTGGTTTAATCTTGTCTTTTGTTTTGATTGCTTATTCGATTTATAAAGATAAAACGGTCTTGAAGTACTTCTTAGTTTCGTTGTCAATCTCTCTCGCTATTTTAGCCATCTTTCTACCAGTTGTTCCGCTTTTCAATCACTTGCTCACAATTTTGCTGGCGATTTTTGTCGTCTCTCTTTTTGTTGTTAACAGTAATTACATTAGGATAGCGATGATCGCAGCCCTCGTATTGCTTATCTTTCTAAATAGAGATTTAATTCTTTCTGCCTACAACTATTTTGTTGTAAACGAGTATATAAAAACAGTTTCGGAGGCAAGACAATTTAAATTAAATGATGTGTTGCAATTCTGGTTTGTCTTCCCATTTGCAATTCTTGGAATGATTTTAATCATAAAAAATATTAAAAAATATAAGGATGTTTTTACGTTACTCGTGTTTCTATGGGGCTTGTTTGCACTTTTGCTCACTTTAGTTCAATCTAGATTTATGTACATTTTGTCTCCTGCATTCTCGATTTTATCTTCTTATTTCATTTTGTCATTGCGTTTGAAAAAGAGGTACATCTTGTTCTTAATTGTATTGTTGATTCTACCCAATGTATACGATGATGTACACTTCATTTCTAAACCTCCAGAAATCTACGATGATTGGTACGATACGTTGATTTGGATTGGAAAAAATACGCCAGAAACTAGCTACTATTTTGAAAATAAGAAGCCTGAGTATGGTATTCTTAGCTGGTGGGATTATGGGAATTGGATTGTTTATATATCAAAAAGACCCGTTGTGGCCAACAACTTTCAAACCGGCATTCGCGATCTCTCTTTATTTTTCACTACAACAGATGAGGAAAAGGCTTTAAAAATACTGAAGAGAAGGAACGTTAGATACATCATTTTGGACGATAGAATGGGATTCGATTATCTGTTAAACAATGGGGAATTTAGTGGAATTGCTAAGGGTCCTGGAATTTTCTACGACATGCTGAAGTTTGCAAATAGAAAAAAGACAGACTACTATGAGAGAATTGAGAATACAAATCTTGCTAAGCTGAAAGGTAAGTTTTACAACTCAATTTACGCAAGAATGTACCTCTTTTATGGAACTTCTACAGAAACTCCAGTGGGAAACGTGAATGCGTTGAAACATTTTAGGCTTATACATGAATCGAATACGACTGCATTCAAGCTTGGAGGTGTTGACGTTAAGAAAATTAGAGTATACGAATATGTAAAAGGTGCTAAAGTTGTTGGCAAAGCAAAACCAAATGAGGCTGTAGTTGTGGCAGCTAGAGTTAAGACAAAATATAGCTCGTTTTATTACGGGTATTCAGTTAATGCAGATAAAGATGGAAGATTTGAACTAACTTTGCCTTATTCAACTGGGAAAAATTATGATGTTGTTGTTAGCAACTACATGCTTAAAATTGGAAATAAAACGTTCGAGTTCAGCCTAAATGAGGTAGATGTTGTAAATGGTCGTGTCTTATCCTTGGTATTAAAAAGCTAAAATTATCTAAAAATTTTATCAATTGTTTTTAATGGAAAAATTCTTGTTGATTGAATTCTTCTTGGTTTAGCTCTCTTTTTAAGTTAATTTTTTTATTGTTATAAAAAATAAAGAAGTTATAAAAGTCTTGAATATTTTAGCTTCACCAATGTGTTTGGTAATCTTAAGTAATTATTTACGTAGTATGTATTTATATGGGAACACTAACGATCTCGATAAGCGACGAGATTGAAAGGAAATTGAGAAGCGTTGTTAAAAAGCATAGATCTGGCAAGGGGACCATGTCAAAAATTATAGAAGATGCACTAAAAGTTTACTTTTCGATGTTGGAAAAGAAGAAAAAATATTTTAGCGTATAAAGAGAAAAAACTCATCGCAGAGGCACAAGATCTTGAGAAACTTGCTGAAATATTGAGAGAGAAGAACATAGACCCTAGAAGTGTGAAAATCGTTTCTTCTGAAGCGATAAAACCAGTTTCAAGAATGGGTTGGAAGTAATACTCGTGTCTATTACAACTTTAACCATTTCTTAATCTCGCTCCACATGTCCTCTTTAATCTCTTCGGCAAGCTCATCAATATCTTTCTCCGATATATCACTGCCTTTATTTTTTTATAAGTTTCAGAGCGATTATCTTTTGTATATCTTTTTTAATTTCTTGTTCGTTCACGCAATCTGGAACTTCTATCTGAATGATCTTACCCATAAATTTTGTTAATCTGCTAACTTAAATATCTTTTTTTGCTTCTTCAATAAACACTTCAACCAAATCGCTCGTCCCTCAGAATTTTAACAGAAATATTTCTCAGCCAATCCAACGCAATGTCCGCCTAAGCCCCTTCATAGTCGAGCTGATAAACTTTCGCTCCATACTTTTCAGCTATCTCAGCAGTTTCATCTCCGGAAAACCTATTACAGCTCTGGTTAACCGCGGATCTTAAGCGCAGCTCAATTGTCCTTTCGGAAGTGTAAGTGGAGACTATTACGGAAACTATCATAACTTCCTTAAAATAAACTCTCTAACCTTCTTTGCTATACCTACTGCCTCCTTTGCCTCCCCCTCCGAAACATCCAGAAGAGGAAGATATCTCGTTCCCGTGTAATATTTCGATAGCTTTGAAGCTTTTATGTCGAGTAAGGTCTTGAAATCTTCATCGAATTTTAAAGCTACCTCTACGAGATACCTTATTGAATGCGTGAAGGGTGGTTCCCCTTTCTTGTAAAGAATGTACGCTTTTAGGAATTTCTCCACCGCTTGTTGGCTGAAGAATGCGGATTCCGCGTAATATCCGAGTTCCAAAGGAGATTTGGACACCTTTAAATCCCTTTCAGCCCTTTTTACAATCTCCCTTACATCGTCAATCACAGAACTACACCCTCCTTGTTTGCATAATAGTAGACGTAGGCGGGTCTATTGAACTTCACGTAATTTCCTTTACTCGTTACAATTATCTCCGGTATGATTCCAGCTTTTACGAGTTTATCCTCTACCTCAAGTCTAAATTCGTCCTCGGTATTTCTATCCACCTCAGTCTTGCTGACGATCAAGATATCCCAGTCTGAATCATCTCTGTAATCACCTCTTGCTCTCGAACCAAACAGGATTATTTTATCTACCTTTATCCCGTATTTTTCAGCCACTTCCAGGATTACTTCCTTTATCTTCTCTTTCATTAAATTATCCTCTCCTCAAAATGTATTTACATTTCGCTCTTCTCAAGTTCTTTATTGAGTCTTTCACAGCCAGCTGATAAACTCCCATTTCATCAGTTGGTGATCGTTTGCCTCTATGTCATTGTAGCTCTGATTGGCTATTGATCCCAAGCACAGCTCGAGAGAATTTCCGGAGTTATATGTTGAGATAACAACTGAAACCATCATCGCATTTCTTCTATAGTTTTTATAATTCTTTGTAAGAAAATTTCAGCGTTTTTTACAACTTCCTCCGTCACCTCTTTCTCTATTTTGAATTCAACACCATAATCCGCTTTTTGTCTGATGTCAAATGCGTATTTGTAGGCTTCCGCGTAGATTTCCTCTAAATAGCCCTTGTTAACGAATTCTAAGCCAAGCATTCTCAGCACACCAGTATGCTTCTTTGGAGTAACATTTTTCGTGAGTAAAAGCGCTTTGGCTGCGTGATACATCGAATAATAGGCCCTCGAGACAGCACCTCTGTAAAAACCGTTTGACAGAAGATTCTTTGCTTCCTCTAAACACTCTTCAGCCAGAGTTATGTGATCTCTTATCTCATCTTTATCTAATTTCAACGCCCTCCTTCAATACATTTCTGTGGAAAGAGTAATCTTTATACTTTTCAAACTGCTGCCTATCTTCAACGATTGGAGATACGACTTCTCCGTATTTTAGAAATACTTGAAACGCAATCTTTGAAATCTCTTTTTGATTTACTCCATCAGCTACAACGAGAACGTCGATATCACTCTCTTCTCCAGCTTCTCCCCTTGCAGTTGATCCGAATAGAATGATTCTGTGTATCTTATTATCGTATTTCTCCTTCAGAGTTTTAACGAACAATTCCAGAGCTTTCTTCTTATTCTCTGGAATTCGAAGTAGCGATAATTCCATGCCAGTATTTTTAAATCAGCTCTTATAAAAGTTGCTCCTTGCGTGTTTTTACTTTCCAAACTTTTGGTCTTTGCCCCAGCATCTGAATGATATCTTTCAGCTATCTCAACAGTTTTTCTCTGGAAAACCCGTCAACAACGATTATCTCAATATCATTATGGCTCTGGTTAACCAAAGATCTCAAACAAAACTCCAAAATTCTCTCCGAATTGTAGGTTGGGACTACAATGGAAACTAAAGGATTCATAAGTGAAAGAGAGAAAACCTTCTTTTTAAATCATCCTTAATCTCGTCTAAGCTTTTACCCCTTAGCAGTTCTTCTACCGCTTGAGTATCTAAAGCCAAGTATTTACCCGTCTTCAACCCGTGTTTGATTATTTCCTTGTCGTTAGTCCATATTGGAGCATCCAACTTCAAAGCTAAGGCTATGAATGGATAATCATTGTAATCAAACTCCTCGGCTATTTCACGCGCCTCATCTATCTTATCGCTGTAAGAACTCATAGGTATTATTTGAATATAATCTAACAATGTGTTTAAGGCGAATTTAACTTCAGATTCTGAAAGTTTGGATAGCCTCTAACTATTTTATCGATTTTTGACATTAATTCTTCCCTTAAGAAATCTGGCGATAGCACTTCTAACTTTCTACATACTTTAAGAAGCGTAAACAGTAAATAAGACCTTCTGACCAACGCGCCGATTATTATGCTCGTATCAACGACTATCTTCATGTCTTTTTGCAATTCCAGCTTTTATTTCTTTTGACAACATTTCAGCATCTTCTTCCTTTAGTTCAGACCTTTCTAGAATTTTAAAGAGCAAGATCTCTCTGGTAGCATCTACAATCTCCTTTAGAGCTTTTATAAATTCCTTTTCTAAACCTTCTGGAACTTCTATCTGAATGATCTTACCCATAAATTTTGTTAATCTGCTAACTTAAATATCTTTTTTTGCTTCTCCTAGAATTTTAACAGAAATATTTCTCAGCCAATCCAACGCAATGTCCGCTTAAGCCATTTTAAACACCGACAGTAGTCTCAATCACTCTCTCAAACATCTCAATACTTCTATCCCAGCTGAACCGCTTAGCCCATTTAACAGCATTTTTGCTTAACTCTTCTCTTAAACTATCGTCTTCCAATAAATTAGCAATAGTATAGTTAAATTTTCATATTTTTTGAAGAATGAAGTTATTCATAAATAAGATCATGTGAGGTCGAGAAGGTAATCGAAATCGCTAAGGCAATAAATTCAGTAGTATAAAGCGTTACCAACGCTCATTTAACACTTTCAAGCTACCTATAAACAATATGCTGATTATTATCTGCACTCCAATTACTATTAAGTCAAAAACAATTATCGCAAGATTTACAAAATTGAGCATTCCATAGTTTGTTTCCACCCACGTTTTAAATATGTAGTATCCAAATCCAAGACCAATTAAAATTAAAATTAAACCCACAGCAATGCCCTCCTCAACGATGGAAGGTTTATTGAAGAAATTAACTATTTTATCTGGCTCAGTTAAACCTATTTCAGAAGAATGAACTTTGATTGACACTCCAAAGAAGAACGTCTGAATTCCTAAAATAATTAATAAACCGCCCAAGATTTGTGTGTGATACCTTATCGGTTCTAACAATAAAACGTATCCTGTAATGGCAATTCCCAGACTTAGCATGATGATACTTGGTATTATAAAGAGGTATGTTGGGGAATAAAGCAACATGAATCTTAGGTGTCTCCACCCATCTCTAAACGATTTCAATTTACTTTGCCCCTTTCTTGGATAGTAGGTTATTGGGACTTCTGCAATTCTTAGATTTTTTCTAGCCACTTCAATTAACATTTCGGATGTAAATTCCATTCCGGGGCAAACGAGTTTAATTTTGTTTAAAACATCTTTTTTAAAAGCTCTCATTCCCGAATGTGAGTCAGAAATGTTCGTTTTAAATAAAAAATTCATAATCCAAGTCAAGAGCGGATTTCCTATGTATCTATGAAGGATTGGCATAGCTTTTGGTAGTATTTTTCCTTTAAATCTACTTCCCAATACTACATCAGCCTCGTTTTTTATTAAAGGCTCTAAAAGTTTCGGTATTTCCTCTGGTTTTTTTCCGAACTCCAAAACCTTTAGACTACAACTGCCTGTAATGAAGCTTGAGAGAGCTGAAAAAGACTACAATGTCTTGAAAATACTTTATGTAGGTCAAATTGTCAAACATAAGGGTTTACATGTGCTAGCTAGAGCAATAAAAAATATTGAAGGGATAAAAGTTGACGTTGTAGGCGGTTTGACCGAGTTTAATACATCTAACATAAATTGCCACGGATACGTCGAGGAGTGGGAACTACCCAAATTTTATAGAACAGCAAATGTAGTTGTAGTACCCTCTATATGGTTAGAAAATTCACCAAAAGTTATTTATGAGGCTTTTAGCTATTCAACGCCCGTTGTTGGTAGTAGAATTGGAGGTATACCTGAGCTTGTGAGAGACAATAAAAACGGTCTATTGTTTACCGCAGGAAATAGTGTTGAGTTAAGAGAAAAACTGTTAACTCTAAAAGAAGATACGTCAATCCTAAAAAGACTTGAAAGAGGTTCAATAAAAACAGCTGAAAATCTGACGATGGACAAACATATAATGAGACTTAGAAAGATTATGAAAAGTATATCGTAAATTTTATCAATAGCTGTTTTGGAAGGTTGTTATGAAATTTGTTTGTGTAATATTTTCAATTTTTTTATTTTTGTTGCTTATTGTTCCCGCCTCAACTCAAACTATTGTTTTTGATCGTACATCTGGTTTCTTTGGAATATATCATGAGGGAAATGCTGGTTTTTATCGTCTTTATTTAGAATTAGAAAATAATGAATATTATGTTAATGATACGTATATTGGTAAATTGGGTTTCATTAATAGATCAATTTTGAAAGGTGTTGATATTTTTGTAATAGTAAACCCTATTAGAATGTTTAGCTTTGAAGAAAAAAGAGTTATTTTAGAATATGTTAAAAATGGTGGTAAACTTCTTTTAATTTGTGACAACCCTGAATGTGTAGACAATATAAATAGAATAGCTTGTATGTTTGGAGGAGAATTTTTAAGATATTATCTTGGAAATTCGGTGTATCTGGCAAAATTTAACTCAACACTTTACTCTCCAATGGCTCTGAAGGTTGATAAAGCTGATTTTATGGTAGAGGTGTCATCAAAAGCGTATTGGTGGGAATAGTCAATTCAAAGTTGGTAGGGAAGTGGGGTATGGTAGTTACACAGTATTTGCCATCAAATCGTTTGGGAAAGGAAGAGTTGCCTTCCTTGGAGATAAAGATTTTATGTCTAACTTTAGAATTACAAAATTGAACAACTCTATGTTTGATTTAACTGTTTTTGAAATTTTAGGGCAGGGTATTAATAAAACTAAACTTGAAGCGGAAAACGAATATGTTAGGTATTCTCCGAAAGAGCTTATAGTGAAAGTTTTGGGGAAAAAACCGTCGATAGTCTCTTTGGTGATTGAAAATCTTGGTGACGATCAAAATTTTGAAATCATTATTCAGCATATTTAAAAGACATTGTTGTACCAATTGAGAATAATGTAACTCTACACAAAAACGAGAAAAAAATTTTGAGGTTGATTGTAAAATGGAATAACGAGTTTGGGGTGGTTGATGATTACATAATTATTAAGAGGACAACTAACAAAGCCGTGTTTTTTGATTATATGCCTTTAAAGGTGATATGGTATGAGAGCGGGGATAATACTGATTAGCTTAGTTATTCTTCTAATTCAGCCTGTTGTTGCAGACAATATAACTATAAAATTTGAAGAAGTTAAAATGCCAACTGGAGAATTCAGATACTGGTTCGGTGAAGGTGTGCTAATAAGCAATGCTAAAGGCAATATAAACATAGACATGGGAGACAGCAGAATAGTTTCGTATTCAGGGATAGAAATCAATAATGAAGTTATCTATGCTGATAATCCCGAAATTCTATTTACTGTGCCAAAACCATCTGGACATGGAGTATATAAAGTTGAATTTGATCTTCCAAAAATAAAAGGGCCAACAGACCTTACGATTGAAATTAATGGAAAGGCAATCTTTTTCTCAAATATTGATTTTAAAGTTGAAGAAATTTAGATATCTGCTGCCTTAACAGACCTTTCGATGATCAAACTCGGGATAGAATTAGGATTGAATCTGAAGCGGTACTGGTATTTTTAAACCGATGCATGGACGACTGGATACTCGTGGGGAGCGAGGTCATAGACTACGAAATTTCAAAAATTCCAGATGAGGAAAGGAGAATGAAAGTGGAAATTCTTGCATCGATTTCAAAGGAGAAAGTTGTCGTTGATGATGACGTCGTTAAGCGGGCTTTAGAGCTTGAAAAAATTGGATTGAAGCCCGTAGATGCTCTACACGTTGCATGTGCAGAGAAATCCGCAGATGTTATGCTCACAACAGATGATGATATAGTAAAAAAAGTTAAGGCTAACATGGGGTTAATCAAAATTAGGGTTGAAAACCCCGTAAGATGGTTGATGGAGATGTTAAAATGAATGCTAAAACCCTTAACGAAATACGTAAAATCGGTATTAATGCCTTGGCAAAAGCTTTAGGGCCAATTGGAATGGTCAGGTTCATCCAGAGCTTTGACTTGGGAGGTGGAGATTACACTAAAGAACGCTTGCAATGGCTGGATCAGAGTATAGATGAGATCGTGGACGAGATTAAGAGGCGGAGAGTAAAATAGTGGTAATTTCCAAGATATCATGTAAAGGTTATTGCAGGAGGAGATACTGTACAGGTTGAAGAAGATGGAGAGTGAGGACAAAAAATTATAACTGTCCTTCATGGGTGTGAGTAATGACGAAGACCAAGGTCATAGTATTTAACAACAACATTTCTAAGATGGAAAGGGGACACTACTCCAGCTTTTGTGTATGAGCTATCTAAACGATTACAAGAGAAAGGATTTGAAATTATAGTTTTGGCTCCGCACCACAAAGGTGCTAAGAAATTCGAAATCATGGATGGAAAGTATTACAGATTCCAGTATTTCTGGCCAACAAGGTATCAAAAACTTTGTTTTGTCTAATTTAAAAAGGAACTGGCTTGCGAGAGTTCAATTACCATTACTTTTTTAGTCGAGCTTTTCTATCCTGTTAAAATAATAAAAAGAGGTAAAATAGATCTCATTCATTCTCACTAAATAGTGAGATACATGTCGTATCGGTATCAGTCTATTACAAAAGGAACAGTCTATTTGGGAGTCTCCCAGCTACTTTTCCTTATATCTGGTTACGCAATCCATGTAGGTCTCGGAAGGTTACTTGGCCCAGAACTCTACGGAATATATGCAGTTGTAATCTCTCTTGTAACCATAATAAACCTGATTTTAACCACAGGAATCCCACAAACAGTTTCCAAGTTCGTCTCAGAAAGACCGGATTTAGCCAGATCCATTTTAAAAACATCTGGAAAATTGCAGCTTTACCTGAGTTCGTTAATCTTTGTTATATATTTCATCTCCGCCAGCTTTGTGGCTGAAATGCTTAAAGATGATTCTCTCACAACTCTAATTCGTATTTCTTCGTTTATGATACTTCCCTACGCTCTTTTTTCACTTTATGGTGGTTATTTCAATGGATTACGGGATTATCATCACCAATCAATAATTTCAATAGTATACAGCATCTCCAAAATCGGACTTATCTTCGGATTCGTATTGTTAGGATATTCAGTATTCGGTGCAGTTCTCGGCTTTGCAATCTCTCCAGCATTGGGTTTGCTGATTGCAATAGCAATCGCTGGTGTTCCGTTAAAGGCACAAAAATACGACAATTACAGCAGAATTGTTCGATTCGCTTTACCCGTCATATTCCTTTCTGTAGCGTTAAACTTCTCCACAAGCGTTGACTTGCTCGCCTTGAAAGCCATTGTAAAGAATCCACAAGAGGTTGGCTACTGTTCTGCAGCATCCATGATCTCAAAAGTTCCCTTAACACTCCTCGGAGCGTTGAATATGGCTCTATTTCCAGCAATCTCCAGTGTTACCTACTTGAATAATGTCGAGAAGACAAGAGAATACATACGCGAATCCTTTCGCTATGTTGTAATCTTCTTAGTTCCAGCAACTGCATTCATCTCAGTAACTTCTACTGAATTCGTTTCTCTTTACTCTCAGAAATATACATTGGCTGGAGAACCTCTTGGAATACTAATAGTTGGTATTCTTTTTTTCAGTATCTTTTCATACTTGCTCAACATCGTTGTAGCTTCAGGTAGAGCAACAACTGCTATGGGTTTCAGTATTCTCTTATTGGTGCTAAGTGCTACTTTGAACATTTTTATGATACCTATCTATGGAATGATCGGAGCGGCAATTGCAGTTACCTTGGCAAGTTTAATTTCAATGTCAATTCTTCTGGTTTACGTTATCCATAGATTTGGCTCTGTCGTTCCATGGATTACATTTGTTAAAGTGATACTATCTACTCTGCTCGCAATCTTAATTTTTTACATTAAGCTTTCTAGTATACTACTTCTAATCCAATACCTAATAGCATTCGGTCTGTATTTTATTGCGCTAAGATTGTTCGGTGAAATAAAAGAAAAAGACATAGTAAGACTAAAAAGATTGATATATCTGCACTAATCAGTCTTTACATTGCACAATCAGATCATTTAACCATTTTTTAAACCCTTCTCCTAACTCATTATCTTTCAAAGCTATCTTAACATTTGCCTTTAACCATTCGAGCTTGTCTCCTATATCATACCTTTTACCTGAGTAAAGATAGGCATAGATTACAGTTTCTTTACACATGTCTCTTAAAGTATCTGTAAGCTGTAGTTCTCCACCATAGCCGGGCTTTAAATCTCTTAAATATTCAAAAATCTCCGGAGTTAGTATGTATCTTCCCAATACTGCTAAATTAGAGGGGGCTTCTTCAACCCTTCGGTTTTTCAACCAAATCTTCAATTTTGAATATTCCCTTTTCAATTTCAACACC
The DNA here is from genome assembly GCA_965561205.1 of uncultured Archaeoglobaceae archaeon. Classification (GTDB taxonomy): domain Archaea; phylum Halobacteriota; class Archaeoglobi; order Archaeoglobales; family Archaeoglobaceae; genus Geoglobus. The sequence goes on along the minus strand of CBEWZU010000023.1, from coordinate 7,104 downwards.
CTTAATCACACCATGAAACGATATTCTATCAGGTGGAACTTTTTCAACTGCTATAATTGAACTTCTATATTTTTCAAAAGCATACATCAACATTTTGGTGCATGGCGGAATCGTGATGTTGTCTCCCAACAGTAGAGCGAAGGGCTCATCGTCAACAAAAGCCTCGGCATACCTTACAGCATCTCCCAACCCCCTCTGCTCCCTCTGCCTGACGAAGAATATGTCTACTTCATCCAAAATTCTATCCAGTTCTTCCGTGTATTTATCTTTCATCGGCAGATCGCTCCTATCGAAATGATCTTCAATAGCTCTTTTATGCTTTCCGGTTATTATCAAAATCTCTCTTATGCCAGAATAGTAAGCTTCCTCAACGACATATTGAATCACAGGTTTATGAACAACTGGTACCATTTCTTTAGGCTGAGCTTTAGTTATAGGCAACATCCTCGTGCCATAACCTGCTGCTGGAATTACAGCCTTTTTAATTTTCATAATTCACTCCTCCTAAAAGCTTTAAAAACTCAGAATAAACTTCGACATTCAACCTAAATCCTTTTTTAATCATCTCATTTACTTTGTATACGGCAGTTCCCTTATCAATCTTACCTCTTCTTAACATTAGAAATATCAAATAAAGAGTTCCATAAACTTCCACTCCCAAAATCTCTCCCATTTCTCTAGCTATACTGTCGTCAACTATTGCAACTCCATTCTTTTTCTTTGCCAAAGATAAAACTTCGATCTCACCTCTGTGTAGTTCTTTAACACTTCTCAACCAACCTATCGGTTCAACTTCAGCAACTTCAAAAACACCCTTCTTTATCAGTTCATCAATCATGAAAGCATCAATTTCTCCTTTCTCTTTTCCTTTAGCTACAACCTCAAGATAAACAGTTTTTGGAATTATCTTTTCACTTTCAAGTTCTTCAAAAATCCAGCTCAAACTGACCTTGCTTAAGTATATTAACGGCGTTGAATTGAAAATCCATTTCACTTCATTGCCTCCTTAAAATCTTTCCTTAAATCTTCAACCGTTATGTTGAGCGATAATCCTCTTTCTTTAATCAGTTCAAGTAATTCCCTTACCGATATCTCCGCGATCTCAGCTGCTTTTGCCAGCGAAACCTTCCTCTCAATATACAGATTTAAGGCTAACCTCTTAAGTTCTTCGTTAACACCTTTCTCAAGAGCTTTTCTAATTATTGATGATTTATCGGACTTTTCAAATTCCATAAGCTTTCTAATCTTCCTTTCTAAATCAGAAGTTGATCTAACAGAAATTACATTCATGTTTACAAATCCAAATTTTGTTTACTTAAACCTTCTGGTTATTTTTCTCACCAGCATACTCCTTCGTATATTTGTGCATCTTTCATAGCTTTTTCAATTCTTCTACCGTCTATTACGATTTTACCTTTATAACTCAACTCTTCAAACTCCTTCCACTCCGTAACTATTAAAACAGCATCGGATTTATCAATGACTTCCTGAGCAGACTTGGCATACCCAATTTGCGGAAATACCTTTGCGAAATTATTCATCGCCTTGGGATCGTATGCTATAACATCAGCTCTTTCCCTCAGCAGAGCCTCAATTATCGATATTGCTCTACTTTCTCTTATGTCGTCAGTATCTGGTTTAAATGCTAATCCAAGCACACCAATTTTTCTATTAGCTAAATCAGGAACATGTTTCTTCAGCAATTCTATCATTTTTAGCGGTTGTTTTTCGTTAACTTCAATGACTGCCCTTAATATCTCGGGATCTTCACCAAGCTCTTCAGCTTTTCTAATCAAAGCTTTAACATCCTTTGGAAAACAACTCCCACCAAATCCGATTCCAGCTCTGAAGAATGCTGGATTTATTCTGTGATCTAACCCCACACCTTCGAATACCTTATAAACGTCGATTCCTAACTTCTTGCATATATTTCATTGGCAAAAGATATCTTAGTTGCAAGAAATGCGTTTGAAGCATACTTTATCATTTCAGCAGTCTTTATGTCCGTAAAAAGTTTTGGACAGTTAAATGGTTTGTATAATTCTTCTAAGATAGATTTAGTTTTGTCATCTTTAACCCAATTACAATTCTGTCGGGATTGAAGACATCGTGAACAGCATTGCCTTCTCTCAAAAACTCAGGATTCATTGCCAAACCAAAATCGTTGAAAGCTTTTTTACCAGATTCTTTCTCAATAATCGGTTTTACAACATTTTCTGTCGTTCCTGGAACAACCGTGCTTTTAATAACAACTGCATGAAAATCGTCCTTATTAGTAAGTGCTTTTCCAATTTCTTTTGATGCAGATTCCACATACTTAAGATCTGTCGATCCATTTTCCTTTGATGGAGTCCCCACACATATAAAAGTTAAATCTGTTTCCATCATTTTACCATAATCTGTTATAGCTATATACCTCCCGAAATTTCTCTTCATGAGCTCTTTAAGTCCCTTTTCATAAACCGGTGGTTCACATCTGTTTATCTTTTCAACCTTTCTTTCATCCAAGTCTACAAAAACGACTTCGTTTCCGAACTCAGCAAAGCCTAAGCCCGTTATGATGCCGACATAGCCACTGCCTACAATTGATACTTTCACATCTGTTGTTTTAGAAGAACTAAATAAAATTTTTCGTTAAAAGTTTCAGGACTGTCCTCACAATCATCTACCGCTCAATAGAGGGGGGGAGTGAGCTAAGGAAAGTTTGAGAAGAGAATCAAAAAATAATTCTGGGACGAAAGTGGTTTAAAACTTTAAAAGCAGTATGTATTTGTGAAAACAATCTCAATTGAGGTTCCAGACGAGGTAAAGGTACCGGAAAAAGACTTGGAGAGACTTGTAAAGGTAGAACTGGCTTTGAGGCTTTACCAGAAGGGTACGTATCATTGGGACAGGCGAGGAGAATTTCCAATTTATCAAAATGGGGGTTCTTAGAGTTGCTGTCAAGAGAAAAAATGCCTGTAAATTACGATGAAAACGAGTTCAAAAAGGACTTAAAAGTGATCGAGCAGTTATGAAAGTCGTTTCCAATCTACGTGCATAATTGCACTGCTAAGGGTCAGAAAATTAACTATTCTAAAAGATCTTTTCGATAGAATCTTGATTCCAGAGGAGGTTTACGGAGAGATTTACGTAAGTGGGAAAGAAGGTTTTGTGGAGTTAGAGATAGTGGATCTTTTTGAAATAAAGAAAATAAAGAACAGGCGGTTTTTTAACCTGCTAAGAATTGATAGACGACGGTGAAGCAACCAGCATAATTTTAGCTGTAGAAGAGGATGCAGGTTTGATAATACTGGACGATAAAGACGCAAGAAAAATTGCTGAGAAACTTAGTTTGAAAGTAATAGGAACTGCAGGCACACTTCTACTGGCTAAGAAAAAAGGAATTATTGAAGAGATAAAGTCCATTTTAGAAGAAATGAGAACGATCGAAGTCTTTGCAAGCAATAAAAAGGTGGCTGAGATCAGAATAGAAAGATAGAACACTATTCTCGCTCATAGAACTGTCAAAGAATTCGGTTATGGGGATTATAGAAATTATCCTCAGGTGAGAGAAGTGAATTGTGACGTGACTCATTTATAAAAGTAATTTCTCAACTTATCTTCAGGAATATACCTCGTAGCTTGCCTGAATATAGCTTTCAGTGTTCCTTTATCCAGCTCATCGTGCAATGGAACGGTTAAAGTCTGTTTTGCCCCATTCGGTAAAATTCTTCTCAGTTTCACGTGACTACCCCTTTGAGATACAACTTCAAACCCGAATTTTGAAAGTATTTTTACAATTTCTTTTCCGCTAAGAACTCTAAGCTTTGGCATACTCGAGCTCCATGTTTACCATAACTACGAAATCTGGAGATATCTCAAGTTCCTCTAAGTCTTCACCCTCCAAGTGAAGACTAATAGCCTCTCCAATGTTTTCAACGACTTCATCCAGCGTTTTTCCCTGAGTTACTATCGGCAAATCCATACATTCGGCTATGTAGTATTTTTCGCCCCTATAGATTCGGAACTGTATTATTTTTTTCATAGTTTTAAACCTTGTCATGTCATTTATTTACTTTTTCCGTGATGTTTTAGGTTTGAATTGAATGGAAATTTTTTGTTGGTTTGGCTTTACCAAAAGACGTTGAAGAGAATTTAAAGCCAACGATAAAAGATGCCGAAGGCATGAAAGAAGTGCAATGGGTTTATCCTCGCAATTCTTCGGAGAACAACGCAAGGGCAATCCATTAGCGAAGAATGCAAGGTTCAGAGTGGATAACGTAGTAGTTGGAGATGAACCAATTGAAGTCTTCATAAACGATAAAAAGGTTGCTGAGATCAGGATAGAAAACATAAAGCAGGTCTTTAAAACATACTTTAAATATGGTTGAGCTAAAAATTAAAATCCCCGAAGATTTAAAGAGAAAGATGGAAAAATTCGAAGTCGATTGGTCACCAGCGATAAGAAGAATTATTGAGAGAGAAATTCAGAATCTAACGGAGATCGAGAGAATAGTGTCTAAAAGCAAAATGACTGAAGAAGATGCCTTAGAGCTCGGCGAGAAAATCAGTAAATCGATTGCAGAGAGGTTCAGAGACCATGTTGGTGGTGGACGCTAACTTGTATTTGCATCTCTTATAGCCATAATGAACTGGACGCAGTTTTAAATTTTCTGGAAAGACAAATCGAGATAATTCCGTTCGAAGAATTTGAAGATAAGTACGATGAAGCGAAGAGTATCTCCAGACATAAACGATGTTCTCTACCTTGCATTAGCATTAAAACTGAACTGTCCGGTTTGGTCTAACGATAGAAAACTAAAGAACCAAAATGCTGTTAGGGTTTACTCAACGCAGAAAATAATAAGAATAAGTCAACAGAGACCAGAAAGCTTGAAATAGTAATCAGATAGAGTATGCAAACTGATTTGAACCATACGGTATGGGTTGCATAATTTATTGTTCTACGACTGGGGAGAAAGAGGAGCCTGATGGGCCAAAGAATTGGATAGAATGGTAAAATCTATCTTTAAGAAGAACGAAACTATGAAAGTAATTCGCAGGTGAGGGATGTGAGTGAATGCTTGGTGTTTATAGAAAGAGCGAGAAGAGCTGAAAAAGCGTTCAAGATACTCTGGAAAAATGGACTTTACGAAGACGCACTGTCGAGAGGTTACTATGCGATAATTCACTTATGCTTTGCAATCTTAATCAAGAACGACCTTACAATTCCAAAAACTCATGCGGGTCTAATTGCAAAGTTATGGCAGTGTAGAAAAGATCTGAAACTCGATGAGAAAACGATTAAAAGCATCTCAAGAATTCAAAGTTTAAGGGAGAGTAGTGATTATGGAGTAGTCCCCACAATCACCGAAGATGATTTAAAAGTTGTTGAAGAGGTTATTAGAAATCTCAAGGAGGTTTTGGGATGCTGATAAGCCTGAAAGATGTAAGGGGGATAATAAGTGATATAACGTCAAAGCTCAAAGGAGTTGCTGAAGAAGCCTATGTATTCGGATCAATCGTTGAAGGAGGCGCTATAATTGGAGAGTCTGATTTGGACCTGCTGATAATACCAGGTAGCAGAGAGGTTGATTACTTTTCACTGCTTGAGGGGGTGATTGAAAAACTGCTCGATCTCGGCATAGTCTTGCATATCCACATTGCAGATAATGCAACATACATTCATTTGCTTAAAAGTATAAAGAATGATGCTATAAAAATTGTATAAATACGGTCACAAACGGATTTTGGACAAAGAATGCATAATCTCAATGAATTGTTTCAGATAATCTGATGATTGAAGACTCAGCTATGACGTTAGTTGCATATCCTATCCGATTCTACGACTGGTAAGAGTCCCACTCAAAAAACGTTGGAAAAACACTAAAGCTAACTATAGGGGATGCCGAAGGCATGAAAGAGGTGCAATTGGGTTTACCATCACCATTCTTCGGAGAACAACGCAAGGACAACCCAAAAACAAAATGTAAGGCTCAGGGGGTTGTTGTTAATCCGGAAAAACCGATAAGAATATACCTTGATAGGAAAAGATTGCTGAGATCATAATTGAAGGTAGAAGGTCAAATCTTGTACTGAACCCAAAGAAATCATAGTGTATTTCTGTTCCAACTTTTTCGGGATTTGCATCGGGTTATGTATCTCTCGCCTATCCATTCGAGCATTTGCTATCCCCACCGCAATCCGTTCAAGCTGACTACCATGATACCATTCATTAAACCCTTTTTAATCTTTTTGATGCATCTTTGAAGCTGACATTGATAGCATTCAGAATCCTATTTTGTTCTATCGCTACAGCGGCAAAAGTGATATACCTGTTGGATATTTTTGATAATTCGTATTTTAAAACTTCCTGTTTTTTTGATGCGATCTACCTGTAAACACATCAAACGATGCAGCTATTCAATGCACACAACATCCACGTCAATCTTTTCTGCGATCTTGCTCTGCAACCTGTCACTGGTGATCAACTTGGCATTGAGCGTCATCGCCTGTGCGAGAAACAGGGCATCATAAACAGATATGTTGTGTTCAATGGCAATTTTGAGAGCGTTCTTTATGTATTTACTGCTCAGCTCGATGACTAAAACCTCCCCATTCACCAGTTTCATCATCTCCTAATTTCCTCGCTCCAATTAATCTCTCCCTTTAGTTTGTCCATCTCCTCCTTAATATCCGGTGGAATTCGAATGCTGAAGACGCTCATGTAAATATACCTAAATTTTATTTTGTAGTACAAACATAAAAGATTTGTGTTACGAAAACTGTTCTTACCCCAAGGATTTGTATTTGAACTTTCCACAAATTGAGCTTAAAATTATACTGTGCCAGGGGGCAATGTTCGGTATAGATGCAACTATGTCTCTACCCTGCTTTAACCACTTCTTCACCCTATTTTACCACCCAATACAAAGTGAGATTTACCAATTATTGAATAATAAGACATGCTCGAAATGTAGAAGTTGTTAGGGAGAAGATTCTATACAGACTGAAGAAAATGGAAAGTGAAAACAAAAGGCTGTAGGGTTTAATTTTATGTGAGAAAAAAGACCAAGGTCATAGTATTTAACAACAACATTTCTAAGATGGAAAGGGGACACT
>CBEWZU010000022.1:0-30259 GCA_965561205.1 uncultured Archaeoglobaceae archaeon | reverse complement strand
CCTCTGGGACTGTGGATCCCAGGAGCCGGGTTCGAATCCCGGTCCGGGCCCTTCTAATTTGAGTTTTAGTCCCTCTCATGACTTTCAGTTAGGCGTATACACCTATAAACTTTTCTCTTTCCGATTAGTGCATGTTGGGCTTGGTTGGGAAGGTTGTAGTGAACAACAAGCGAACAAAAGAGAAGCTCAAAGAATGGCTCGATAGCCTTCCTGAAACTGTAAGGCAGAAGGAATCAGCGAATGTCTTGGCTTTCGTCTTTTTTGTTGAGGTGTTGAAGAGGAAAGAAAAAGAAAAAGAAGACCCCACTACCTGATTTCTCCACGCACCGAGATAAAGAGGTGAGATCGTGCTCGTTGAAGTCGTTCACAGCATTGAAGAATTCATCGGCAAGATAGATCCAAATCAAGATGTCCACTACGAGATCGAATCGAGCATAGTAGGAATGGGAGATATGGCATACGTTAAGCTAACACTATATGGAGTGGGGGATTCCGTCATCAAATGCATCATTGTTGAATCTGCAAGATGGAATGACAGAGATGTGAGAAATTTCAGAACGAACAATTCGATTAACAATCTGAAGCTCTGGATTGAGGAAAAGCAGAAGGAATTCGAAAAGATTGCTAAGGAGCTGAAGGCAACTCCCGGCAGATATGAAGTTTTGGCGTAGGATACGGGACTAGGGACTTTAAAAAATTAGTCATGGCAGGCTTATCGCAAGAACAGGAGGGGTAATTCTGCACTCTCTTTAAAGGTGATTGAATGAGTATAGAATGGAAGTTCAACGGAGTAACGATTCTTGTTAAATGTCCCAGATGCGGGAGATGGGGAAAGCTTGTCTCAAAGGGAAGGAAACCACTCGGCGAAGTAAAGCTTGCGGTACGGCATGAAAGTGATAGAAGTGTAAGTGTTGAAATGTGCAGCATAGGGACCTGTTCCGACTACTATTCAGAGCTTTTGAAGATATACGAGGAATGCAGGAAAGCAAGGGAAAGAAAGCATAGAAGAGAAAACGTCCATCCGCAACTATGATCAAGATCTCCTTTCTCCATTCTTTACAGGAATTTCTCGAATCTGAAAACGTCAGAGAAGACGTCTCGTTGCTATGCATCGATAGTAGGCTTAAGATTCCAACGAATAAAGGATGTAATAAGGATGTACTAGAAAAGATGTATAAAGAATATATCGTTCCTACACCATTCTTACATACTTATTACATTATTAATACATTGTTTAGAGAAAGGAGAGCGGATTATGCCAAGTGATAGCAATTCTCCAAAGGATTCTGATTTTTATAAGGCATCAAAAAAATCCTTCAGTCTTGAAAAGCTGTTAGACGATTTTTCATTCTGGTTTCCGAAAGCTAGAAACTACGGATTTACAGCGGATGAGATGTATGCTACTGAGGAGAACGCCATCGTCACACTTATCCCAATTCCCATTGTAGAAGATGGAAACTACAAGCTGTGGCTCTTCTACTTTTACAGAGCTGAAAGAGTGACTCCAAGGATTAAAGAGATTATTCTTAATGAGATGAATGATCTCTTTGATTTAAGCAGGATCTGTTATCTGATCCACAAAGAGACTGTCTTCATTCTGGCAGACGTGATAAGAAGCAGAATAGCACCAAAATTCGGAAGGAAGTCTGTCTATGTAATCAAATCTGATTACGCTTTCAAGGTTTACGAGATCATAGCAAAGGCTGTTAAAGGGTTCGTTGACTCTTTCAGGAAGAACGTGAAGTACGGCGATGACCTGCTCGCTTTGTGTGACGAGCTCGAGGTTTTTGCTGAGAAGTTGAGGAAGAGGGCTGACGAGCTGAAATCTGAAGCATCTAATTCCGTATCTCCCTCAGCTAACAACAATTCTAATTCAAATGAGCTTGGAGAGGTTGAGATCAGAAAAGAAGCTGAGGACTATCTTGCTCTCCTTGAGAACGACAGGACGATAAAATGAGATGGATAACCCACATTGCTATAGCTTCACTTTTCATTAAGCTCCTTGAGATTGCTTTACTCATCGATTTAACCTCATTCGAGTTCTGGGTGATCTTATCCGTGTACGCTGTAATGCCGGATTTCGATACTTTACTTGGAATAAAGCACCGCACATACACCCACACACTTTATGCAGCTGTATTGGCCTCCCTACCTCTGATCTTCGACTTGAGACTCTTCATTACAGCCTTAACAGCATACTTAAGCCACCTCTTTGCAGACATGCTTACCGTATCAGGACTCATGCTTCTTTATCCATTCAGAGAAACAACTTATCATCTCCTGCCAGCAGCTTGGAGGATAAAAACTGGATCTAATGCGGAGCTCATGCTGTTAACAGCGGTCATAATCTTAACTGCATCCTTCTCAATGGCAGCATCAACAACAGAGCTCGACAAAATTTTCTATTATCGCTCATCGAACGATATATGGGTAGATGTCTCATTTTATGAGAATGGGGTGTTAAAGAGCTTTAATCAAAAGAAAATCGTATGGGATGACGGGAAATCGAGAATAGGTATTACTGTTGACGGTAGGTTGAAAATAATAGGTAAAGATCAGATTAAGTCCATCAGAATCGTGAAGATGCGTGAAGTTGTGAGGAAGGAGGTGGAGAAACGTATCGTTTTAAAGAGACTCAAAATTATGGATGAAATTGTTACAGCCTACGATAAAGGATATAGCTGGGTCGAGTTTTTGGGGACGGGAAAGGATCTATTCTACGAACTTTACAATGGCTCGAACGGGAGAGACAAAATCTGGATAAGGGTAATAGAGTGCTCGATAAAGAGTTAGAGATTCTCAGGGAATTCAAGGAAGAAAAGAAGCCCATTGATGTTTACTCATCAAAAGATTGGGGGTTTTCAAGGGCTACATTTTACAGAAAGCTTAGTAGGTTGAAGGAACAGGGGCTTATAGAATGGAAGGGCGGAAAAGCGAGGATTACAAGGAGAGGAGAACAAATCCTGAAGCTTTTCGATCCCTCGTGGGTTCCTGAAGATAAGATAAAACCTGAGGGTAAAATAATAAAAGAAAAAGAAGAAAAGGAGGACAAGACCAAAGGTAGATTCTGCATAACCGACACAATGAAGCTTAAACAGCTTGCATACCAAGACTTCGTTTACATAACGTATCCTGCGGCGAGCTATATCCTGAAAACGATCCTGCTTTACGCCGGCATTCCGACAAAAGGCTTGACAACAAATGCCGAGAAGTTTAAGGCTATTGTGCAGTCCGATGCGAAGATATCGCTGGCGATAGATAACTTCGAGAACGCATCGAAGCAGGCGTTGGTGTTCCTGAGAGAGCTTATCCTCGCTGGAAAGATTGAGAGATTGTATGTGGGAGTAAAGGATGAAAGAAAGGCTTTGAGGAACTCCAAATTGCTTGAGTTCTTACAGGATTTTGAGTTTGAGTCAAAGGGGTTAAAGCTCGAATCCGATAGCGTAACTCTGTTCCCACTTCTGTTGCTTTTTGTTATGGGATTCGGGATCATTGTTGCTTATCGCTTGGGAGTTTCCTATGCCCCCGTTTACGCCTTCTTTATCCTGATTTACTTCTTGCGTTCGAGTTTGTTTAGGGAGATTAGAAAATAATGGTGATTGTATCATTAAAGCAGAGTATTTGGAATTTTACGTCCTTTACCACCCCTGAAAGAATGATCCGGAGGTTGTACAAAGAAAATAGGTTGCCGTTCTCCTTTATGGGAGTATTCACACAAACCTGAAAATAAAACTTTAAATACTTAGAGTTTGAGTTAGCAGGGGGAGCAGAGGGCGGAAGCTTTAACAAAGCTCCGTTTGTCCCGTTCATCCTCCTGCTCTCCCACTAATTTTGAAAGGGCTCAAGATTAGTTTGAGAGCCTGTCGCCGGGAACTCCGAAGGCTCAGCCTTATCAGGTTTCGATTAAAATTGTGGGGGATGCTTACAGCTCTGCTGTCATCTTATGATATATCGACTTAAGCCGGATTGTCATATCGTGACCTTCCCCGGGATAGGGAACCGGGAGCCGTAATCCCTAGGATTGCATGAACCATTGTAGGTCCGACATTAAAATCAGAACCTCCCGCCTCTTCTGTCCAGCTCGATCATATTGTTCTCCTCTCTGCTGTCTTTAACTTTTCTTTTTTAACTCCGTTATCCGTTCAAGTTCTGCATTTTTCGGCAACTTAGGCTTTTTTCCTTGCTTATTAAAACATGAAATGGGCGGAACAGGAGCGAGAGCTAATTTTTTTTAATTCTAAAGGTTCGCCCCCTTCTCCTTTCAGTCCAAGCCCTTGCAAACTTTGATGAGGTCAAGGCTGGGGATTTGCAGGAAGCGGGCGACAGCGGGGGCGAACTCTTATCAAAAAACAAGGAAATAATCACTCCTTAAAAAGCGTAAGAGCCGAAAAACGACCTTCCGAACATGAACGGGACGAATGGAGTTAAAAAAGAAAAGTTTGAAGTCTGGCAGGTGGAGGAGAAAAAGTTTAGCGTGCTATCGCTGAACAGCACGAGCGGTAGACCGAAGCAATACTGCGTCCAATACAACGGCTATCGATGGCTCTGCAACTGTCCGCACTACCTGAAGCATGCGGAGGATGTGAACTTTGCATGCAAGCATATCGTGGCAGTCATGCAGGTCATAGGCAAGAGAACCATCGTGGAGAAGAAGATCCGAGAGAACAAAAGAAACGGCAAGAAGAGGGGAGAAAGGGAACTCTCCCCTCAAAATTTGCCCTTCGTGGATGTCAAGGAAAACAAGCTGAGATGCCATAACTGCCAAAGCGGGAGCTTAGAGATGTTGATCTTCAAACCAAACGGAGATAATGCTCTTGAAATCTATCAATGTCGGGAATGTGGGGAGATTCAAAAGAATCATCTTTCCTAATTTTTTAATGAAATCTCCGAGCTTCTTGGTACTTTGACAGGTCTCCTAATAAAAACCAAAGATTTAAGATACTTTATAATATGATGTAATTGTGAAAATGATAACAACATCGGTCAGACTGCCCAAGGAGGTAGTCGAAGAGATCGAGAAATTGAGCAAGGAGGAAGGAATAGACAAAGGTACACTCATCCGCAAGCTTATAGCAGAATCACTAAGAGAATACAAGATCAAGAGAGCTTTAGAGTCATATAGAGAGGGAAAAGTTTCACTATGGAAAGCTGCTGAAATGGCGGGGATAACATACAGAGAAGCATTGGAAGAGCTAAGGAAGAGAAACATACCGTTCAAATACGATTTGGAGGATCTCGAAATTGATATAGATTGAGCAATGAAATGACGGCAACCAGCAATGCCGATCCACTGATTCATCTAGCTAAGATCGGACGACTAAATCTGCTCAAAGAAATCTTTGATGAAATCATAATCCCAGAAACTGTTAAAGTAGAGGTGATTGATAGAGGAAAGGAAAAGGGAAAACCCGATGCTTTCTTAATCGATGGTGTTAATTGGATAAAAGTTGTGGATGATCCGGTTAACGCCGGTCAATTAGCTGAGAAGGTTGGAATACATCTTGGAGAAGCATGTGCGATCTTACTTGCCAAATCCTTGAACGTTCCAGTGTTATTGGATGATTCAGATGCCAGAAAATTCGCTTTGGGCTTGGGCTTAGAAGTCGTGGGTTCGGTAGGTATAATCATTAAAGCTGTTAGGTTAGGATTGATTTCAAAAGAGGATGGACTGAAGGATTTAGAAAAGCTTGCAAATGTTATGTGGTTGAGTGTTGATGTGTATGAAAGAGCGAGAAAGGTTATAGAGGGTTTATGAGATAACCTTCATGGCAGATTGTGGACTTTATTGTTCCAATCTTCGGACAAACTAGAAGAATCGTTTTGTCAGAAAACCCGATGCAGTTCTTTGAAATTTATGGGGACTGTATGGGGGATTAGGGAATAACAAAAGAAAAATATAATCTTAAAGTAACATCCTATTCGATGGTAACTATCGAAAGCTCAAAAATTATTGACAACACCCCTGGAAGAGAATTAGTAAATGTATTGAAAGACCTGCTTAAAAACTGCGAAGAGGCCAAATTTGCCGTCGGTTACTTTTTCCTGAGCGGTTTTAATCTTGTAGATGATGACTTCCCAACAGAAGTTCAGAGAAAACCTTTTCTTAAATTAGTCATGGGAAATGAAACGACTTTTGAAACAAAAGAAGAGCTGGTTTCTGGATATAATCTGAGAGAATTCTTTAAACAGAAGATGATCGAGGAGTTACAGGGTAAAGAACTCAATGAATGGCAAATAAAACAGCTCAGAAGGTTGAGAGACTATGTGGCGAATAATTTGATAGAGGTTCGTCTTTTTGATAAAGCAAGACTACATGCTAAGCTTTATTTATTTCTAAAGGATTTAGAGGATAGATACGGGTCTCCTGGCGTAGCAATTGTTGGTTCTTCAAATTTCACAGCTGAAGGTTTAACGAGAAATAAAGAGCTTAATATTCTCCTTACTGAAAGGGAAGACGTTCTTTATTTAAACAACTGGTTTGATGAACTCTGGAATGAAGCAGTTGAATTCAACGAGGATCTAATCAAAGTTATCGAAATCTCAGGTGTTCTTCCCGAAGCGAGATATCCGAAGCTCGGTAAATTCCTCACTCCAGAAACTCTTTTCAAGTACCTCGTGTATAGGTGGACAGAGGGTAGGGTCCTTAATCTGACTGAAAAGGATATTTTGATGGAATTTCAGCTTGTTGGCGTCGTTAATGCCATAAACATCCTAAATTATTACAATGGAGTAATCCTCGCAGATTCTGTTGGTTTAGGCAAGAGTTTTATGGCTGCAGCGATAATTCAGGAGTTTCTGAATGGAAAGCACCCGCACTGGATGCCAAAAGGAAAGGAGTACCCGGCTGTCATGCTCATCCTTCCACCGTCTATAATCTCCCAGTGGGAGGATTTACTTGTTGGGAGAGCTGATGATAAAACACTTGCAAAGCTCGAGAGAGGAGAAAAAGTAAAAATAAACTCGGAGTACTTCTTCAAAAATAACTTCAAAAGAATGGTGAAAGGAGATTACAACCACAAAATATACGAGATCTACGATGAGAGTGGTGAGAAGCTTTTAGGTAAAATCGCTTTTCTCTCGTTCGGCCTCTTCCAGAACTACAAAGCAGATTTGAAGAAAGGGATCGTCGATGAGAGATTGAAGAAGATGGCTGAAGAATATGACCTCTACGTGATAGATGAAGCCCACAAATACAGAAACAGAAAAACAAACCGGTGGAATGCAGCGAGAGTTTTGCAGAGAAAGTCAAACAATTTCCCCAGCAAGTTCTTGCTCTTAACTGCAACGCCATTGAACAATACGATTGATGATCTCTATAACTTGATAAGAATATTCACGGATGATACCCTCATTACTTTCAGAATGAAAAATATCCCTATTGACGAATTAATAAAACAATACAAGAAGCTTAAGAGTGATTACGAGGAAAAAGGAGACGAAGGAATCAAAAAAGAGCTGAAAAAAGTTGCTACCGAGATTAAGAGAAGAGTGCTTGATGAGATAATGGTTCTGAGAACAAGAAAGTACATCCTAGAGCAGTTCAAGGACTTGAAGATGGATGGCAAGAAGTTAGTTTTCAAAGACCCCAAGCCATACAGTCTCGATTACTCCCCATTCTACACAAGCAGGTTTAGAGAGTTGTTAAAGCGTATATCCAGAAACATTGACAGAATTAATTTTGAACACACGAAGCTATACGGTGTAAGATATGTCGTTTTTGAGGAGGATGAAGAGGAAGAGAGTTACAGAGTAATAGAGATTTCCGACTTGTTCAGACTTCTGCTTGGCAAAAGGTTAGAAAGCGGGATATTCCCATTCGAAACGACTCTCAGAAAGATATATGAAAAAGAGAAGATATTTTACACTCTGTTCAAGAGATCTGTTGACAAGATAATGAGCGAAGAGGAGTTGAAAGAGCTGATTATTAAAGCTTTGGAAGAGGCTAAGATCAAAAAAGATCTTGAAGAAGTGTCTCAAGAATTCAATGCAGAAGCTGAAGAGGAGGAAACTTGGTTTGATAGGGTCGTCAAATTGTTAACTGAATATGTTGAAGAATACGGCCTTCAGGCATCCACACCAAACGAAAAAATCAGGATGGGGTTGAAAATAGCTCTTTATAATCTCGAACAGGATTTAAAACTAATGGATGAGATTTTTGAGAATCTTGATAGACTTAAAGTTAAGGAAAATGGCGACTTCAAAGTATTTGGTACAATTCCAAAGGATGAAGACGAGATTGTTGAATCAAAAATTTTCTGTTACGAGAACGATCCAAAGCTTGAAGTCCTAAAGCAGCTAATCACAAATCCAAAATACAAGTCTGAGAAGCTTTCGAATATTCCGACACTGAACGGAAAGAAGTTCATAGTTTTTACACAGTATAAAGACACTGCCTACTACCTCTATCATAACCTTAGAGATTGGATTGAAAGAGAAGTTGATCTGCACCCATGGCTTAAAGATAAGAGAACAGACAGGGTAAAAATTGCACTTGTTACTGGTGAGACTGACACGACAACAAAGATCAACTACATAAAAAGATTCGCTCCAAAGGCAAATGCTGGAGAGGAGGAAGTAAGGAAGTATGGTGAAATCGAAATTCTGATCTCAACTGACGCCCTTAGTGAAGGAGTTAATTTGCAGGATGCTGATGCTGTTGTTAACTTCGATCTGCCATGGAATCCGATGATAATTGTCCAGAGAGTTGGAAGGGTCAACAGAATAGGAAATGAAAAGGATGTCTATGTTCTTAACTTCACGCCCTCAGGAGAAATCGAAGTTCTCGTGGGGATTTTGAACAAACTCAAGCAGAAGATTGAAGATATAACGCTTGTCGTAGGTAAGGAATCCAAAATACTGAGTCCTGAGGAGGAGATAAGCGTTGAAACATTTGGTGAGAGAATAAAGAAAATTTCCGAACTCTCCATGACTGATCTTGAAGAGTTTAGCATTTCCGAGGAGTTCAAGCAGTGGTTTGAAGGTGGCATACCGCAGGAACAGATTGACGAATATAAGCTCTTGAACATTGTACAGTATGAGTTAGGGTTAACAAGAGAGGACTTTGAAGAGGTTAGAAATCTAGGCGATGGATCGTACTATACTTACATAAAATCAGGTAGTGGCAAAATATACAGCATTTATGAATTCTACCGTGGAGATTTCAGAATAGACAAGAAGATAATCAGCGTGGGAGATGGTAGGATAATGGTTGAATCACCTCTCGCCCTTCTCGAACTTGTGAGAAACAGAGAGATGAATCCGGTAAAGCTCGATGTCGCTGCTGAAAGGCTGAAGGAGATTGAGAAAGAAGTTGAAAAAGAAGTAGAAAGGTTAAAGAAGGAGTACCAGCCTGAGCAAAAGGGATTCCTTTATAACCTGTATAATGCTTTAATTTTAGAGAGAGATAAAGCGAGGGGACTTGAGAACTACAAGTCGGTTCTCAACGTGCTACAGCTATTGCCATATTATCAGTATTCAAGGGAGATAAAATCGCTGCTGGTTGAAAGGAACCTGATCGAGGTTGGTAAAAACAATAATGTGAAAATCAAAGATTTAAAAGGGGTTATTGACACACTTTACAGCCAGTTTTTAATGTGGGGTATCGCAGATATTAAATCGCTAAGAGTGGAAAAGAAGCATTTAGGGTGGTTCTATGGTTATTAAACCTGAAGAGCTGAAAAAGGAGATTGAGAAAAGGCTTAAGAAATATGAAGAGAATGAGATAGAAATTTCGGGCAGAAATTACCCAATTCACATTTTTGAGAAAGATGAGGATATCAACCTGTTTGAAGGCTTCCTTTTCGTTGAAACCGATAAGAAGGCAGAGCTTTCTGATTTACTGAATTACAGACCACCCGTTAGTGGATATACTGCGAGAATTGGGATTATAATTTACAGAAATGAAGAGCTTATTATCAAAGATTACAGAGCGAACAAGCAGATAAGAAAGACAATAGCTAAGATTAACAATCCTTTCCTTAAAAAGCTGAAAAAAGCTTTAGAAGAACCTAAGAGTGAGAATATATCGGCTTTGTTCAGTAGATCGGATGTCATAGAGGAGTTTTATGTTCTTTACAAGAAATGTAGGGAGTTTTTGCTTGATAACATTACGGGCATCGCTGAAGAAGAGAGAAGAGAGGAATTCATTGACAACTTTATGATGCAGATGCTCACCCTGTGGTATCTGCAGGAAAAGGGCTTTTTCAACAAGGATACGTCATATTTTATCACAAAGTTTAAGGAGCTGAAACAGAAAAAGCTAACCGGTGGATTTGGTAGTTACTATGAGTTTTTAAGGCATTTCTTCAATCGGATAAGCGGCTACTCTGACGAGCCCTACATAGAGGATGAAGAGATCGGTAAATGTGTTGTTATAGGTCCTGCAGTCTTTCTTAATGGGGAGGACGATCCCGCAATAACTATCCCTGATAAATGCTTCTATCAGGAAGGTATCACGGAGAAGCTGGTAAATCTCACGCCTAAGGGCAGGAGGAGGATGATTTCCGAGAAAGATATTGATTTTGATGTGCCTTTGCTGAATCTATTCGAGAGCAGAGACTGGGTTGATGGAGATATTGATGAATACGTGCTTGGATCGATTTATGAAAAGCTAATAACGTACATGGAAAGAAAGAAGCTCGGAGCTTTCTACACTCCAGAGGAGATCACCTCTTATATCTGCAAGAACACTATTGAGCCATATTTAGTTGACAGAATAAATGAAGAATTTGAAAAGGATTACAACACCATCGACGAAATTATCAATGCAGGAGAGAAGAGAGAGCTGCTGAGGCTTTTTGATCTGCTTAAAGATATAAAGATTCTGGATCCAGCCGTAGGCTCAGCCCACTTTCTGGAAAGTGCCATAAACGTGCTGGTTGACATCTATAGGAAGCTAAGGGATAAGGCTGAGGAAGTTGGGATTAAAAGCTTAGAAATTCTTGTAGCAAATGAGGAGGGTAAGATTGAACCTCTGAATTTGCTTGAGATTCCTGAAAAAGAAGGGTTGTTTGAGGTCTATGTCAAGTTCTTCATAATCCTCTCAAGAAACGTCTATGGCGTTGACATAAATCCTTCAGCGTTGAAGGTTGCGAGGGCGAGATTGTTCTTGACCCTTGCAAGGCATTTTAATGTCAATGCTGGAATTTTCATAAGATTTCCGAACGTTCACTTCAATTTAAGGGAGGGGAACTCTCTTATAGGGTATGTTGACGTTCCGAGAGGTAAAGGAACAAAGCAGGTTACTCTCGACTTTGAATTTGAAGATCAGGAGATTGATTACATTCAGGAAAGAATAAAGGTTGATGATGAGCTTAAGGAATATTTGCCAGAAATTGCCAGATCGCTGAAGGTTGAAGGCGATATTGTTAAGGAAGTTGAGGAGATGAACCGCATTCTTGCATCTAAGAGGATAAAGTGGGGAGAGTTTGAAAGGGTTTTGAGAACGAAGGAGAAGCTGATACAGGTGCTTGTTGCCTCGCTCAATTCGAGGTATGCTGTTAAGCTGAACAAGCTTTTGAGGGAAATAACTGAGCTGTTTAACAGAAAGCTGGATGAGAAGTTCGCTGAAGAGTATGAAATTGATTTAGAGGATTTGAAGAAGATAAAGACATTCCACTGGATTTTTGAGTTTCCAGAGGTGTTTCTGGAGAAGGGTGGGTTTGATGTTGTTGTGGGGAATCCTCCATATATATCATTCAAACACGGTCAAGATCTTGAAAAATATTTATTAAAGGAAATATATGCTTCAGCGTTTAGAAATTACGACTATTATGTACCATTTATTGAACGTGGAATTAGTCTTGGTAGAATTGGTGGTAAATTTGGATATATAACTTCAAACAAATTTATTGAATCTAGATACGGTGAAAAAGTTAAAGAACTTATTTCAAAGAAGGCAACAATCGTAGAACTTATTGACTTTGCAGATTTTAGAGTATTTGGCGGTGTCAGAAATTATACTTGTATATTATTATTAAATATTGATTCTAAAACTAGTGGGAAGTTTACAAAATATTTGATACTTGACGAAGTGTCACCAGATGCTAATATAGAAGATATCTTGTCCTCTGCTAAAAGAAAACTAATCGATATAGAATCTGCTAAAAATTGGGAGTTTGTTGATAAGCTAAATAAGGAAATAATTGATTTCTGTCTGCGGCAACCTAAGTTGGTAGAGTTTGCGAAAGTATATGAGGGTGTTAGACCTGGACCAGAGAAAGCATATGTTTTGGATTCGATTAGGGAAGAATTGGAAAGTAAAATAATAAAACCATTTATAAAAACTAAAAACATTGATCGATATGTTATATGTTGGCAGAATGACTCATACATTATATTCCCATATGACGATGATCTAAATTTAGTTAATTTATCTGAGTTCCCCCAAGTTAAGGGGCATTTAGATCAATTTATCAATGACCTCTATGATAACAAGGGCAAAGGTGGCGAAAGATACGAATATTATCATTGTCCTAAAGAGGTCCTAAATAAAAATAAAATAATAACACCTGATATCGCAAAATCTAATGAGTTTGCTATAGATGTCCTCGGTTCATTTATCTTCCCAAATACTCTTTATGGTATGAGTTTCAAAGCGGAATATAAAGGGATGGAGAAAAGTATATTGTTATTACTCAACTCAAGTTTGATTGAGTTCATAATCAGAAACTGGTCGCCAAAAATTAGAGGCGGTTACCTCAGATACAAAACTGAGTATTTGCAAGAGTTACCAATAATTGCTTTTAATAAGAATTCAATTGAATTTTTAGTCTCTAAAATACTTTGTAACTATTTATTACAAATATACAACGTATATACCCAACTTGAAAGTAAAACACTGAAGGAATTAATTGATTTTTTGGAGGCTATTTCAAACAATATAGTCTATGAACTCTATTTCAAACAAAAATTCATCGAAGACAGCAAAAAAGCCATCGAGGAAGGCGAGGAACCAATCTACCCCCAGCTCGAAAACGGCCCCTTCCTGATCGACCTCGTGGCAAAATACCTCAAACCCATAGACTACGACAGCTACGCAAAGCTCGCCTACTCAATCGAACCCTTAAGCGAGGAAGAAAAGCAGAGAATGGAGAAGATGAAGGAAGAATATCTCAAAACGATAAAAGAAGTTGTCGAAGCAATCAAAGCAGATAAAGAGATCATGGGGTTGATTGAGAGAATCAAGCAGCATGAGTGGGTGAGGGTGATTGAAGGGGGTAATTAAAAATGTCTTCATCCAATAATTCAGAAAAACTGGAACTTGTAGGCGTTAAGTTGAAAAATTATCGTTCATGTCGGATATTTCCTGAGAATGGCGAATATCTGAAGATTGGGAAATTTACCACCTTGATAGGCAAAAATGATGTTGGTAAATCTAACATACTAAGAGCAATCCACGTTGCATGCAAAAACCAGAGCTTATCAGCCGAAGATTTTCACAAGGGAATAAGAAAAAAATGTGAAATATCTCTCCTTTTTAGAGTTCCAGAGAGTCTAAAGGAAGAATTGGCAAGAAATATTAGTCAATATCATGGTGATGATGAAATTGAAATCAAGGTAGTTTTTCAGTTCAGTGAAAAACCTAAAAAAGGTGCGTACTTTTTGGGAAATGAAAAGATTACTTACGGAACTTTAGAAAAATATCTCCCACATGTTTTGTTAATCCCCGCTGTTAAAAGTGTAGAGGATGAACTAAAGTTTGGACGAAACACTATATCTTCTGAACTATTCCTACCCATAATTGAAAAAACTAGTGAGGAAAAAGCCCAAACAGAAAGCGTATCCACTCTAAAAAGGAAATTAAAGGATGCCATTCAAAGAGAAACAGAAGCGATTAGAGACTCTTTAAGAAGGGAACTATCAAAAATGTGGGACGAAATTGAAGATGTAGTAATTGACATTCCAGAACTTAAACTAGAAAAGGCGTTCAATCCTGAAATAAAGATCAAAGACAAATACCTTAGAAAGGAAATTTCAATTGTTCATAGAGGTAGCGGTATGCAGAGGTATCTGATTCTTGCAATGCTTGAAATTTATCGTCAATTAAAAATTGGTAAGGGTTACGTTCTACTTTTTGAAGAACCTGAGATTTACTTACACATTGGAGCCCAAAAAAAGATGTGTTCAATACTAAAGGACATCAGCAAAGAAGGACAGGTAATAATTTCCACACACTCTAATATATTTGTTGATAAATCGGATTTAGCTACCACGTACTTGCTGATTAAAGAGAATGGTGAAACAAAGCTAAGGAAATTTGAAGGAGACAAAGAGATTCTTGAAGAGCTTGGAATATCTCCCAGTGACATCTTCCTAACTAACGGCATCATTCTTGTTGAAGGTCCTTCAGATGTGGAAATTGTAAAAATATTTGCAGATGCCATTTTTAAGAATTGGGATGAGTACAATATTGCAGTACTTCCGATAGGTGGATCAAACATAAAACATCAAGATCCATCTACACTACTAACAGTCAATCCGAATATTGCCGTAATTTTAGATTCTGATATTAGGAGTGAATCTTCGAATCTATCAGAGGATAAGGAAGACCTTAAATCGAAATTTGAAAATGCTGGAATACCTGTTTATTTCTGGAAAAAGAACGGGAAATACGTAAGAACTATAGAAAATTTGTTCACAAAAGAAGCTATAGAACTGGCTTTGAATATTGAACTGGACTTCGAAATAGGATTTTACGAAGATGTCCCTATAAAATTAAGTAGAGAGTTATTTAAAAGAAGGGGTGACTACGATCCAAATAATCCCGAAAATGAGAAATTGATAAAAGAGCTTCATGAAAAAGGCAAGCTCTATAATAAAATAAAGCATGGAAAGAAAATTGCAAATAAAATGGTTGAATTAAATCAAATTCCCGACAGTGTGAGAGATGTTCTAGAAAATATCGTTAACACTAAATTTAGGGTGTGACACTATGCAATCCGAACTCACTCAGGATGAAAAGGAAATACGGAATGCAGAAATTCTGATCCTGCTCATTCTGGGGAAGGCCGGAGGCAGGATAAGCATGCTCCACTTGCATAAGATCTACTTCTTTCTCTGGAAGTTTCATCCAGAAGTCAGGAAGCTTGTAGATTTTGTTGCCCACCTGAAGGGCCCCTATTCACGTGACCTTGATGATCTGGTAAAAAATCCAACTTTTCTGATCGGTTGCTGGAAATATATTCCCCCAGTAAACCGTTCTGAAGCTGAAGAAGTAAAAGGAGGGTATCTGGAACTCACTGAAAAAGGGAAAGAGTTATATGAAAAAATTGACAGAGCATTAAACGAAAAAGCTAAAGAAAATGATGATGCATTAGCTCTAATTTCCGCCGTGGATCTGATAGTGCCTTTATATACCCGCTTGGAGTGGGATGAACTTCTGTTTCTGCTTTACACCGACGAAACTAACAAAGAGTTCTCTAAAAAATCAGCGCTATCTAGGTTAATTCTTCAAAAGTCAGAGAAGATTGTCGATAGGCTTGTAAAGAAAGGAGTAGTTCCAGAAGACAGAAGGGATGTCCTTTTGGAAAGGGTAAGGAATGCATGGTGGATCAAATGACGGAGTCGGTGGTTAGCGATAGCACGTTTTACATAGCTTTCATGTCCCCTGATGAAATTGATAATCCAGAAATACTCACAAAAATTCTTCAAAAATACAGATTTCACGTTGGCAAAGTGGTTTTAAATGAGATTGCAGAAAAACATGGAGATGTACTTAACCGCATAAAATTTAGGGAATTAGTTAGAATTCCAAATGAGTACAATTATGCTGCACTGTTAAGTATAATCGGAGACAAAATCTTCGAAAAGGGCGAATATGAGTGTATGGCTATAGCACATCAACTCTACAAGAAATCAGAGTTGCATTCACTGATTTTGGACGACAATCCTGCACGCAGGTTTGTTGAGAGAAATATTCCTGATCTGTCACCCTTCATTAAATACAGCCTGAGATTTGTTGTGGACTGTTGCTGTGTTGAAGAAAAGATAACAAGCGACGAAACTCTTACAGTATTGCACAGAGTAAAAGAGGCCATCAATAAGGGCAGTAGACCTTTCAATCTGACAGAAAAAAATATAGATGTTATAAACAAACTTTTAGATGAGGTGAATGGATGCCGAAAATAGAACTCCACACGTCAGTGGAGGAGACCGTTTCTTGTCAAGACCTGCCTAGCATCATCCTTAAAAGGATTAATTTGGGTCGAAAAGAAATATGGACTCCCATCAGAAATGTTTTTCTCAATTCTGATGTGCCAAAAGTTGTTAAGAAAGAAATACTTAACATACGGACAAAAGAAACAATTTTTGAAGCAAATAGAGTCATATACATGGACAAGCAATACAATTCCATCAAGAGTGCTCTGGATGAAAATGACGACTCAAAAGTAAGATCTTTTTTGAGAGTAACTGAAAAGCTGGCGAAAGAGGGTACTTCTACAGTATTTTCGTTTTCGGATTTTCCTCAGAAAAAATTTGCCAATCGTTTTGAAGACTTTCTTGACGCAATTTATGCATTCTCTGAAATACTGTTTGTACCGCATGTGAGATATGGAAGATCGACGAAAACTGCGATAGAATATGACGCAAAGTCTTTTTGCAGGTATGTAGATAATGCCGTAAAAACGTTTACAGAAAAAAATAACAAGCCAATATTTGTTCCTTTCGATCTCGATTTTCCAGCCAATATGCGGGACGAAATATTGTCACATTATGCAAAAATGGGCTATACCAACATATGGGTAGACTTTAAAGGTAAAGGATTTGAAAACAGAAACACGATCAGAAAAATGAGAACATTCTGGAGGACTGCTAACAAGTTTTTCGATGAAAATTCTAAAAACTTAGTAATCTATCAGACTAATCTTCGAAAACTCCCTCGTGGGATTCTCGGAGAAAACAACATGGCCCCTTCAGATTTTTTAGGAATTTTCGATTACGGGGATTTCATAGGTGCACCTTTCAAGGGAATTATGAGATATTTCGATGATTCAGACTACTGGAAAAAGAAAGGATATCGGAGCAAAGAAGAATTTGAGCAGGACTTATTAAAAAGAAGCACTAGTATTTTTGATATCAGCGCATATTATTACAAACCACACGATCTAGTGAATTTGGAAAACAAGAGCGTAAAAAGAATTGCTAACATCATTCCAAAGCTTGAAAATAGGTGGAAAGCAGAACTTGCGACAAATTCAATTAATGGTCTTATAACGCTCTTCGAAACCTCTACACTAAAAAGAGAAATTCTAGATAGTGGAAGAATAATAGATTATTTAGAAGGAAAGGACTTTTTCAAGAATGAGGGCGCAACCTTGCTTGATGAATTGCTAAAGACCCAAAAACAAGAAGAAAAAGGCGATAGTAAGGGCAAATCCTTATTTGATTTCGATTTTATTTAAGAAATGAGGTGATTTTTATGAAATACTGGCTCTGCATAACAACTGAAGATAACTGGAAGGTGATCAGGGAGAAAAACATCTGGGGCGTCCCTGAGAGACACAAAAACACCATTGCAAAGGTAAAACCCGGAGATAAACTCCTCATCTACCTCAAACAGGAAAGAGATAAAGATATGGTTAAGGAACCAAGAATAGTTGCTGTTTATGAAGCAGCATCTGAGGTTTTCAGGGATTCAAGCAGGATTTTCAAAGCTCCAAAAGGTATGGGAAATGAAACTTTTCCCTTGAGAATTAAGCTAAAACCCATTAAAATCTTTGATAAGCCTGTTGAGTTCAAACCCTTAATTCCCAAGCTGAAGTTTATCACCAACAAAAAGAAGTGGAGCGGACATTTGATGGGTAAAGCTATGAGAGAGATTCCAAAGGAGGACTACGATCTAATCATGAGCGTGGCAGAATGATAGGAATAGCTGTATCCAAGAATGGAGTTCCGATAAGGCTAACCGAAGAAAGATGGTTTCACATCGTTGAGAACCATGACGAGCTTGCTGGCTTATCTGATGATGTTCTGATAACCGTCGAAGATCCGGATTACATAGTCAGAGGCTGGACCGATGAACTTTTAGCAGTGAGAAAGATTAACGACAAATATTTGGTTGTTGTGTATAAGGAACTTGAGAACGATGGTTTTATAATTACGGCTTTCATAACTAAAAAAGTAGATAAGGTGTTGAAAAGAGGGATAGTATGGCAGAAGAAGTGAAGAAAATAGTTGATGCAATTCCCATTCTTTTGGATTTTCCTGCAAAGAGGTTTCATGTTGATTACGATAAGGAAGCCGACGTGCTCTACATAAGCTTTGAAAGACCTCAAAAAGCCACAGATACTGAAATAACGGATGAGGGTATTCTGTTAAGATACAGGGAAAACAAGCTTGTCGGTATAACAATTCTCAATGCAAGTAGATTTAAAGTTAAAATATAAGGATTGGAATGAATATGAGTAGCATTCTCTGCACCGAGGGAGATTACAAATTGATCAGAGGAAAGGTGTTATGACTTCCCCTATCTACAGAAAAACTGCTTATGAGCTTGTTAGAGAAGCCGCATATAGTTTAGGGAAAGATGGAAAAGCATTCTCTTACCAAGAAGTCCTGAATTACATAAGGAGAACGGTAATTGCAAAATTGAAGTGGATGTCCTTTTATTTCTTCTAATGTTGTAGACCAAGTTTCTCCTCAATTACAGACCATAACGTTTCTCTGTTGCTTTCTGAAAGTTTATCATCATAGCATAGTTCAAAATAGCAGATTACAAGCTCTTCTGGATCATTGGTTTCTTCTATGAGTTTTTTCCAGCCATCGTACCCCATATTTTTCAATCTATCAACGATTTCCCACCGTTTTTGGTTGTAGATACTGAACAGATCTCCTATCTCGTTAGGATTGATTTCCGAATACAATCCCACTAAGTTTCCAATTCCTTTGAGATCACTTAAATTATCTACACTCAAAATTAGATTTTTGCATTCGTTGAAATCCAGCTTATCCCTAACTCCTAATTTCGATGAGATAATTTTAGCTGCGTTCAAGTCCGTCTTGTGTCTCTTTGAAATGGCATCGGAAAGTTCTAGAGTTTTAGCTCTTATTATTTGGATAAGTTCGAAAAACTCTCCATTTTCGACACACTTTTCAATTCTTCTCTCTTCTTCGTCAGTCCATTCGGTCCAAGATTTGATTTCATCGAGTATATGTTTTCTAACAGCATCCGGCACAATCAACCTCTCCAAGTCTCTAACCAGCCATTCCAGTTTCTCTTTTACATCCAGATATATATGCAATCTATCAAGTTCAGTAAGGACCTCAGACCGCTCAACTTCACGTATTACTCGAAAGAGGTCAGAGATACTTTCTATCGACTGGGTAATGAGGTAATCGTGATCTTTATACCTATCTGGTGTAAACTCATATTCAAATAGTGACCAAGTCTCTCCGACATCGTATTTATCGATTCTCTTTTTAATTAAAAACTTTAAGAGGAGAGAAGCCCCGCCATAGGCGCCCCATTCTCCAAGTACAACTCCAATCTTTTCGAGATCTCTAACAGCTGAATCATAATTTCCTGAGCAAACATTTTTATGAGCTCTTTTAAGCGATTCAATTTCCTCTTGCAATCTTCTAATTTCGAGATTCAATAAACGCTCCTTGATTTTGATATAGCATTGGAGTAAATCAGACATTGGCATCCCCAGCTTAATTGTGCCGTGTTCTATTTATTGATTATGGATCCCGTATCATCATGAACATTCTAAAATTTTGGTGCTACTAAGTCTTCTTTGGGAATTAAGGATGAAATTTAATTCTACCCATGCAGCTGCAAATAGAAATACCACAGATTACCATAGTCACTTAGAGAATATTCCCTTTCAGACCGACATCACTTTAAGATCAGAGTTGTTGGGAAGAGTTTTGAATGTGATAGATCGCTCTCTGATACTATACATCCTAAAAAAGTATGTGGTAACGAACAGGATATCTGCCGACAGAGGTTAAGCTGGGTTTTAGAGGGTGAAATGTCGTCCTATTGACTCTCTATCTGTTTTTCTTAATCACTAAAGTTATCAAATCCACTCATTAACATTTAAGACGCAGGAAACGTAAAAAATGTCGAGGGAATCGTTAGTATGAAATCGTTTAATCCGATAGAAAGGGCTAAGAGAGTCGAAAAGATTGTAATGCGAGGTGACAAGAGAAAATACTACAGATTCCGCTACACCCGTTATTACGTTAGGATAGTCACAGGGAACACTGTGGGTTGCAACCTACTATGCGCTTACTGCTGGAATCTTCCGTTATCAGTTGGATGCCTTCGAAGCCCTCGCTGAGAAAGGTATTCCGTTTTGGGTTGCGATGATGTATGACATTTTTAGAGAAGAGGGGGTGGAAGCCTTGAGAAAAAAGCTACCAGTACCCTGCAGGATAGAAAACAGATACTTGGAAGCTTATCCGTTCCTCTTAGAAAGCCTGAAAAAGAGGGATATTTTAAAAGATTGAGGTGATTGGAGTTGTAGAGATGGTTATACCTACTAACTAATCTAATATTCTAAGGCAGCCATCACCACAACGGGATCGTACTTTTTGATTATGTACCTCGTCCTTCCTTTACCCTTTCTGCCCATAACGACATCAATCAGTCTGAGCCTTTCGAGCTTGTTGATTATCTCGTAGAAGCGGGTGTAGCTCATGTTTACCTCGTTTTTGAGGATTTTGAAAACGTCTCCCGAATTTACATCTTCCTTTATGGAGTAAATGATTTTTAGCGTCTCCCTCTCATCCGAATTCAGGGCTGAAATGGACTTGGCGAGGAAAACTTTTGCGCCTCCTTCATAAACTCTTTCAACGTCCTCAACCTCAACCATTCTTGAAGCCCTTCTTTCCGCCTCAATTCCTGCCATTCTGAGCAGATATATGCCGAAACGTAAATCGCATACCTTGGCAGTCAGTTCAACGATTCTTTCAAATGCCTCTTCCGTCATCGCATCCTTGTAGAAACCGAGCTTAACCCTTTGCCTTAGAATATCTCTGATCTCATCTTCATCATATAACGGGAAATATATCTCATCAGGATGAAAGATTGCTCCAGTCTTAACGTCGAGCATAACTCTTTCAGTAGTTGCTGCAATTATTCCGATCTTAACTGAATACTCTTCATGAGCCTTCAAAAGGGTGTAGAGGATGTCGTTTATTGCTTCGTCATCCAAGAAGTTGAAATCGTCGAGGGCAACAATCAGTGTTCTTCCATCATCAGCAAGCTTCTGGCAGATAGAATCGTAGAGCCTTGTAATGGATACACCAGTCTGCGGAGGTTGATGCATGCAAACGCATTCAAATATCCTTGCCATAACCTTGTAAGCGGTTCTTGCGAGAGGACAGCGAATGTAGGCTGTATAAGCGTGGTCTCTTATCTCCTTCAGGATTGTTTTCATTGCCGATGTTTTACCGGTAGCCGGAGGACCAAAAAGAAGTGTGTGAATCGGTGTTGAATTTCTTAGAACAGGTCTTAGATTTGCTGCCAGTGCTGTTAATTGCTTCTCTCTGTGGAGTAAAGCATCGGGCAGATAGTCGGGATCAAAAACACTTTCATTCTTGAAGAGCGTTTCATCCCAACGTAAGTACTTCATTCGAACTCACCTTTTCTCAATTTCTCAATCTCAGCTTTAAGCATTTCAATTTCTCTCTGCATTCCCATGAAGATCTTGATGAACTGTGGGTTTGTCAACTCGTTTAACGCCTCGCTCTTCCTCTTCTCCCATTCTTCTATCTCTTGAATTGCCTCCTCTGTAAGCGGTAAACCGCATCTTGAGCAGAATCTGGACACCGCCGGATTGACCATAAGACAGCGAGGACACTGCCTGACTTCCAAATCATCGCTGTTACCGTTCGCTTTGATGCCATGCATTCTCAGGATTGCTTCTTCGACATCCTCACTTGCTAAATGGACGTAAACGCTAACCATCTTACTGCCGTTAATCCATCCCATGTATTTTGCTCCAATTGATTCTGGAACCTTTGCAAGAAGTCTTGTAGCTCTTGTATGCCTGAAAAGATGGGGGTAAATTCTCTTCTTTATTCCAGCTCTTTTAGCTATCTTCTTTATTTGAGCTCTGATATCAGCATATTCCATTGCTTTGAGAGCGTTTCTTCCTGTGAGTTTTATCCAGAGTGGGGACTCAGGGTCGTCTTTTAGAGGATGATCGGATATCCATGCAGATAGAAAAGAGGAAGAGTAAACAACTCTGAGTTTCCTTCTCTTCGTTTTGGATTTGGGTAACCATACAACTGCTCCATACTCATCAAAAGTGACATCTTTTATTTTCATACTTCCTATTTCTCCTATTCTCGCTCCAGTTTCGTAGAGCAGACTGAGCAAAGCTCTATCCCGTGAATTCATGCATGCCTTGATCATTCTTTCAAACTCTTCTTCAGTGATGAGGTCTTGTGGAGATACCTTTGGTTCCACTTCTCCAAGTGAATACCAGTCAACGACTTTCTCTTTTCCAAGCCATCTAAAAAACCTCCTTAACGCTTTTTTCAATTCTCTCAACGAATGTTCTGAGATTTTTCCCTCGTTGACAAGGACCTGATACTCGTTTATTGCTTTCCTAACATCAAGTCTATCCCATTCTTCAATTGATTTCCTGATCATCTTCAGAGCATTGTGCAACCAGAGAAGGTACGAATAGACTCTCGATACGCTGATTCCTTGGGCTATTAGATCATAGGCAAAATCCTGAATTGTAGGAAAACTTTCTGGGAAGTTCGCTTCGATCTTTGATAACATTCTCCGGTATTTTCTCTCGTCGTCATGAAATGGCATTGCTTTCACCTCTCCAAAAACAGTATTTCAAATTATACCCCTTTCTGAAAGTCATCCGGGGCTTTAACCCGAAGTCAATAGTTCCGGTCCGGGCCCTAGAAACTTAGTTTCAGGGCCGTAGGCTCTTAACAATTTTTAAATTTAAGTAAATAACCTCTAATCGCCATTACCAAATATTATTCTAAGATACTATTATACTTCAAAAAGGACATCAAATACTAGCCTTGCAGTATCTCTGAATGATATCACCAATTCTTCCCTGCTAATGTTGTAGGCTGCCTGAAGTATAGCATCAGCAGCAATAGCATCTTTATTCCTCAATCTACTCAAAGCATGACTGACTGCAAGTCCGCAAAGGAACCAGAGGGAAAGCCAGCAACGCTGAGCAACTCTGGATCAATAATCGACACCTTCTTTACAGTTTTGGGTAGATTTTTCCGAGCATCTCTTGCTGTAACCTTTTCTTTTACTTTGCCCGAGGGATACTTGCAGGATTTTGCCTTAGAAGCTTAACCTCAGCTCTTCCAGTTTTTGTCAAAAGCAACCTATGAAGGGCTGGAACTACTTCACAGCTTCTCACGGCGTCCGCTAAGGCAATCATTGCAAACTTCAGCATCCATAGTCATAAACTTTGAAAGTAAGTTTGCATGCCTTTTTCTTTAGAACTCCTTTTGGCACGAATTGTCTACTGAGTTCATCGGCAAAGAGCTTCGCAGCCCTAAGAATTGGGTTCACCCCACTCTTTAAGTATGCATAGGCAAGTGCAACACCATCTATGAGTAACGTTTCTTCCTTAAACCGAAACCCTTCATCTTTTTTGAGATGTAGTCTAAAAACAGCGTATCATCGTAAAACGAAATCGTTCTTTCCTTGCCTTTAGGAGTTCGAAGGATTTTGTCTCCTCTAAGAATTCCCATCTTCTTCAGCCATCTCACGGCTATTTCCGCCATTCTATCAGCAATATCAAGCTCTTTTAGTTTCTCAGTTGTTTCCTTAACAAGTGTGGATTCTGCTATCCTATCCCTTTTGTCGGTATCTTATCTGGAATATAAACCTCTGCTTTAAGGTGGTGACCATAATACATTGCAACCTCTTCAAAGAATTTCTTGGGAAGATGAGTTTTTATGTCTATAGATTTTGATTTAGGGAATTCGAATTCTGATAAATTTATACAGCAATTTCTAGCGAATTTTAACAATTTAACAAACAAATATCAACAGATTGCCAACTGAAATATCGACCAGCGTTAGTATTAATTGGTGACAACTATAAGAATGAACAATGTTACTTTGTGAACTACTGAAATGCCACAAGATATTTATTTTCCTCTTGTGATGTTGACATGTGCCCCGGTAGGGTAGTGGATATCCTCGGGGGCTGCGGACTCCCGGACCCGGGTTCAAGTCCCGGCCGGGGCACTTTTGTTTCGAGGTAGGTTTGGCTAGAAAGGCCGTAGTGAACACAGTATGCAAACCATAGAAAAGCCTCAAAATATGTTGAAGAGCAAAGAAATGGAAACAACAATCATTGTTCAACTCAGAACAAATAGCTTTGGAAGCAATTGTGTTAAGGGATCAGATAGAAAGGGGTAGTATCATAAAGTAGATCTCAGAGAAAAGGTATGTGTCTGAAGGAGTAAAGAAGACTGAATTCTTTCTTTATCGGAGTCATCTTTGGAAATTTAAATTTTTTGGGATTCATACTTATGCATAACAGTCAAGATAGGGGGGTAGTAAAGTTATAGGCGTGGTAGAAGGCTATTGAGCCAAGAGAGGGTAGTGGATAAGGTAGAGTTATGGGAGAAGCGGTTGTGGAAAGCTTTAGTGCGTTTTTTGAGGATGGAGAAGAAAGATTCGACTGCATTTCTGTCGTCAAAAGTTTCCTGTTTAAATTTAAGACGCAAGATTAGGAAAGCGAGTGGGTACCAGGGACCTCTATCGACTACGAAGGTTGGTTTATTCTTACAGAATTTAAGCGTTGATTTTATAAAAGTCGTAGCATCTAAAAAATTTCTTGTAGTAGAAACCCAAATACCCAAGCATTCCATTGTATCAACGTCGATAGCCGTCCAAACGTAGATTCGAGTCTTTCCCACCTTTAGAACGGTCTCATCTACTGCTATTAGCCTTCTTCGTTTCTTTCTCGGTTCTTTAAAAACTTTTCGCAGACTGTGGTAATACCTTCGAACAGACTCGTGACTGATTTCTTCAAATAGACTGAGAACCTCGCTCGTTTTCCTCGTCGAAAGTCCAAAATAATACAACAACCCCGCTATCACCTTCACCTCCAAACTCTTCTTGTTCCTCTTGAATACCTTCCTCTTCTTTACAATCCTAATCAGATCCTCTAATTTCGGAAGCATACCTCTCTTATCTCATTTTTAGAATTTAACCTTATCTTGACAGTCTGTACTTATGCCATAGAAAATTTTTTAAATTCGCAGCGTGGAGACGTCGTGTGAAAAATCTAATTTTGATGGGAAGTATACTTATAGCTTCTGTAGTAACTTACATTTACATTAATACAAGCATTCCTTATGCACAAAATAAACCAGAACTAGTCCGAATTTATCATCACTTTCCAGCTAAGAAACAATACAAAGTGGAATCGCTGAAAATTTCAATCATAGAGCCCTTTAAAGACACGATAGCAGAATTTACAATTTCAGTAGAGAATCATACATTCAAAGATTTTGGATTGTGGGAGAAAATACATGAAAATGGATCAGTCTCTCAATACCAATTTAACGAGACCAAAGCAAAGTTATGCAAAAAACAAACATGCCAGAAATAATAATTAGGTCAACATTTATTAAAAACGAGTTGGCACACGTGTGGGTACCAATATGGGTCTCGCAACCAGGAAATTTGGTTAAAATAAATTCCTTTATGAAAAGAACTCAATTTGATACTTGGGAAGCCAATTACTTTTTTGACACGACATTTACAGGAATCAAAGTGCGGAACGAAACTTACTTAACTATCGATGCAAAGAAAATAATCTTTATCTTAAAAATACCTAAAAAATTTAGAATCGTAAATCAAGATGACGTCAAATTAAGAATTTTAGAGGTCGGATACATTGTAACAAAAGAGTTGAGACCCGGTGATTCATTCCATTTAGTCCCTAGTTGAGCCAACAAGAGAGAAAATCAAGGTTTTTACAGGATATTTCAATCCTTTACTTATCGGTTCAATAATCGGTATATTGCTCCAAAGGACGTTTAATATATTTTCCTAAGAGAAATTAAATTACGCTAAAGAAATTAATTGATGCGGGGGGTGGGATTCGAACCCACGAACCCCTTCGGGAGCGGACCCTAAATCCTTGAAAGAGGAGAGAGGAGATTTAATCAAATACAGAGATTACAGAACCAATTTCGAGAAATGGATTCGAAACAGAGTTTCCAATAAACACGCATCCACGATATTGCGTTATCTTGACAGGTTCTGTGATTGCTTCGAAACACCTGAAGACTTGGAAGAGATCGTAGAAAAATCGACATCCCGGAAGCACATGGTGATCGCTCTTCGAAATTTCATTAATTTCCTCGAGGAGAAGGAAATAATCACCCCCGAACAAGCGAATAGGCTGAGAAGACCATTAAAGACAGTGAGAAGCAAAGCCGATGCATACTTTCCTTCAGATGAAGAAGTTATCAACGCATTCAACCGCTTCAACGATGTGAGATACCGTATCGTTTTCAAGGTTTTAGCCTATTCTGGAATTAGGATCACTGAAGCTGAAAAATTCCTAAACGAATTCGATAAGAGGAGGCTAATGGTGAACGGAAACATAGCGAAGTATCCCCTCTTTTTCGAAAGATCATCGAAGAAATCCTATTTTGTCTATCTCCCCTCAAAATTCGCAGAGAATCTGGAAAGAGTGAATATCACTCATCACAGCATAGAAAACTACTTTTCGAGGAGAGGCTTTTGTGCTAAATACCTGCGAAAGTGGAACTACAATTTTTTGATCCTGAATGGGGTTCCAGAATCGGTAGCCGATTTCATACAAGGTAGGACTTCCATCACTGTGGGATCCATGCACTATTTAGCGAAGGTGAGGCAGGCGGATGAATGGTATTCCCGGATTGTTGATAAATTCGAGGAGATCTTTGGATGACCACTTAAAAAGTCTGCAAAAGAGGAAATAACATGGAAGAAATTCTGTTAGGTGGAGAAAAATTCACGGCGATAGAAGTCGTGGACTTGAGCGAAGAGGGGGATTTACCCTCGCATTCGATAGAAGAAGGCTTTGAGATCGCAGATCACATCTTCCACAGACCGAAGGAGTTCAAGGTGGAGCTAACGTTAATGCAGGACGAAGTCCTCAGATTACAAGAGCTTTACGAGGAGAAAGAGCCGATAGACTTCGTTTGCGGTATGGGTGTCTTTGAAAACTGCGTGATAAAAGATTTACACATCAAGCAGGGAGGTTCTAAGAACACTTTCCAAGCTGTGGTCAATTTAAAACAAGTGAGAATCGCAAAAAGCAAACAAGCAACAGTATCCCTCTCGAAACAGCTTCAGGTCACTCCCGATGAGGAAGATGCTCCCGGCGGTGAAACCGCAACCGAACCGATAATTGACGGATGGGCAAGCAGAATGTATCGGGAGTATCAGATAAAGCAAGCCTCCGAAGCTGATGCGTATTTCCACGAGCTTGAACACGGAGGGAAAAAGCAAGAAGATCAAAAGATGGGCGAGAGCAAGATCGATCAGATCTCCGGTTTCGTTGCATGGCTCTGTGGATGGGATGGGGATTAAGCAAAATTCAAACATAATCTCAAAACTTAGAATTATGAAACACGAAATAGAGTTCAGGATTTCGAGCTAAATTTAGAACTTCTCCAGAGGGACCACAGCTTGAGCTAACCCAATACTTTAACCGTTACTTAGGCAAAGACGTGATCCTCAAGTTTCTGAAGTCTTCTTAAAATATCTTCAATGACTTTCTCTTTAGCCTTGAGTTCCTTAAGCTCTATCGTGTTCTCTTCAACTTTTTCGGCAAGTTTATCGATTCTTGAGGAGAGAGTTACAATTGTATCCGATAAATGATCGATTCTTTGATTGGTTTCGTCGATTCTACGGTGAATAACCACAAGCTCTTTTCTGATTTCCCTGATCTCCGAGTCCATGTTGTCGAGTCTCCTCTCGATGCCGTCCATCCTCTTGTTCATGCTATCTATTGCGATCTTCATACCTTCAATAGCTTTAGAAAAGCCTTCAAGCTGTCCCCTAACCTCAGCCTTGAACTCCTTGAACTCTTCTCGAATCGCTCCCATTATCAGGTCTCGAATCTTCTCCGCTATTTGCTGTGCGTCAACCATGCTACCACCTTCAGGCTTTTCTTATCACGATTTCACCGTCTTTTTCGTAATAAACCAGTAGGTCCCCCTCTTTTAAGCCTAATTTTTCAACGACAGATCTAATAATCGTTGTCTTAAAACCGCTACTTATCTTGGACGTTCCAAGTAATTTTTCACCCATAAGTTACAATAATTCGAAAAGTATTTATAGTTATTGGTTCTAAAAGTTATCATAGTTCGAAAAGTTACGAGGTGTTAAAGATGGTGTGGTCAAGACGTGATCGAGAGTTGTGGAGTCAACACCTGTTGATAAAAAGCCTGTATGGGAGGAATAAAAGCAAGAAGAACCCGAAAAATGGAGTCAAGACGACTAAAAAGTCGGCTTCGATTCCAAAAATCCACAAGCAAGCTCGATTGACTGCCTTCATTTAATTTTATCATGGGGGTGGTAGAAGTGAGTGAGGAACAGACGATTAAGGTTGAAAGTGAGGAGTTTATCAGGGTTTCGATTCCGATGCCGAAGAGGATTTTGGAGTTTCTAAGAGAATACGGCGGGTGGATAGGATTTGACGGAAATACGGACGAATTCGTCGGTGAATTCATAATCGAGTCCGTAGAGGCAAGTATCTACGGAGCTTTAGATAGAATGAGAGAAGTCGCTCCGCTGAAAGTCGAATACTTCCAAAGAAGATACGGATTGAGGTTATAGACTATGTCGGAGATCGGTAAAAAGCTCAAAATCCTCAGAGTCGCTCTTGAAGGCTTCAGAGATCTCGAAAATGCAAGGACGAAGTTCACCGCCTGTGAGCTTCCGAGTTCCGAGGAGATCGAGAAGTTGCAAAAAAGATTATTCGAGGAGTTGATCGAGAGACTGATGCAAACTCTCTGAAATTTCTCTTACATCCACTTCTCCGTCGAAAAATGCGATAATGCTTTTCTTGATATTTTGTAATGCTCTCTCATTTGAAATAAACTCCTTCAGCTCTTTTATTTTCCAAAAAATGTTGTCTAACCACATTCTGAGGATATCTCTAACACCTTGATCTGTTAAGAGTATAACGCCATTTTTAACTTCTATAAGATTGCTAATCTCTAACAGCAGAACCGACAGAGGTGACAATCTAAAGTGCGAACTCTTGGAATCATGAGACGAAGTGAAAATGAACAAATGTTGAGGGATTCCCTCAATTAAATCTACTAAGTTCACACCACTTTTTAATTTCTTTAAAACCCGTGCTGGTTGAGAGCTTAGAGAAAATAAAGCATCCACAAATATCTGCCTAACATCTTCAACTGGGACTGGAACTTTGACACTACTCAGCTTCATGTTCAGGACACCATGTAATGTTACAACCACATCCTCAAACTTAGATCGATTCAATTTGTAGACTTTCTTAAGGCGATCTGATGAAATATCAATTTCAGGACCGGACAAAAACTCCTCTTCTGATAAGCTTTTCAATCGATCTGAGATCGTTGCTCTTGAAATACCCAGAATCTTCTCAAGGCTTGTTGCAGTCCCCTCACCGATATACCGTATTGTCGCGAGGATTTCTAAGTCCACTAAATCGAGTCCAATCTTTTTCATTTTGGGCATACTATGAATGTAGATTATCTATTATATATTTTTTGTCATAATCGGTATAGAAAAGTTTAAATAGTAGTGGATAGTTTAACTATTATGGGTCATGCGACAATTAGGAAAATAATCAGCCTCTCGGAAAGTTTCGACCAAAAAATTCGAGATGGAGCAAAAAAGCTCGGAATTAGTCAGAGTGAACTTGTCAGACGTGCTGTTGACGATTATCTACAGAAATTCGGTTTAAACACGATTACACAAGAAGAGGTGGGTTAAAAATGAAAGCCAAAACCAGTTTCGAAAAACCCAAAACCTTCTCAAAAATGAGAAGCACCTCAAATTATATAAACTTTGCTATTGCCGAGAACTGTCCCTTCAGGATCTTCGATCAATTCGGCGGTGCGAACTGTTTCTTCAACGAAGACACTCCCGGTTGTTGCTCCCCAGAGTTTTGTCCACTTATTGTGGGAGGGAGGGTGCGCCGTGTTCCGTGAGTACTATGGAGAAAAAAATTTGGCATTTTCAACACAGAACACACAGAACGCACGGAACACACAGAACACACAGACAAACTCTTCAAATTCGATTTATG